>NZ_JAOEAL010000001.1:3052720-3357992 GCF_029835735.1 Shewanella sp. GD04112
CCCCTTCCCGTAGCGGCCCTGCGGGCAGCAAATGACGATTCCCTAAACCGCGCTTTCCATCAATCACCACCAGCTCAATGTCACGGCCGAGGGCGTAATGCTGCAAGCCATCGTCACAGATAATCACATCTACCGCAAACTCTGCCAGCAACGCCTTAGCGGTATCGACACGTTTGGCTCCCACCACCATAGGCACGCTGGTGCGCGCGACTATCATGGCGGGCTCATCGCCTACTGCCGCCGCGCTATCTGCCGCGGTAACAACTTTGACCCCTTGGATATCCGCACCATAACCACGGCTGATGACGCCAGGGTTAAACCCCTGTTGGCGCAGCAGTTCAATCAAATAGATGACTGTGGGGGTTTTACCGCTGCCGCCAACGGTAATGTTACCGACGACGATAACGGGCACGGGTAATGCGGTTTGAGATTTGAGTCCCAAGCGAAACAGGCTGCGACGAATCGCAGTAATCAAGGCAAATAGCACAGAAAACGGCAACAAGAGCCACCGCAATGGGTGGCCCTCGTACCAGATTTTATTCACCAGCGCCTGCATTTAGCTACCGAACTGCATTTGGTATAACTTGGCATACATACCGCCAAGTTCCAGAAGGGATTTATGGGTACCGCGCTCGACGATACGACCTTGATCGACCACTAAAATTTGATCGGCACTTTCAATGGTCGACAAACGGTGGGCAATCACAACCGAGGTGCGGTTTTGACGTAGATTATCCAGCCCCTGCTGAATCGCCTTCTCAGATTCAGTATCGAGTGCCGAGGTGGCTTCATCGAGGATCAGCACAGGCGCATCGCGCAGCATAGCGCGGGCAATCGCGATACGTTGTCTCTGGCCGCCCGATAATAACACGCCGTTTTCACCCACTTGGGTGTCTAAACCTTCGGGCAATTGCTCGATAAACTCCATCGCGTGAGCTAAGGTCGCCGCTTGGATAATCTGCTCGCGGGTCGCTTCGCCGGGATAGGCATAGGCGATATTGTTGGCAATAGTATCGTTAAACAGCGTCACTTGCTGCGACACAAGTGCCACTTGATTACGTAACGATTTCAATGAGTAATCATAGATGCTGACATCATCGAGCAAAATATCGCCAGACTCCAAGCCAGTGTAGAAACGCGTCACCAGACTGGCGATAGTGGATTTACCCGAACCAGAACGACCGACTAAGGCCAAGGTTTGCCCTTGAGTCACCTCGAAGTCGATATTATCTAAGGCGCGGCGCTCCTGCCCATCGTAGCTGAAGGACACATTATCGAAACGTAAGTTGCCCTTAGCACGCTTGACGGTATAAGTACCCGTATCCGACTCTGGCAAAGTATCTAACAGTTCAAAGACCGTGGTACAGGCCGCAATACCGCGCTGAAATTCGGCGTTCACACGCGTGAGGTTTTTGATGGGTTGCAGCATGGCCATCATAGCGCCGAGAATGGTCGCGAAGGTACCTGCGGTCAAATCGGCTTTCATGCTATCGAGGCTCGCCGCATAGAGCACAAAGGCCAAGGCAAAGGAACCAATTACCATGATCAGCGGCTGGCTAATGGCCTGCGCGACCGCGAGTTTCATATTTTGATGACGGTTTCTGTCATTCACTCTGGCGAAACGCGCCGTTTCGGTTTCTTGTCCGCCGAAGGCCAAGACGTTTTTATGACCTTTGATCATCTGTTCGGTGGCAGCACTGACATCGCCCATCGCCGTTTGGATTTGTTTCGATACCTTACGGAAACGGCGACTGACAATAGTGATCACCAACCCCATAATAGGGCCAATCACTAAAATGCAGAGGGAAAGCTTCCATGAGTTATAAAACATCAGCGCAAGCATACCGATAACCGTCACCCCATCGCGCACAATGGAGATCAAGGCGCTGCCTGATGCGCGGGCAATTTGCTCGGTATCGAAGGTGACTTTTGAAATCAAGTTCCCGGTGTTTTCTTTATCCATGTAGCTCACGGGCAAGCTCAGATAATGCTCAAACACCTGCTGACGCATATCCATGATCAAACGCGCACTCATGTAAGAAATGCCGTAGGTGGAGACAAAGTTCGCAAAACCACGCAGGGAAAACATCAAAATAACCACTATCGGCGCCATTAATAACACTTGGTTATCGGCATGAAAGCCTTGCGTGGTGGGAAGTGCGATACCGTTACTGATCGCCGGTGCACTGGAAAAGCCTTTATCGATAAAAGGACCGATAAAAGAAATAAAGGCCGCGTCGACAAGCCCATATACAATCAGGCCGACAACTGAAAGCAAAAACATGCCCTTCATCGGTTTGAGGTAGCCCAGTAGTCGTTTGAAAACTGTCCACATTTCGTCTTTAGGAGATGCTGTCATTGAAAACACTAAATTATGGCAAAGTGGCCATTCTACTCTGGATTAATCAAGTCACCAAATCTAAACAAGCGGTTATACCAAAATGGCGCCAAATCACGCCGATAGGTCTTCACCTCAAGCCGTCCAGCATCAAAAGAAACACTGATCTGCCCTTCTCGCCCCGTTGTAAAATAATCAATATCCCGCGCCTGATAACGCGCAACCACATCGGGCTTGGGGAAGCCATAACGATTATTAAGACCTGCCGGAAATAACACTAACTCAGGAGCGACAGCATCTATAAAGGCAGGGGTTGATGAGGTGCGGCTGCCATGGTGCGGTGCAATGAGCACTTGGCTTTTAAGCTCGGCGCCTGCAAGTGCTTGTTCAATCAACACCGCTTCGGTTTCCTTTTCAATATCACCACTGAGTAACAAACTATGCACGCCATCATCGATACGCAGCACGCAGGAGGCGTTGTTCCCCCCCTTGGCCGTCTGGGGCGAAATAAAGTTTAACGTTAATTGCTGCCACTGAATTTGCTGCGGCAAACAAGGCATACCCTCTAAATGAGCCACATCGGTTATCCAGTTTGCCCTTGGATAGGCTTTGGCCAACACCTCGGCACCACCAGCATGATCGTTATCGCCATGACTCACAACAATGTAATCCACCTGAGTTAAGCCTTTGCTGTTAAGAAACGGGATAATCACCCGTTCGCTATAGCTAAAATCCTCACCAAAGGCGGCGCCCGTATCATAGATAAGTGCCCGGTTATCCTGCTCAATCACCACGGCTAAACCCTGCCCGACATCGAGAAGATGCAGCGTCCACTGAGGTGAAGATGACTCGGTCATCCGTGGGAAAATTACTAATATGAACGGAATAAACAGCAAGACTATGGGTAAATGCCAGAGTCCATATCGACGATGATGCGGAAGGTAACGCCACAGTATTAAGGCCAGCAGTACGCACAGACTGGCCCCGAGCAAGGTCTCAGAAACCGAATGCCAATGGGCGGGTAAATCACCGCTGACTTCGAGCAACCAGCCATAGGGTAACAGTGTTAAATCAGCCAGATGGAACAAGCCAAACCATGCTTGACCAAAAAGTGTGCCCAACCACCAGAGGATAAACGCCAGCATAGACAAGGGGATAACGATTAAACTAAACCACGGCACCACCAGCATATTCATCCACAGACTGTGTACACTAAGGCCGCCGAAAAACACCGCCTGCACCAGCCCTAACACCAGACTTAAACGCCATTGAATTGACCAAAACTGCGCAAGTCTCCCTCTCGCTTTTGCTCTAAAGCTCGCGTTACCTTCAACGGGCTGAATACGCGGCACGCTTTCCAAGGTATACAAAATAATCGCCAAGGCGCAAAACGATAGCCAAAAACCGGCACTCAAACAGGCAAGCGGATCGAGCAAAAGCACAATAAAAAGTGCAAACAGTAAACGATCCCACGCACTCGAGTAGCGTCTTAATAAACTCAGCAGCATGATCAATAGGATCATCACTAACGCGCGTTGGGTCGAAACGGCAAATCCCGCTAAATAGCTATAAAATAAGGCACAGCCTCCAGCGAGCAATAGTGCAATCACTAGATTGCGCCGACTGGGATGCGCCGCGAAGCGGCTCAATAGAAACAGCGTGCACACATACACCCAAGCGGTGACCACAGATAAATGCAGCCCAGATATCGCCACTAAATGCCCGGTTCCCGTTTGCCTTAATGCCTGCCACTTACTGGCGGGTATGAGTTGCTTATCGCCCAAAATCAGCGCCAGCAAAATATCTCCCTGCGTGAATGTCGACAACTTAGGGGATAATTGGCTAATCAGGTGATTCCTTAATGAAAAATGAGTCGTGAGCAGTTGAGCATGAATGACTCGTCCCTTGCCAACAATATGCTGACTAATCAATTGCTTTTGTTCGTTGTAACCGCCTTGATTTAACACGCTTGAGATACTTTTAGGCATCAGCGTAAATGACCAAACTTGCCCCACTTGCACCGCTTCGGGAGATTGCCAAGTGAGTCGCAACTTAGCCCTTGGCCAAAAGATTAAATTTGGTTTATCGACAATAATATCGAAGCTAACCCAGTCGCTGTTTTGACTAACTAGTGATATGATTTCGGCCCTCACTTGAATTGGCTGTTGCGATAAAGGAAGATCCTGCCGAGATAAGACTAAGCAAAACCCCGTAAGCCAACACATTGCGAAAAGCATGCCAGACAAACTAGGCGCTTTTTTGAATAAGATGAGCGCCCCAAGGCAAAGGTAGGGTAAACAATTGATTGGCAGCAGCGAGGGCCACAACATCGCTGATAATAAGGTGGCACTAAAGCCAAAAATGAATCCATTCATAGTGAATTAAGTTAAGACAGCAATTTCAGCCTATGCCAAAAAAATTAATCAAAAAATATATGCCTAAGCCTGAAACCCTGCGTGAGCACAAACACCTACGCATTTTCGGTCGCTTATTACATAACCCCAATCTGTGGGCGCTTAATCGCCGCTCTGCCCCGGGGGCCTTTGCCATAGGTTTGTTTGTCGCTTGGATCCCAATGCCCTTTCAAATGGTCGTCGCCGCCGCTTTCGCCATCCTGTTTAATGTCAATATTCCTGTCTCTGTCGCATTAGTGTGGATCACCAATCCGCTCACCATGCCGGTCATGTTTTATGGCGCTTATTTATTGGGCGCAAAAATTCTGGGCCATGCGCCGCAGGAGTTTGCCTTTGAAGCCAGCTGGCAATGGATTGAATCCTCACTAGCCACCATTGGTCCCGCATTTTTGCTCGGTTGCTTAGTGTTAGGGGTAATATTTTCCGCCGTGGGATACCTGACGATCAGTAATCTGTGGAAATATTCCATCATGTTTAAATGGCAAAAGCGTAAAACAAAATAATTTGTCGAATCTTGGCCGCACCATCCCATACTCACCCGGCTTGTATCTAAGCGCATCCAATAGCATCTAAGCACTTTGACTAGCGCTTAGATGCCTTGTTATTGATTGGATTAGATACCATTAGCTTAATCTCTAGTATCGAGTTTCTCTGGTTCACCAGTCTCTAGCTATTGAATAAGTTAACCCCTCCGTGCATTCCCCACCCAGACCATGTCACACTTGCAACTTACTAAACTCGAATCTTAAAGCAGCCTGTTATCTCGTCTCGCATCTAAGAGCCAATCCGTTGCAGCTAACAGCAAAATAAACAGCTTTCACCGCAGTAAAATGACTGTTACTCAAAAGGAGATATATACATTCATTTTATTTGCAGCTTAAAATATTCCCATGTTCACCTTCACCACTGCTCTGTATGCTGAATATTGATGAACCCGCACACTTACAACCTAAAGTGGCTTTGTTCCGCTTAGGTTTTAGACCCTTTTTCCTGTTTGCAAGCCTGTTTAGTCTCTTAAGTTTAGGCATATGGGGCGGTTTGCTCTCAGGCAAGTCGTTACTGCCAAGTACACTCAATCCACTCTGGTGGCATGGCCATGAGATGATTTTCGGCTTTGTCTGCGCAGTGGTTGCAGGCTTTTTACTGACGGCAGTTCAAAACTGGACGGGGCGTCCCGGCGTTAAAGGCTTGCCTTTAGCAGGGCTATTTTTAGTCTGGCTACTGCCTCGGTTGCTGTTCATATTGCCCTTCAACATTCCGTTTGTTGTCATTATGGCCATCGATCTGCTGTTTTTACCCTTAACTGCGGTCTTGTTAGCCATTTCGGTGATAGAGGTTCGCCAGTGGCGCAACTTTGTGTTTATTCCCATTCTGAGTTTACTCACCCTCTTCAACGGCGTGAGTTATTACGGCTTAATGACGAATCAATTGAATTGGATGAATAACGGACTCTATGGCGCTGTGATATTAGTCGCCGTGATAGTGGCGCTGCTCGGTGGACGGGTGATCCCATTTTTCACTGAGCGCGCAACCCAATGGCAAAAGCAAGCCCCGATCCTAGCCATTGAGTTTGTCAGTTTTGCGAGCCTCTTTGCCCTCGTGCTAAGCCTATTTTTCACTGAAACCCTATTAACTCGCCTTCTGGCGGGCGTCGCAGGCGTAGTCCTGTTATTTCGCTGGTCACGTTGGGGATGGCGCGCGAGTTGGCCCGTTCCACTATTATGGTCGCTGCATTTAAGTTACTTATGCATCCCCATCGGCTTAGGGCTGATTGCAGCCGGATTACCACTTTCCGTTGGCATGCATGCAATTACTGTTGGGGGATTAGGCGGAATGATCCTCGCCATGATGTCACGGGTCTCACTCGGACATACTGGCCGCACGCTAACACCACCGCGCCCCATGGCACTGGCTTTTGCCTTGATCCTCTGCGCCACAGTGCTGCGCGTCCTCGCGGGCTTGTTAAGTGCCTGGTTTATCGAACTCATGCTCGCCGCCATTGCACTGTGGATCATAGCCTTTGGTTGTTTCTGCTACTGCTATGGGCCAATGCTTTGTCGCGTAAGGGCCGATGGACGCCCAGGCTAACGCGGCGTCTAAAATCGTGGCGCTTGATTCTGTGGCTCAACGAGCATTTGTTATCTTGTGAATTGAGTCACAGAGAATCACGCCTCTTTTCCCTACCTAAGGTATTTTTACTGTTACTATTTATAAAAATATTCAGTAGGGAGTACCTATGCCATTTTATCGTCAATACGGTGCTAAGGGCTTAAAAGCCGTTGAGCATCTAGTATTAATCATCATTGCGATTGCGACCGTTGTCGCCATCGGCCAAGAAATTGTCCATGTCTTTAATGTCGGCGCCGTAGCGCTTGCCGATCTGCTGTTATTGTTTATTTACCTAGAAGTGCTCGCCATGGTGGCCAACTACGCCGAATCGGGCAAATTACCCGTGCGTATGCCGCTGTACATTGCGATTGTCGCCCTAGCGCGGTATTTAATCTTAGATATGAAGAGCATGGATGACTGGCGAATTGCTGCCATTTCACTCTCTACGTTGATCTTAGCGGCTACGGTTATCGTTATCCGTTGGGGCCAATTAAAAATGCCTTACCCTAAAAATCAAGAATACGATAATTAACTCTCCCCACGCGCCATTGCCAACCAAACGCAATGGCGCGTTGTTCCTGCCAGTAAAATCCCCGTCAAAGACCTCGCTTTCACATTGGTATTCTGCCAAAAAGCAATTATGCTAGTTTTACTGAGATCAATTATTTACGGGGCAATTGAGTTATGGGTGACCATCCAACAGGATTTGAAGAAAAACGTGGGTCGCTTCGCGTCGATATGGAAGCCGAGCGTGTAGTTTTACATTGGACTGACAATCACGGTATAGAGCATACCGACCAAGGTGTGTGCATCGATTTAGCCCGCCGAGGCATTCTGTTTGATTACAAAAAACCCTTCACATTGGGTGATTTAGTTAGCGTGACCTTTAATCCAGACACAGATCATGAGAATAGTGTTAAAGGCCAAGTCTGCCGCTGCTCTAAACGTCATGATCAAAGTTATCATGTCGCCATGCAATTGCTTTAATTTCAATCCAGCTACGCAGGGTCGATTGAGCTGTTCTACACTGAATTAGTTGAACTATTCGTACAGGGGACATAGCTATGATATTGCTGGTGGGTGGTGAAAAAGGTGGCAGTGGCAAGAGTTGCCTCGCGCAAAATCTGGCGGTTTACATAAAACAGAAATTTGACGCCAATGTGCTGATGGTCGACTGTGACCCACAACGTACCACATCCGATTGGATCCAAGCCCGAAACAACGACCCTAGCCTCCCTGCCATTAACTGTATTCAACTCTACGGTAAAATTCGTAACGATTTGCTCAGTCTCAATGAGCGTTTCGACTATGTGATTGTCGACTGTGGTGGCCAAGATAACCTTGCTATGCGTGCCGCGATGTCGGTAGCCACTTACGTGGTGATCCCCCTAAGACCTAAGCGTCGCGATCTAAAAACCTTGCCCCATATGGAAGACATGCTCAGCACCTGTAAGATGGTTAACCCCAAAATGGTGGCCACCATAGTTCTCACCCAATGTCCCGCACTGCCCACACAGGTCAAACGGATCCTTGAGGCGAAAGAAGTGGTCCAATCCTTTGGCCTACGCGTGCTCAACTCGGTCACGTTCTGCCGCAATATTTACGATGACAGTGAGGAAAAAGGATCGTCCGTGATGGAAATTGAGCCCGATGGAAAAGCGGCCGACGAAATCCGCGCAATTGTGGATGAGCTGTTCACCTTACCTCCAGAAAATAGTTATGAGCTTAACTGATCTTAAACGTAAGAAACCCAAACAAGTCATCAAGTCGGTTTCTGTTGATGATTTTATTGAAGATGCCAATAACTATGCTCTTGGTAAGGCGAGTATTCTTAGCATCCCCACTCCCGAGCCAAAGGGATTAGATAAAAAGTCCGCCAAGATCTACCGTCACGCGACTTTTACCCTAACCGAAACCAGTATTTCCCAGCTCGATGGCCTGGCAAAAGAAACCAAGATCGCCAAATCGCGTCTGCTGCGTATTTTGATTGATGAATTCAGCCGAAAAACCGCCGATGAACAGCTTAAAGTAGTCAATAAAAGTAAGAAAGATGAAGGCTAACCCTACTCTTTTATTCATTGATATTAATCGGTTATCGATAACCGATTAAATTTTCCGCAATAACAACTGCCACGACGCAACCTTCACCTTCTATAAAGTTGCGCTTTCGGGAGATTTCATTGGCCGCAACCAAATGCAGCCAATGTTGCTAAACTGGACTGATGTTTTATCGACTAAGGTCAGTTAGCCGAGGCTCATATGAAGCCTGACTGCAATTAGGCTAGGCTTCGATTAGCAGGGCTTAGATTAACAAGAGTACTTTCAATCATCTTAGTGGTGTGAATGATTACACTGCCGACCTGCGACCAGTGTGAGCCCTTGCGCAGACTCCAGCATTTTCCCCTTGCGGATCAATAAACTGATTAGCTCTTCTGCCTTTAGATTATCGGCGCTGCAGGTATGATAACGCGCATTGTCACCAAAGGTTTGTGCCATTAAGGCGATAAACTCAGGCTTTAAAAGCGGATTTTCTTGCGCTACCATCAGCGCCATAACGTCATGACCGTGAACAGAATCGGACATATTCTCTCCAAAAGATGTAAAAAAGATTAAGCTTTATATCCGAACTGTTGAATTTTAACCCTGATCTTGCGCACATACTGCCGATTTCAATGCCTGTGCCGACTGCAATCACGATAAAGTGAGCCACTATGTCCTTGATCTTGCTCCTGACTCAACAGATGTCACTCTACTTAGTGATAGTGTATTTGGTCAGTAAAACGCCACTCTTTAAACTGTTCGCCGAAACCTCGCCCCGCCTACCGCACAAAATTTTTATTTACCTCATCTTTTCAAGCTTTTGCATCATGGCGACTTATTTTGGCGAGCAAACCTCGGGCGCCATTGCCAATACTCGCGCGATGGGCGCCGTATTAGGTGGCTTACTCGGCGGTCCTGTCACGGGATTTTTAGTCGGTATCACGGGAGGTTTGCACCGCTACAGTATGGGTGGTTTTACCGATTTAGCCTGCGCCATTTCCACTACCCTCGAAGGCCTGTCAGCGGGCATGATCAGTTTTTACCTGCGCCGCGCGGGCAAGAGCGAGCTTATCTACAATCCACTGTTAGTTTGCCTAGTGACCTTTTACGCCGAAATGATGCAGATGAGCATTATTCTACTTATCGCCCGCCCATTTGATGATGCCTGGGAATTAGTTCGACAGATTGCACCGCCGATGCTCTTAGTTAATTCCATCGGTGCGGCGCTGTTTATGAGCATGATCCGTGACCAAAAAACCATGTTCGATAAGCTTTCCTCCAGCTTCTCGACCAAGGCGCTCAAGATCGCCGAGCGTAGCGTGGGCTTACTCTCCAAGGGCTTTAACGAAGAGAGCAGCGGTAAGGTCGCGCAAATTGTGATCCAAGAGACCAACGTCGGTGCTGTGGCCATTACCGACCGCGAAAAACTCTTGGCTTTTATCGGCATAGGCGCCGACCATCATATTCCCGGCACACCGATTTCCTCAAAAATAACCCTTGAGGCCATTAACCAAAATAAGGTGATGTTCGCCGATGGAGTGGAGATGCCCTATTCCTGCTCGATTTCAAGTCAGTGTAAACTCGGTTCGAGCCTGGTGATCCCACTTCGCAGCGACACCGAAGTCATTGGCACCATCAAGTTATATGAGCCCAAAAATAAACTGTTCTTGAACATAAACCGCACCTTAGGCGAAGGGATAGCGCGGCTATTGTCGAACCAGATCCTCTATGGACGCTTTGAACAGCAGCAAAATCTCCTGACCCAAGCCGAGCTCAAATTGCTGCAAGCCCAAGTAAATCCCCATTTTTTATTCAATGCACTCAATACCATCAGTGCGATTATTAAGCGCGATCCCGATATGTCCAAGCAACTGCTACAGCAGTTATCGCAGTTTTTGCGGATTAATTTAAAGCGTACCACTGGTTTAGTAACGCTCGGGGATGAGCTCGATCACATCGCCTCCTATCTTACCATTGAGAAAGCGAGATTTATTGATAAATTACAGGTCAATATCGCTATCCCTGAGTCACTCTATCACTGCAAAGTGCCTGCATTTACCCTGCAGCCGATTATTGAAAATGCCGTCAAACACGGCACCTCCCATATGATTGAACAAGGGCAAATCAAGGTGACAGGCCGGATGGATGAACAGGTATTGGTCTTAGAAGTCACTGATAATGCGGGGCTTTACCAACCGATTATTGGTTCTGAAGGGCTAGGCATGAACTTAGTCCATAAACGGATCCAAAACCTGTTTGGCGAGCAGTACGGCATTCAGGTGGAATGCGAGCCGGATGAGTACACCAAAGTCACCATCCGCTTACCCATAGAACTGACGGAAACCAGCACGTGATCACTTGTTTAATTGTCGACGATGAATTGTTTGCCCGCGAGGAACTGGCCGATCTGCTCGGTCAGGAAGCCGATATTGAAATTATTGGCCAATGCTCCAATGCGATTGAAGCGCTGCAAACCATTGCCAAAGAAAAACCTCAATTGATTTTTCTCGACATCCAAATGCCGCGGATTTCCGGCATGGAGCTCATTGCCATGCTCGACCCCGACACTTTGCCGAAAATCGTGTTCGTGACCGCGTTCGATGAGTTTGCAATCAAAGCCTTTGATAATCATGCCTTTGATTATCTACTCAAACCCATAGATGCCGAGCGCCTGAGCCAAACCTTGAAACGAGTGCGTAAGGATCTGACGCCACAAGCCGTGAATATGATCGCGCCATCCACGCTGGAGCATTTGCCCTGTTACAGCGGCAGTAAGTTAAAAGTCATCCCCATTCAAGATGTTGAATATGTGTTTAGCGATTTAAGCGGTATTCATGTCGCCTGTACCAAAGGCAAGGTCCACACCCAGCTCACCCTGAAGGTGTTAGAGGAAAAAACGCCGCTGGTGCGTTGTCATCGCCAATATCTGATTTCGCCCAAAGCCATTGCCGAGATAGAACTGCTCGATACTGGCGCCGAAGTCACCACCCTACTTGGCGACAAAGTGCCCGTATCCCGCCGCTATCTCAAAAGCCTTAAGCAATTGTTTGGCTTCCAATAGTCCGATAATTAACCGCTTATGCTCATCTCCTAACCGCTCGGGGTGTTTAATACTTATGAATGACATACGTATGCAACCGCTCGCCCCATTCTATTACCGCTCAGTCAGCATTATCGACCTCTCACCCAGTTAGCCCTGTTTTGTGTAAACAACTTGTTTACACTCTGCACAACTCAAAATGGGGAGATAACTAAAATGATGTGGTTCCTACTCTGTGTCGGTCTATTGATCGGCGGTTACTTTATCTACGGTACCTTTGTTGAAAAGGTATTTGGTATCAACGAAAAACGTCAAACACCGGCTTTTAGCCAAACTGACGGCGTAGACTATGTGCCTATGTCGAAAGGTAAAGTGTACTTAATCCAACTATTGAATATCGCGGGTGTGGGTCCAATCTTCGGCCCAATCCTAGGTGCGCTTTACGGGCCAGCGGCCATGCTGTGGATTGTGATCGGTTGTATTTTTGCCGGTGCAGTGCACGATTACTTTTCGGGTATGCTGTCGGTCCGTAACGGTGGCCAATCTGTGCCAAACCTTGCGGGTAAATACTTAGGTAAGAGCGCCAAACACTTTATGAACGTGTTTGCCATCATACTGCTGTTACTTGTGGGCGTGGTGTTTATCTCTGCACCAGCGGGCCTATTAGGCAAGTTGACTGGTTGGGATGTCAGCATTTTCGTTGCGATTATCTTCGTTTACTACCTGATTGCTACTGTGGTACCTGTCGATAAAATTATCGGCCGCCTGTATCCCTTCTTTGGCGCACTGCTGTTCTTCATGTCCTTTGGTTTAGCCTTTGCGATCATATTATCGAGCGAACATACACTGCTGCCCAATGTGCAAGCGGGTGACTTCTTCCAAAACTTAAACCCTAAAGACATGCCACTGTGGCCTGCACTGTTTATCACCATTGCTTGTGGTGCGATTTCAGGCTTCCACGCTACACAATCGCCGCTGATGGCACGTTGTGTTGAAAACGAAAAGAACGGCCGTTTCGTGTTCTTTGGCGCCATGATCGGTGAAGGTATCATCGCCCTACTCTGGTGTGCGATTGCACTGTCTTACTTCCACGGTGTTGAAGGTTTAAGCACTAGCATGGCGGGCAACCCTGCAAACGTAGTATACGAAGCCTCTACTGGTCTATTAGGTGCTGTCGGTGGCTTTATGGCAATCCTTGGGGTAATTATTCTGCCAATTACTTCAGGCGACACCGCTTTCCGCTCTGCCCGTTTGATCTTGGCTGAGTTCTTTAAAATGCCACAGGTTGCGTTACCAAAACGTTTAGCCCTAGCTATCCCATTATTCGTGATTGGTGGTTTACTGACTCAAGTCGACTTCGGCGTGATCTGGCGCTATTTCGGTGTGGCTAACCAAGCAACCGCAGTATTGATGCTCTGGACAGCCTCTGCTTACCTACTGCGTCACAATAAACTGCACTGGATCACCACTATTCCAGCGATGTTTATGACTACTGTGGTTATTACCTTCCTGCTCAACTCGGCAACCTTAGGCGCGGGCTTACCTATGACCCTGTCGACCATTGCAGGTACCATTTCAACCTTAGTGATCACAGGCTTACTGATTGTGAAAACCAAAGGTAAAGGCGAAGTCGATAGCGACAGCGAATTACCCGATGAAGCCTAATTTCTAGCAAAATCACTAGAAATATCGCGACTCAAATTGAACGGGCACTCAATAGTGCCCGTTTTTTTATCCATCAACTTAAGCCTAGGCGCATATTACTGGTATAATCCTGCCATTGTTCACGGCTGTTTATTCAAGATGACTCAAACAAATAACCCATTACACGGCATCACACTCGAAGCCATAGTCACCCAACTGGTGGAACACTATGGCTGGGAAGAACTCGGCGCTCGTATCAAAATCCGTTGTTTTACCGAAGATCCGAGCATCAAATCGAGCCTGCGCTTTTTACGAAAAACCGACTGGGCGCGTGAAAAGGTGGAATATTTGTATTTAAAAACTAATAAACTGCCGCTGCCAGCCGCAAAATCATCCAACGCACCGGCGAAAACAGCGGCCAAAAAGCCTACCAAACCAGCGCAGAAACCTGCTAAGGCGAATGCTGCGGCATCGACAACGGATGGCCAGATCAATAGCCATATCTGGGGCAAGCGCGACTAATTTCGCGAGCACATTCAAAGCGTACTAATAAGAACAGACAAAAAAGAACAGACAAAAATGCGCGGGATAATTCACTCGATTATCCCGCGCATTATTTTTTAAGGGGTTTATCAGCTGGTTTAGCGTTTAGACTTTACCTTTAGGCTACTTTGTCTGCGGATAAGTCACACGGTAAATTGCCCCGGCATAATCATCCGACACCAGTAAACTACCATCGGCCAATTCAGCAAAGGCCACAGGGCGACCAAAGGTTTGTTCATCCTGCATAAAGCCAGTTAAAAATGGAGTGTATTTGACTACCTTACCTTGTTCTATTGTCGCCACGGCCACTTTATAACCCGCTTTCTTAGTGCGATTCCACGAACCATGCTCGGCCACAAACAACTGCTGTTGATAATCGCTAGGGAACAGTTTACCAAGATAAAAATGAATACCCAGCGGCGCCACATGCGCGCCTAAGGAAAGCGCCGGAGCAGTGTATTTGGCAGGATCTTTACCATTGCCAAACTCAGGGTCAGGAATCGTACCTGCATGTACATAAGGGAAGCCAAAATGTTCACCCAAGTAACTGACCTTATTGATTTCGCAGGGAGGAATATCATCGCCCATCATGTCGCGGCCATTATCGCTAAACCAAAGAGTTTGAGTGCCAGGCTGAAAATCAAATCCGACGGAATTACGAACGCCTTGGGCAATAGTGGTTAATTTTTTGGTCTCAAGATTCAGCGAGAAAATGCGCCCATAACGGTCATTCTCCGCGCACACATTACAGGGTACGCCCACTGGAATGATTAACTCACCTGTCGGTGAAACCCCTAACACTTTCCAGCCATGGTGGGTTTCACTTGGAAATCCATCGAAGACCACCTCAAATTTGGGTGAGTTTAAGTTGTTGTCTATATCCTTGAATCGAATGATGCGCTCGACCTCAGAGACATATAAATCGCCATCTTTGATGACCACGCCCGAAGGTAGCTTAAGTCCTGAGGCTACCAGAATTTTCTCATCGGCAACGCCGTCTTGGTTACGGTCGATTAGGGCATAAACATTCCCAGCCTTCATCGAGCCCGCATAGACAATGCCTTTATCGGATACGGCAATCTCGCGCGCATTTTCAACGTCATCAGCGAATAAACTTACGTTAAAACCTTCGGCAACCGTCAGTTTATCTAAGATATTCTTGGCCATCGCCGGAGCTGAAATGCCACTCAAGACACTGAGGGATAAGAGAGAAACCGCCTTAAAAGTGGCGGTATTGAATAGTGCGGCGCGTTTTTTATGATCCATTGACTCGCATCCTAGTAGGGTAAAATTATTGTCGTACAATTAATTGGCCTACGTTACCTTAGATATACCGTATTACCAAATCCTCTGATTTAGCAGGTCAATCCGACTATGCGCCCGCTTAAGCGATAACTCACTGTCTGTTTGCCCTGTTCTTAATCCCACATATCGCGCCCTTTGCAAAATAAGGAGGAAAATCTGCTTGAGTTTTTTATCCATCTGCCGATAACTCGATAAGGCACACTCGGGGCTCACATTTGTTACTCTATTGAACATAGCTGAGCGACCACATTGAAGTATTAAAGGAATCTATCGTGAACATTAATGGATTAAATACTACGGCAAGCAGCGGCGCCTTTAAGTCAGTGTCCAGTGCCTATATCACCACCACGCCTTCATCCAACGGCTCAACAGAGACCATAGACTCGTCACCTCAAGAAACGGTCAATATCTCCAATGCGGGAAGACAAGCCCTCGCCACTGAAGTAGGTTCAGCTTTAAGGGGACAAGCAGCAGAAAAACTGCAGCAGACGGAAACGACTGATACCGAAGAGCCGACATCGATTATTGATGAGCAAATTAAACGCATAAAGGAACAAATCAAAGCCTTGCAGGAAATGCTCACGAAACTCGAAGGAGATGATTCTGAAGCCGCAGCTCAGCAACGTAAGCTATTGCAGGAGCAAATTATGCAACTCGGTAATCAAATTGCCGTGTTAATGGATAAGAAAATGCGGGATGCACAAAAATCTGCAGGCTAAGACTTAGCGCCAATCTGCGTTAGTGTTTGTATATCAACACTTCATGTGCATGGGTTGAAACAGATTAAATCGGAAAACTAAATAATAGTCGCCAGATATTTAATCCATCGCCGGTGCGATAACTGATCCCGATTCTATCTATGCCGAGGAGCTCACCGCCCAAGGGCCTAGAAAATGCTAGCGTGGCACCAATCTCATAGCTGCCGGAGACTATGGTTTCATTTTCAGCATCTTGGCTAAAATCCAGCTCGTTGAAATACCAATAACCGACCGCAAAGACTCTTGGCTGCATCTGAATATTCAACCATTGCCAGCGCGGCGAAAGACCAATATCCACCCCTGTTTGCAACACTGCAAATTGGTCGGTTAATTTCCCTACCCGCTCACTGTAACCTGCAAACCTGAGTCTCGACACCCAAACGCTGTCTTCGCCCGCAAGGCTGAAATCATACAAGCTACTCACGCCAGAGGCTAAAATTGCCACGTTGGCATCGGTATCGAAATTTGTCCCAAAGCCCACATCCAGATAGGCTTCCATCCGCGTGTTTACCGTTGCCTGCCAATGATGCTCTATGCCTGGCGTCATCGTCATAGTGCCGACCGAGGAAGGCAATTCACCATCGGTAATATCTTTGGCTAAGTAGTCAAAAAAACCGAAGGATAAGGGTAAACGCAGCCAGGTTTGGCTGCTCTCATCCTTTAAGAAATCAAAGCTTAAGGGAATACTCACCACTGTGGCATTTTGATCGGCGGCACGATATACCCCTGTACCAAGATAACTGCCAAAGGCATAAACAGAGTTAGGATTATTTTGACCATCAATCGGTGACTCAGGGCTCGTTTGAGCAAACGACTGAGATAGCTGCGCAGCCTGCGGTGGTGCATAGCTTGCAATGGGAGCGGTCGACGCCAACAGTGGGAAGACGCACCCCATTGATAGCGCCGAACAGGAAAAGCATTTAACGAGTAACCGGCTAAAAATGGTCTTCAATTTATGCAAACAGATCCTGATTTGCTAAGCCTAATCGGTTATCGCTTTGGTTAAAGATTACTCTTCATCCGTAAAATGATACTCAGACATCATATGCCCAAGTTCGGTGGATTTAGTCTTTAAGTAAGCTTCATTGTAGCGGTTTTTACCGACTTGCAGGGGAACACGTTCAACCACTTCGATGCCGATTTCTTTCATCGCTTTGACTTTGCGAGGGTTATTGGTCATTAAGCGTACATGCTTCACGCCAATTTGTTCAAGCATAGGTTGGATCATATCGTATTTACGCATATCCGCCGGGAAACCTAATTGCTCATTCGCCTCAACCGTATTGGCGCCTTTATCCTGCAATTCATAGGCACGGATCTTATTCAGCAGACCAATACCGCGGCCTTCTTGGCGCAAATATAAGATAAATCCACTGCCGGTTTCGGCAATGTTTTGCATCGCAGTTTGCAGCTGGAAGCCACAGTCACAGCGTAAGCTAAACAAGGCATCGCCCGTAAGACACTCAGAGTGAATACGGCCTAATACGGGGGCATCGCTACTTAGGGTGCCAAATGTGAGGGCAACATGCTCTTTACCGGTTTCGGTATCTTCAAAACCGTGCATGGCAAAAACGCCCCAGGGAGTGGGTAATTTTGACGTCGCGACATATTTTATCGACATGACTTAACCTTAACGACTACTCTCATTCCATGAGACGGAAGGAACATCCATAAACAAAACGATGATTGGGCTCTTCGCCTACTGAGCGCCTATTCTAAAGCGTTTTCCGTGATCACGAAATACTTTAGTAATTTAATCAACTATAAATCTAAGCCTGCGGCGCTATCACGGGTATAGCTCAATCTGTCGAACAACCATTCAAGGCGCTGCAAAATAGGCATGCACCTTATTTTGCAACTCAATGAATAACTTGCCAATAAAACTTAAAACTTTGCTGGCGCAAAACCTGTTACTTCGGTTAAGCCCATTTCGCGTCCTAATGCTGTCATAGGATGCACAACCACTAGGCCTTTGACTGACTTTTTCAGTTGACCCATGTCGGCTTGCTCAGCTTTGGTGAGGGCGCGGTGGAATGGCAAGTGTTGAATATCTGTGCCTTGCTTTTGTAAAAGACGCGACTGCTGCGTTTTTACACTATTGATTTGCTTAGTGACCGCTGCTATATCGCGTTTAAATTGCGCCACAATAACGGCATCGCCACGTTGCTCTGCTGCCGCCAGTTTACGACGAAACTTATCTAACTTATCGTTAAGCTGCTGCAGTTCTTGCTTTAAATTCATCATTTTACCTTAAATTACTTAAGTGAATCCCAGTCGATATGTGCACCATTTAGGGCCTGAATGTCCGGGTCACTGTGTCAAGGTGTGGGATTATAACAGCAAGTTAGCGATCCTCGTTACCGCTTTTATAAGAAACGGATCACCTGATTGCTGCTGCCACGATATGGCAAACTCGGATCGGCAAGGCTCTGCTCGAATTTACCATCCACTAGCACGTCCACATATTCCAGTACCGCACGCTGCTTATCCGTTAGCGCATCCCAGGTATAACCCGTCCACAGCCAAATATCTTTACCCGGACATTCGGTTTTCACCCGCTTCACTAACGCGAGGACACCCTCAAGGTTGGCGGGCAAGAGTGGATCGCCGCCAGAGAGTGACAAGCCGCGGCGCACAATGCGCTCATCCTGTAGATCGGCGATAAGCGTATCTTCCATCGCCTTATCAAACAAATGGCCTGAGCGCACATCCCAAGTACTTTGATTATAGCAACCTCGGCATTGGTGCTCACAACCTGACACAAATAGGGTTACCCGGGTGCCTGGACCGTTCACCACGTCAACGGGATAATATTGGTGATAGTTCATTACTGCGTCCGCGCTAAAGCCCAATATGATTACGGGCTAAACATCAAAGCACAGTCGCCACCAGTGCGACTGTGCCAGTGTAACAAAACAAACAAGGCAAAAGTGTTACAAGTGTTTGATCCTGCGTTTCACTTCTTCTTGCTTGCCATGGTTGAATGGTCTGGCATCTGGACTACCTAAGTAACCACACACTCGGCGGGTAACGGACACCCGGCTTGGCTCATGGTTACCGCATTTAGGGCAAGTAAAGCCTTTGCTAGTACAGCTAAACTCGCCGGTAAAACCGCAGTCGTAGCATTCATCAATCGGCGTGTTGGTACCGTAGTAAGGCACGCGGCTATAGCTGTAATCCCACACATTTTCGAGCGCTTCGATGTTGTGCTGCATATTCGGGTATTCGCCGTAGCAAATAAATCCGCCATTGGCGATCGCAGGGTATGGTTGCTCGAAATCAATTTTATCGTAAGGATTCACCCGCTTTTCCACATCCAAGTGGAAGCTATTGGTGTAATAGCCTTTATCGGTTACGCCCGCAACCACGCCGAATTGGCGCGCATCGAGCTTGCAGAAACGGCTGCAGAGGCTCTCACTCGGGGTGCTATAAAGGCTAAACCCATAACCGGTTTCGGCCTTCCATGCATCGGTAGCCGCTTTAAGGTGCGCGACAATCGCCACCGCTTTTTCACGCAGCTTGGCATCATCAAACACATGGGTTTCAGTGCCATAGAGCGCATTGATGGTTTCATGCAAACCTATATAGCCTAATGAAATCGATGCCCGACCATTTTTAAAGATTTGGGCGATATCATCATCGGCGCGCAGGCGCACACCGCAGGCGCCTTCCATATACAGAATCGGCGCAACTCTGGCTTTAACGCCATTTAAGCGTTCGATGCGGGTATCTAATGCGCGGCGGGCAAGTTGTAAACGCTCATCTAAAATGCGATAGAATTCAGCTTCATCGCCATTGGCCTCTAGGGCTACACGGGGCAAGTTTAAGCTCACCACCCCAAGGTTATTGCGCCCTTCATGGACCAGTTCGCCATTTTCTTTATAGGAGCCTAAAAAGCTGCGACAGCCCATTGGGGTTTTAAATGATCCCGTGACCTTTTCCACTTGCTCGTAGTTCAAAATATCCGGATACATGCGCATGCTGGCGCATTTTAGGGCCATTTGTTTGACATCGTAGTTGCAATCACCGGCCTTGTGGTTAATGCCATCACGAATCGCAAACACCAGTTTAGGGAACACAGCAGTCTTACGATTTTTACCTAGGCCCGTCATTCGTACTTTCAGCATGGATTGCTGAATTAAACGCGATTCCCACGAAGTACCAAGACCAAAACCAAAGGTCACAAAGGGCGTTTGTCCATTGGCGGTATGTAAGGTATTCACTTCATATTCAAGGGATTGGAAAGCATCATGACATTCTTTTTCGGTAAGTGCCGTCGCATAGGCCTTGGCATCTTTAATCTGCCAGTTGAGCGCCACTTGATAGTGTTTGTCATAGCTCTTCGCCACAAAAGGCGCGAGCACTTCATCGATACGGTTAATCGTGGTGCCGCCATAAATATGGCTCGCCACTTGGGCAATAATCTGCGCCGTTACCGCCGTAGCGGTGGAGATGGATTTTGGGGTCTCAATTTCGGCGTTGCCCATCTTAAAACCGTGGGTCAACATGCCCGCCAAATCAATCAACATGCAGTTAAACATCGGGAAAAACGGCGAATAATCGAGATCGTGGTAATGGATTTCACCAAGTTCATGGGCGGCCACCACATCCTTAGGCAGAATATGGCTCTTGGCGTAATGTTTCGCGACGATACCCGCGAGTAAATCCCGCTGGGTTGGGATCACTTTAGAGTCTTTATTAGCGTTTTCATTTAACAGCGCGGCATTGCTCTGCTCGACTAAACCACGGATTTCGAGATTGAGTTTACTGGTGGCATCGCGGCAAATATCTCTGTCATGGCGGTACTCGATATAGACCCGGGCCAAGGATTTGTAAGGGCCTTCCATCAAGAGATTTTCAACCGCATCCTGTAAATGGTGGATCTCGACTTCTGCCAGATTCGCCACTCGCTCCCTCACACAGGCGGCAACCGCCGCGGCATAGTCAGCATCCTCTATCCCAACCGAGTTTGCAGCCGCTATCACTGCATCTCTTATCCTTGTTTCATCAAAAGGTGTGCGGCAACCATCCCGCTTGATCACGACTGGCATTGTTCAGTTCCTCTCCATTCCGATTAAAATTAACACTACATATAGTGTTCAGATAATCAATAAACACAATATCTAGGCAATTAAGCGGCATTAACACCTAAAATTCCATGATCCAGATCATGATTTATCGGATGGATAAAAAGAACAAAGAAGAACTGTAGCCAAGCCCAATGATCTCAGTATTAAGCCTTGACCTTGGCCATAAAGCAGGATAGCGGACGCTAAAAATGCACGCTAATCACGACAAAGGACCTTGACCCGAAAGCCAAAGTCCTTGGAATAAAAGAAGTCCGTAGCTCGGCGTTTGCCCTTAGCTTAGGTTTGCACTCAGACAGGGTTAACGCTTGGCTAAAGCAAGATAACTACTCAGTTGCCCCGATGCCGATTGCTGCATCCCCATAGAGGAAGCCACTTGCATGGTCGATTTAAGCCCCTGCCATAACTGCTTTTGGTTATCGCTCATTGTTGGATTGCTATTTAGATAATCGGTTAACTGGCCAAATACCTTGATGGCTTTTTGTGCCAGCACAGGGGATTGCGCATCATCCATATTCGACAATACATTCTTAGCATCGACTAAGGTGTTGATCATCGGACTGTTGGGTGACTTTTCCGCTAAGGACTTTAACTCGTCGTCGATAAAGTCCTGCAGAGATTGCTTGCTCGGCTTTTGGCTCGGCAAATTAATGCCGTTTTGTGACAGTCGTTCAACCTGTGCATCGGACAAAATGCCGTCCTTTTGCAGCCGAGACACTAGGGCCGGAATATCTGACACACTAAACTGGCCATCGGCAAAAAAGTCCTTCGACATGGCTTGGATTTTTTGTGCCCTAAGCGCACGGGGTGACAAGGCAATCTCATCACTCGGTTTCGCTTCAGTTTTAGGCGTATCCTTGGTGGATGAGTTGGCATCCGTTCTGGCGTCAGTCTTACTTGTGTCTGTCTTACTCGTGTCCGTCTTCTTGCTGTTCAGGCCATAGGCATCGGCAACACTGCTACGGTTCAGATTTAAGGCATTTAAAAGAGGATTCATCGTCAATAATTCGGCATCTAACACTGTGTGATGGGGATAAAGCAAAAAATAAGCCAATCAAACAGTCACTTGCCTAAAGTATTATTCGTTTCGCGGACACGAGCTTGCCAGAACGAACAAAATTTAATCTCGAAACGTCAACACGCCCTAAATATCCTCACAACTTAGCCTTTCCAAATCGCGGCTTCAATCAAGTGCGCCACTTTAGCGACAGCCGCCTCCCCCGCCGCAATAGCCTCGTCGGCACGGTGAAATTCCATGGTGCCAATATTGGCCACTTCAGGCACTACGAGGACATCGGGCGGATCTCCCATCAAACGTGCCCGCTTATGGCGCTGCTCTAAAATCCCCATCGACTGAGACATTACCGCAATCATGCCGGGGTTAGATTTAGTGCCGAGGGAAAACTTGTCGGTTAGGCTGCCGACATACTCCCTCCCTCTAGCAAATAAATCCATAAAGCCGGTTTCTTGGCGCGCGGGCATTTCGGTTTCTTCCTTCGGCGCCTTATGGCTGGTCATATTGACGGGCAATACCTGCAGCCGCCCAGAATGAAACCCATGCAAATCCACGGCAATCACAATATCGACGCCCATGGCGCGGCTCACCGACACGGGCACAGGGTTTACTACAGCACCATCGACTAACCAACGATCTCCTTGACGCACGGGGGCTAATATCCCCGGCATTGAGCAAGAGGCGCGCACAGCTTGGCGTAAATCGCCATGGCGAAACCAGATTTCTTGTCCCGAATACAAGTCCGTGGCAATCGCCGCAAAAGGTCGCTCTAAGTCTTCAATATTGATATCACCGATGCGCGATTGCAGCACATCGAAGACTTTCTCACCGCCGATCAAACCGCCCTTGCGCCAACGAATATCCATTAACCCGAGGACATCCCAGCTCGAAAAACTGCGCACCCACTCCTCAAGCTCGGTTAAATGATTATGGGCATAGGCCGCCCCGACGAGCGCGCCGATTGAACATCCGGCCACTTTATCGGGTTTGACCCCCATGGCGGCAAGGCCATTAAGTACACCGATGTGAGCCCACCCCTTGGCGGCTCCGCTTCCAAGAGCGATGCCAATAGTGGGTTTTGTCCCCTTGCCCATAATATGTTTCCCTTAACAACTCAATGATTTGAATAAGCTAAGTTCCGCTCTGAACACTGTCAATGATTAATGCCTGATTATTCGTTAACTCAAGTAATGGGTGGCATTAAGAGCCTTTGAACAACCAGCCAACCTAACGCGCCTAAGAAACGGTTGTACAAGCCAAGTGAGAATAACCAATGGTGACTAGCCATATCTGCGGCGATTTAACGGATCCAGTAAGATAATGACCAATCAAGATAGCTGAGCATAGTGATTTAAGGCTATAATCTGCCCTCACTCAGATTTAGGGGATATACCTTTGCAGTTTACTGATTTTTCTCTGGACCAGCGTCTGTTACAAAGCTTAAAGCATATGGGGATTGCGACCCCAACCGCCATCCAGGAACAAGCACTGCCTATCGCATTGGCAGGTAAAGATTTAATGGCGTCATCAAAGACAGGCTCAGGTAAGACCTTAGCTTTTTTGTTGCCAGCGATGCAAAGGGTTATCTCCACCCGCGCCTTAACCAAGCGCGATCCTAGAGTACTGATTTTATTACCAACCCGCGAATTGGCCCACCAAGTGTATAGCCAGCTACGTTTGCTGGTTGCCAACACTCAATACAAAGCCATTAGCGTGTTGGGCGGTGAAAACTTTAACGATCAAGCTAAAGCTCTGGCAAAAGAGCCACATTTTATCGTGGCAACGCCGGGACGCATCGCCGATCATTTAGAACAAAAAAACCTCTTCCTCAATGGATTAGAACTGCTTGTCCTCGATGAAGCCGACCGTATGCTGGATCTGGGTTTTGCGCCACAATTAAAAGCCATTAACGCAGCTGCAGATCATAAGCGCCGTCAAACCTTAATGTTTTCGGCCACTTTAGATCACAGTGAAATCAATGAGATTGCCGCGGCATTACTCAAAAATCCATCACATGTGGCGATTGGTGCAGCCCACACTGAGCATCAGGACATTACCCAACGGATTTATCTGTGTGATCATTTAGATCACAAAGAAGCCCTGCTCACGCGTTTGCTCAGTGACGAAACCCACAAGCAAGTGATTATTTTTACCGCCACCCGCGCCGATACCGAGCGCTTAGCCAGCAAACTCTCGGCGCAAGGTTTTGCCACCGCGGCGTTAAGCGGCGAGCTGAAGCAGGCGGCCCGTAATCAAATCATGGATCAATTTGCCCGCGGTCAGCAGCAGATTCTGGTGACCACAGATGTGGCATCCCGTGGCTTAGACTTACTCAATGTCTCCCTCGTCATTAACTTCGACATGCCCAAATTTGCCGAAGAATATGTCCACCGCATTGGTCGTACCGGCCGCGCGGGCGCTAAGGGTGATGCAATTTCCCTCGTTGGTCCTAAAGATTGGGATAACTTTAAGAAAGTACAACTCTTCCTTAGAAAGACCTTTGAGATCAGTGCCATTCAGGGCCTCGAAGCTAAATTTAGTGGTTTAAAAGACAAGCCAAAGACCACCGCAACTAAAGCGGTCGCTAAGGCAGGTACCAAGGCCAAAGCGAAAACCAAGTCAAAAACGGTTAAAACGGCCGCCTCACGTGACAAACGCTTTATCACTGGGGTTGACGTGGGTGATGCGCCTATGCGTAAAAAACCTGCGGCGCCTTTGCTGCAGGATCATGACGACGAGCGTTAATGATTTACTCGCGAGAGTCCATAGTGCAGACTCTCGACATTACGGGTGGGAATATGCTCCTGCCATATGTAAGAAATGTTGATATTTAAAGGTGTAACATGCGAATTTGTGGTGTTGAATTAAAAGGCGGCGAAGCCATTATCAGTCTGCTGAGCTACGAAGGTGAAACCTTCAACGTACCAAGCTGCCGTAAAGTGTCTTTTAGCGTCGCTCAATCAGCCTCAGCGGAAACTATCCGTGAATTTCACTTCGCTTTCCATAAGTTAATGGAAGATTATAAGGTCGATGAAATCGTCGTTATCGAGCGCGAGCAAAAAGGCAAACTGGCAGGCTCCGCCACCAGCTTTAAACTCGAAGCCGCAATTCAACTCGGCGATCTGCCGGTGACCTTGTTATCGCCTGTTGCGATCAAGGAACAAAACAAGCGTAATCCGCCTCAAGTTGATTTTGACAGCTTAGATCTCAAGCGCGTCCAACAACCCGCCTTTGAGGCCGCCTACGCTCAGCAAAATCGCCGTATCTTCGGTAAAGCTTAAAGCCTGTGAGCTTAGCGCGGCTGTAGCGCTAAGCTCGTTTTCCCACAGCTAGAAACAATGCAAACCTTAAAATATTTAAGCGGTTATAGTCCGGATATCCAACGCCAAGTTCAACACCTACTCGAAGGTGGGAAGCTTGCGGATGTTTTGCTGCGTCGTCATCCCACGGTCCACGAGATCCGTAGCGACAAAGCTCTCTATGACTATGCCCAAGGGATAAAAAATCAGTTTTTACGCCAGTCCTCTCCCCTGTCAAAAGTGATCTTCGATGACAAAATTAGCATGAGTCATCATGCACTTGGCTTACATTCTTACGTCTCCAGAGTACAAGGGAATAAAATCAAGGCTAAGAACGAGATCCGTATCTCTTCACGTTTAAAGCGCGTCCCCGAACCCTTGCTCAGAATGGTGGTTGTACACGAACTCGCCCACCTAAAAGAGAAGGATCATAATAAAGCTTTCTATAAGTTGTGTACTTATATGGAGCCCGATTACCATCAATTCGAATTCGATCTGCGTTTACTGCTAACCTGTATCGACGCTAATCAATCGCCCTACTCAAACTAAACAAACTTATTCGACTAGGCTCGCATTTTACTCATCGATTTATCACGCACAGTTGACTGATAATAATTTTCATTTAGAATGAATCTGTCTTATCCGTTACCGCACTTCAGTCGTGTAAAAAAGTCGTATGAAAAAGCAAAAGATTGGTAAAAAGCTAGAAAAGTGGTGTAACAAACAGGCCAAGAAACTGCAAAAACAGCAGGCAAAATCCGATCGCCCTGTTGAATTGCAAAACCTTTATTCGGCAAATACGCCAGTAATACATACGACTCATGCACAAAATAAAAAACAGCAGCGTAAACACTTAAGCCTATTATTGTCCGAATATCTGGCAAAACAGCATATCCAAACCCTCGATAAGACCGCCCGCAAGAAACAACTTAAATTAGCTAAAGCCTATTTTAGTGCCGCGAATGATGCTAAATTTTTATCATCCGCCGTTATTAAGCGTATCCGTCCATTACCCACTGAACGCAGTTTTGCACTTCGTCCCTTTAAAAAATCCCCCTGCGGAGGCTGCCCAGCTTTAAAAGGTCGTCTGTGTAAATGTGCGTTAAAGGCAATGCAGAAACGTCAAGCCAGTTAATTCATTTGAGTTGACCGCCGTAACCCTATCAAATTAGATAAAGACAAAGCAGCGTAACGCGAAGTAACTCGCTTATATAGGCACTCGGCGCATCTATAAAGCGATATCAGCATTTTCCCTGTTCTTGCTTAGATGCGTATTAACTCGGCCAACTTAACTCTATCCACCGCTTATATTAAAGCAGTAAAGCTTGCCCCTAATTTGGTTAAACATCCTTACTACTAAACCAGTGGTTTAATGGATAAGTGTTTTCCAGCCGTTATAGCTAAACGCAGCCCAAATAAAAACGCCGATGACATCAGATTCATCGGCGTTTTTATATTCGGTTCGCTCGGATTAATGAATGGCTTAACCTAAATTCATTAACGCTTGGCGGCTCTTCACGATATTGGTGAAGGTACGTAATTCTTGGTTCGCTAATTGGCTTGCCATCGGGATATCGGCTCTCATTGGATCCACTGGCTTACCATTAACGTGGAATTCATAATGTAAATGTGGACCGGTAGAACGTCCAGTATTACCTGATAAAGCAATCACTTGGCCACGAGTGACACGTTGACCTTTGCGCACTAATGCCTTAGAAAGGTGTAAATAACGTGTACGGTACTTACCACCGTGTTCAATCACAATATATTTACCCGCGAATTGGTGATCGGTGACTAAGCTTACGACACCATCGCCAGGGGCAATAACTTTAGTACCAATAGGCACTGAAAAGTCGGTACCGTTATGGGGTGAAATACGGCCAGTAATTGGATGTTTACGCGTAGGGTTAAAACGAGAACTCATGCGTGGTTGTTTAGCCAATGGAATACGTTGGAAGGCACGCACTAAGCTTTGGCCTTTCGCATCGTAATAACTGCCATCGGTATGTTGGAATGCACTAATTTCAGAGCGGCCCGTTTTAATGCTCACGCCTAATATTTGGCTGCTTCCGGTTGCTTCGCCCTCAACATATTGATCATTTACCAAAACAGAAAATTTATCACCCGCACGTAAATCCCGAGCAAAATTCACTTTCTCTTTGAGTAAATCTTCAATCCGCTGAATATCGGCCGCCGCTAAACCCATTTTTTGTGCCGAAACATAGAATGAACCTTTAATATCGCCAGTGACGATACGGTTTTGCCACACACCTTCAACGTTAATTTCTTCTACGTTAAAGCTGCCATCTTCGTAACGGGTAAATACTACTTGGCGGGCAGCGTTGAAATACAGTTCTAACTTTTGCAGTTGGCCTTCATTATCCAGCCAAAATTGAATACGGTTACCGGGTAATAAGGTATCGAGCGCCAGAATGTTTAAGTCGGCCTCTAATACTTTATACATGGTTTGTTGGTCAACACCGGCTTTAGAAAATAAAGCACTTAAGGTATCGCCTGAGGCAATGACACGTTCAAAATGGGGGGTATTATCGACAATTGGAGCCGTTTCAACAGGCTCAGAAACCTGTGGCAAAATCGTCTCAAGATCGAGCGCGACGGGAATACGTTGAGCAGTAGGAACCACATGGTTGGCATTCGGCATTAACATTGCCGCACCGATTAATAAACCACCAACTAAGAGAATATTTTTATGGGCTGAAGATAAATTCTGCAAACGAATTTGCGGAAAATTAGCCAAATTGGGTTTACCTGTCTGCAACGCTTTCACCTTTTGTTATCGTTATTGCGTTATATTTTTGAACCAGTCCCACAGGGGGAAGCCCGAATTTTGTCAACTTATCCCAAAAAACCGATTATGACAAACGCTATTTTGCACTTTTATAGCACTATTTACTAAAAACATGCGTCAGTTAGCACTTTAAACCGATTGTGTGTTCTGTATATAGATGTTAAATAGCGCAAAATCTCGTTTATCATTTCAATAAAAACAATGTGTTAAGCTAATACTTCTCCACTTAAGTCACACTAAGGCAAAATCACCTTGATTTCACTCCCATGGGAGGTTTTCAAGATATCAATTCGGGTGCCTATCTGCTCTTTCATTTCAGACACATGGGAAATCACCCCAATCATCCTGCCTGCCGACTGCAAATCCATCAGGGTTCGAATGGCAAGTTCGAGTGAGTCCTGATCTAAGCTGCCAAAGCCTTCGTCGATAAATAAGGTGTCGAGTTTTATCCCCCCTGCGTAGGCTTGAACCACATCCGATAAACCCAAGGCCATCGACAAGGCCGCCATAAAACTCTCACCACCACTTAAGGTCGCCACGGGACGCACTTTAGAGGTGTAGGCATCCTCGACTTCAAGCTCTAGCCCTGAGGCCTTATTGCCCTTAGCTCTGTCTTCTTTGCGCAATAATCGGTAGCGACCTTTACTCATTAAATGCAGCCTCTGCGTTGCCGCAAGCAACACATCGTCGAGCAATACGCTAAGCACAAAGCGTTGCAGTGAAATTTTGTTGCCGGTATTACCGTTGGCAACATCGGCCAAAGTGCCAATCACTGCGTATTCATCCTCGAGGGATTTGGCCTTTTGATCGACAATCGCCAGCTGAGTTTGGGTATTGTTAAGCAGGGTGAACCGAGTGTTGAGTTGACTCCATACCTCTTCCGCCGTTTTAAGCTGCGCGAGTCGCTCAGTGAGCAAGGCCTCTAAGGCATCAAGATCGGGTGATGTCGACTCGCTCAACTTGGTTTTAAGCTGAGTCAGTTGCGACTGATTTAAGGCGCACTGCCTATGATAGGTCTCTATGCCCTCAGCCAGCACCTGCATTTGCTCATCCGTTAACAAGGCCTCGCGCAATGCATCTCTATCGGTAAAGGCTGCGTTATCCAGCGCCGTCAGTAGCGCCTGCAGTGCTTGCGCCTGCAGCTCTGCCGCGCCATTACAACGCTCTATCGCCGCCGATAATGCCGTTTGCGCCGCCACACTCTGCTGCTGCGCCTGCTGCTGCGCGGCTCTGAGCGCATCAATCTGACGTTTTATCTGCTCGAGTTGCTGTTGGTTATCTGCAATAGCTTGATTCAATACCTCCAGTGTTCGGTATTCTTCTGGGATCCGCAGCGCTTTTTCCGCAAATTGACCCAATAAGCGCTCGACTTTGCCTTCTTGTTCACGGTAACGCTCACGCTCAAGTTCTAGTTGCTGCGTCAATGTAGACTCTTGCTGCTGCAAGGTTTTGATCTGTTGCTGTAACTGCTGTAGCGCTTGCGCCGCAGCGTCGGCCTGTTTCGATTGTAGTGTCAGTTCGTCTAGCGTTTGGCGATGGGATTCGAGCGACAACTCAACCTTATCGCCAAGGGCTGTTGCCAGCTCATTCGCCTGCTGTTGCTGTGCTTCTAATTGCTTTTGCAGCCCGCGATATTCTGCCCGTGCTTTATTGAGATTATCGAGCGCCAAGGCCTCGGCATCCTGCGCCGCCTGCAATTGCAGTTCCGTTGGCAACTCCTCATGGCTCATCGCGGGTTGAGGATGGGCCGAACTGCCACAAACTGGGCATGGCTCATGGGGTTTTAGCTCTCTTGCTAAAATGGCTGCCTGACCTTGGAACCACTTCAGTTGCAAAGACTTATAAGCCGTTGAGGCTTCTTGATATTGGGTATTAAGCGCTTTTCCTTGTGAGCCAACCTGCTCAAGCAATCCTTGAGTGTGTGCGACTTTGGCACATATCTGTTGCCACTGCTTGAACTGCTCGAGCATATGACGGTGCTGCTGCAGTGCCTGTGCGGTGGCAAGTTGCTGCTCGCTTTGCTGCTGCAAGGCTGGCAGTTGAGCCTCACAATGGCTGCGCTGCTCCACTAGCGTTGCAAGCGTATTTTTACTCTCCTGCCCCTGCAATTTGGTGTTTTGTAGTATCTCTTTTGCTTGCGCTAAAGCTTGTTCAAGGCTGGCAAACTCAGCCAGCTGCGGCACTAACGCACTGAGATGACTATGTTGCTGCTCAACCTCACGCAGCTTATGTTCGAGGGGAATGATTTCCTGCGCCGCGGTTTCAGCATGAGCGAGTGCGAGCTTAGCGGCATCGAGTGTCGACTGCGCGCTATCGCGCTGAGTGGCGGCGAGACTCGCTTCTTGCTCCCGCGATAAGGCGTTATCTAATAAGGGTTTTATACGCAGTGCTTGCTTGGCCACCTCAAGCCGTGCCGTTTGGGTTGCAATCTGCGCTTGCTGCTCATTAAGGCGAGATGCCTCAGCCTGTAATTCCTGTAAGCGAGTAAATTCAGCAAAGAGTTGCTGCGCGCTATCACGCTGTTTTAATGCTACTAAATGCGCCGCAACGCTCTGCTCCTTTGCCGCCGTTGCCGCCGCGAATTCGGGTTCAATGCGGCTAAACTCTGCGGCAAGTTCGTCATCAGATGTCAGTGCCGCGGTTTGCAAAATACCGTCGCGGCGGGCGCGCTGCTCTTTGACAAGGTTGCGAATATCCGCCGCCTTGGCTTTTAGGGTATCTTCGATGCGTTTATAAATATGAGTTTGAAATAGCTGGCTAAAAATTTGCTCACGCGCCTTAGAGTCGGCCATCAGCAATTCGCGAAACTTCCCCTGCGGGAGCACCATCACTTGGCGGAACTGCTCCACATCTAGGCCGGTTAATGCCTCGATTTCGGCCGTGGCGTCTGACACTTTACTGGCGACGATAAGGGTTTCACTGCCATCTGGGGCAATCTTATACAGCTGTGCCTCACTCTTTTGTACCGTTGAGCCATCACCGCTTTTCTTTAGTCTTTCCTGCTCGGGGACGCGGCGAATACGATAACCCGTACTGCCTAATTGAAAACTAAAAGTCACCTCGGTAAGCAAGTTATCATCGGCCATATCGCAGCGCATCTGGCTGCCTTCGCGCTCGTTGCCTGTGGTTTTGCCGTAAAGTGCAAAACAAATTCCGTCGAGCAGCGTAGTTTTGCCCGCGCCAGTTGGCCCGTTGATCAGGAATAAGGGGTTATCCCCCAGTTCGGTAAAATCAATGGTTTGAGTCGAGGCGAAGGGGCCAAAGGCCGACATTGACAGCGTGAGTGGCTTCATGCGGATTGCTCCCCTTTTGCTACAACGCGAGTAGATCCAACGCTATCGCGTTCATCCCTGTGAAGCTTAGTTAAAATCTCATCCATAACCGCTTGCTGCGCATCACTCAACGCCTCGCCAGAGACTTGGCTGAAAAAATCACGGAACATGGCCATTTCGCCTTTTTTGATATGGTCACGGTTGAGTGCCACAGCCTGCTCACCCGCCATTAATCCAGTACGTTCTAAATGCAACACATTGGGATAGACACTGCGCAGTTTGCCCATGGCATCTAAAATGGCGTGTTTATCGAGGAGTCTCACCATCAGATAATCCTCACGCTTGGCATCGGTTTTTCCAAGATCTAATAAATGTGCCAATTCCCCTTCGATAATCCGCACATCACGCAGCGCCGTTAAGGGCAAGAGTTGGATTTGCGCCGGAGTGTGCGCGGCAACGTCCACTAAAGTGACTGACTTGTGTTGATGCTGTTCGCTAAAGGAATATTTCAAAATCGAGCCGGAATAACGCACATGCTCACAACCTTTATATTGCGGTCCGTGCAAGTGGCCAAGGGCAACATAATCAAACTCACTAAAAAGCCGTGGGGAAATTTTATCGGCGCCGCCAATACTCAATGGCCGCTCGGACTCTGACTCACTACCGCCATCTAAAAAGCAATGACTAACAACGACTTTAGGTAACCCTTGGCTGTCGTGGGAGCGTACTTGTTCTAACAGTAGCGCCATAGCCTCTTCATGGCTGGATACACTAAGCCCCTTGGCATCCGCCTCAAATACTTGGCGCACGGTTGCAGGTTCGGCGTAAGGCAGCGGATAAAAGTAAGCATCGCCACTTGAGCTGGTTAAGCGGATCGGCGTTAAATCAGCCTGCAGCGGCCCAATAATGTGCAAACCACTTGCCGCCATTTGTTTAGCCGCAAAGCCTAAGCGTTCGTGCCCGTCGTGGTTACCGGCAATCATCAGCACTTGTAATCCTAACTCGGTGATAAGGCGATTAAGCACCTCATCGAGCAGAGCCACGGCGCTGGCTGGAGGAATCGACCTATCGTAAATATCCCCAGCAATAATCACCGCATCGACAGCATGCTCTTGTGCCAATGTCACAATTTGATCAAGCACATAGGCTTGGTCTTCTAAGAGTGATTGATTGTGTAACTGGCGACCAATATGCCAGTCCGAGGTATGGATAAATCTCATCGTTGCGAAACCTTACATGAATACTAAGCCGATTCTATCGCGTGGGTGTTTACCGTTTAACTTGCGAAGTTTCCGGTGCAAACGCTGGGCAATAACACAGTCTATTGACCGTAAAAACGCTTTAAAAATGCTAGGTTATCCTAAACATTACTGCGGAGTATAGCGAATACCAAGGGACTGAGGAGATTTACAGCAATAAGGCCGAAAACTGTGCTCGCTGCACTTATGCAGACAAGCATATATTCGGCCTTATCAAGGGAGAGGCAAATACGATAGCGGCTTTATCAAAACAGTTGATATTGGCTCGCTAACAGTTTCACACTCATGGCTAAGGACATAGTCACCACTAAAGGCTTAATGATCTTAGTGCCCTTGGTCACGACTAAGCGCGAACCTAAGGTGGCGCCGATGGCCTGCCCGGCAAGCATCACTAAGCCGAGCACCCAAATCACTTTGCCGCCTAAGGTAAAGAAGATAAGCGAAGCGATATTGGTCGAGAAATTTAGCACCTTGGCATGTGCCGTCGCTTTTGCCAGACCAAAACCGGCCAAGGTCACAAAGGCCAGCGCGAAGAAACTCCCTGTGCCAGGGCCAAAAAAACCATCGTACAAACCCACACCGAGCGCGGCGGTAAAGGCAAAGGCGGTAGGCGTTAACACTTGATGACGATCATCTTCCGAAATCTTTTTCGAAAACAAGAAATAACAACCAATGGCGAGAATTAAAAAAGGTAAGACTAACTCCAGCACTTTTGCATCGACCAACTGCACCAGAATCGTGCCTAAGGCGGCGCCCGCAAAGGCACAGATAAGAGACAGTTTAACGGCCTTCAAATCGACCAATCCCTTACGCACAAAGTACAAGCTCGCAAAAAAGCTGCCACCGCAGGCCTGTAATTTGTTAGTCCCAAGTGCCACCGCTGGCGGTAAACCCGCCCACATTAACGCTGGGATAGTCAGCAATCCCCCGCCGCCGGCGATAGAGTCTATAAACCCCGCCACCATAGCCACACCAAAGAGTAATGCCGCAATTTGTAGAGTCAGTTCAAATTCCATGATTGTTATTATTGAGTAATAGGAGCTAAGGCTTCGCATTAGACTGCGTTTGCCTTATAAACGCAAAGGAGTTATTGTCGCGCTAGCGTGAGTAAAGCTCACACTAAATACCCTTATCATTTACTCGATTCGGATACACCTATGTTTACTTCCTTGCCGCCCCTCAATGCATTACGGGCATTCGAGTCTGCCGCCCGCTTACAAAGCATGACACTTGCTAGCAAAGAGCTGCATGTCACCCACGGCGCTATCAGTAAACAAATCCGTGTATTAGAAGAATTCTTAGGTTTTGCCCTCTTCGTGCGCCTACATAAAAAAGTCGCACTCACGGACGAAGCCAAGCGCTACTTGCCCCATGTGCAAGCGGCTCTGCAAACCTTATCAAGCGCCACCGCCGATTTACGCAACCAAGGCTCGAGGCCACAAACCTTAGCCATCAATGTGTTACCTAGTTTAACTATCAACTGGTTAATCCCTCGGATGGAGCAATTTAAATCTCGACATCCGCATTTGTATGTGGATCTCTCGATCGGTGACTTTGCCGTCGACTTCAGCCAGGGCCGTTATGACATTGCCATTCGCAGCAGCACTCAACTCCCCAGAGGGGTTAATTACATCAAGCTGATGGATGAAGACTTGTGCTTAGTGTGCGCGCCGTCGCTCGCGCCTAAACTCAAAAGCATCGAAGACATCAATAATGTAACCCTGCTTAAACACACCACTCGGCCAGAGCTGTGGGAGTATTGGGCGGATAAAGTGGGGCTAGTACTCACGCAGGCGCAAACCTTTGGCGTCGAGCATTTTTATATGTTGAGTCAAGCCGCGGCCAGTGGCATGGGCGCAGCGCTGATCCCACGTTTTTTTATCGAAGAACAATTGGCCAATGGCAGCTTGGTGATCCCGTTTCAAGCACCTTTTACCAGCCCATACGCCTATTACTTGCTCACGCCCAAATCCCCTAGCCTGCCGCTAAAAGTACAGGCCTTTATCGATTGGATGCTCGAGTTATTTGCACCATATCGGCAATCGTCAGATAACGACAAAGCCTAGATAGCAAAAAACCACCTGAGCGGTGGTTTTTAACGGCTTCTCTGGCGATAGGCTTAGTGATGGCAATGTTCATCGTGAACATGGTCGTCATCCATAAACTCATCATCACCTTCTTGATGTTGCATTACGCCCCATCCATCGGTCATGCCGCCGAACTCGGCCGCAAAATCATTGAGAATGGTTTCTTGCTCAACCAAGTCATCGTAGTCTGGCACCATGTTGATGCATACGATGATTTCCCACTTGCCGAGTTCATCGTTAAGGTTCAGCTCGACTTCGCCTTCTAAATCGGAGTTGGCTAACTCTTCGAGTGCAGATTCAGCATCACGCTGATCATCGAAAACTAAAAAGAAATCAACATCGAGGGCTTTAGTGAGGTCAATTCCGGCTTCGGCCATCGCAGCCAGCATTTTGCCATTATCGTCATCTGGAAATTGCATATCCTACTCCACAGTATCTGGCTTATTCAGCCGCAATGATTTGAACCGATTCACCATTAAAGCTGACGATGTCACCCGCAACGACTTTTTTACGTTTGCGCGTTTCCACTTCGCCATTGACGGTAACCAAACCTTCATCAATAACATGCTTGGCTTCGCCACCAGCATTCGACATGCCTTGTACCTTTAATACTTTGTACAATTCAATAAAATCTTCGCCAGGATACAAAGCTAACTGATTAATTTGCGCCACTTAAACACGCCTCAAAAAATAAACCTGCGGCATTATAGCAGCATGTCCCATGGGATGCAGATAATTTAACTTATCTTTGCCTTTCATCAGCGAGCAGCCCATAGGCGCATTCATCCTGCCACTCATCACCTATCTTAAAATGCTGCCGAAACACACCTTCGAGTTGAAAGCCACATTTCTCCATCACCCGGGCCGAACCGATATTGTCTTTGGCGCAGTGCCCAACTAATTTATGGACAGACAAACTCAAACAGGCCCAATCGACAACCGCCTGTAAACTCTCAGTAGCATAGCCTTTACCGTGCCCCGCGTGCGCCAGCAAATAACCGACCTCGGCACGTTGCTCCTCCACACTTTGACAATGAAGACCGGTTAAACCAATAAACTCACCGCTATCAAGGGTTTCAATCACCAGAGTAAGCCAATCGCCAGAGGCATAGTCCCAGGTGGCTGAGCGCTGCTCAAACTTTTGCCGGATCACTTCGGGAGCTTCAGGAATACGCACATAGCGATTGATGTCAGGATCTTGATGTAATGCCAAGAAGTGTGGCCAATCCTGCTCTTGTAAACTGCGAAGTCTTAATCTGTCGGTATAGAGTTCAAGCATAGCGGCTCCCAATGGATGGATGAACTAAAAAAAATGGCAGCCAAACGCTGCCATTTTCTCGGCAAGGAGACGATTAACCGCGGCTGGTCACTTCGAGTAAGTGGTAACCAAACTGGGTTTTAACTGGACCTTGAACCACGTTTAATGGCGCACTAAACACTACTTCATCAAACTCACGCACCATCATGCCAGGGCCGAATGAACCTAATTCGCCACCTTGAGCACCCGATGGGCATGAGGAATGTGCGCGGGCGATTTGCGCAAAATCGGCACCATCGAGGATCTGTTGTTTAAGTGCTTGGCACTGCTCTTCGCTGCTCACTAACAAATGTCTTGCTGTAGCCTGAACCATGGTAAAACTCCCTGAATAATCCTGAGACATTTGCCCCAAATATCATATGGTTCCCGTTTTTATGACATCTAAACGGGATGTGAATATTGAGTATAAAAACATTCTGTTTAATTAAAAAGTCTTAAACTGCGCCGTCATTAATTTTGTTATCGATAACGGCGCAGCATAATCAACTCGGTCTTAAGCCTTAGTCGCCGCAATCCAGCGATCGATCTTCTGCTCCATCACCGCCATAGGTAGTGAGCCAGAGGTTAGGATCTGATCATGGAAGGCTTTTAAGTCAAACTTATCACCTAGGGCTTTTTCAGCACGCTCACGTAGGGCGAGGATTTTTAGCTGACCGACTTTGTAGGAGAGCGCTTGACCCGGAATCGCCATATAACGCTCGACCTCGGCGACAATATCCGACTCGGCCATGGGCGAATTATCCTTCATATATTGAATCGCTTGCTCGCGGCTCCAGCCTTTGGCATGTAATCCCGTATCCACCACCAAACGCATCGCACGCAGCATTTCGTCTGACAGCTTACCAAAGTACTGATAAGGGTCGCTAAAGAGCCCCATTTCGATGCCTAAGTATTCAGCATAGAGCGCCCAGCCTTCTTCGAAGGCAGTATATCCACTGAAACGTTGGAACTCAGGAACGCCAGTGAGCTCTTGTTTAATGGCGATTTGGAAATGGTGACCAGGCGCGGCCTCATGTAATGACAACGTCGTCATACCCCATTTCGGCTGAGCTTTTAGGTTATAGGTGTTGATATAAAACACCCCAGGACGGCTCCCATCCACAGCTGGTGATTCATAGGACGCGCCCGCAGCAGATTGCTCTCTAAAGCTTTCAACCGGTTTAACCACATAGTCGGCCTTTGGCATTACATTAAAATACTGTGGCAATACTTGGTTAATCTTATCTTTCAGCACCATATAACCATCGATTAAGCCTTGGCGATCGCCATAGAAGTATTGTGGCTCAGACGATAAAGAGGCAAAAAAGGCTTTTAAGTCACCTTTAAAACCTACTTGCTCACGTACTTTGTCCATCTCAGAAAGAATGCGTGCGACCTCATTCAGACCAATTTGGTGAATTTCATCCACTGACATGGTTGTGGTGGTATGAGAATTAGCTAAATGTTGATACCAAGCTTTACCATTTGGTAGGCCAGACCAACCATCCGTTGCGCGAGACTTAGGTAAGTAAGTCTGCTTGAAGTAATCGCGCAGCCCCGTTAATGCAGGCACTAAACGCTCATTAATCATCGCCTGATAACTTGCTGTTAGCTCCGCTTTATCTTGATCCGAAAACCCTTCAGGGAAGTGATTAATCGGTGAATAGAAAATGCTTTGGCTGGCATCCGTAGTAAGCATGGCATCAAGCTGTGGAATAATCCGCTCAACTAACACGCGCGGTAACACCACCTTACTGGCAATACCTTCATTCATACGATTCTCGGCCAATTGGATCCAATCAATAAAGCCGTTAACACGCTGCTCCCAGTTGCGATAATCCTGCACTGTATTAAAAGGCTGTGCACTCTCACCGCTACCCAATTGCACCATAGTGATCACAGTACTGTAGAACTGGCTGATAGGCATAAAGCGTGATGGGAAGGTTTCGTCCACTAGGGCCATTTCGCGGTCATACACAAACAGCGCATAGCTGAGTTGTAAATCGGCTGGCAATTGCTCAAGGTCAATCGCCCTCACTTGCGCTAAATAACGGGTATTAAGATCATGACGCGCCTTAAGATATTCCTCGGTTAAGTCTCCACCAAACTGCGCGTTGTAATCATTAACACCGACAAAAGTGGCGTAAATCGGTTCTAACTTTAAGTAATCTTTAAAATAGGCATCGACTAAGGCAGCGTATTTAGACTCAGCGGTTTGAGCTTCACTTTGCGCCGGAGCGGCTTGGATCGTACCTTCCTGTACTGCTGTCGTTGTTTCCGGCTTTGAGCAGCCTTGTAAAGCAAACACTAACGCTATCGTTCCCGCCAATAAACTTAATTTCATCTTTTATATTTCTCCTTTTGGGTCCGTGATAGCCAAACTCTTCCTATACTTAGTTCAAAGTCTGCTTACGGGATTCATCTATGATCTACTCATTTCGTAACTCAGGTTTTAGGGATCCTGAAACAGGGGTCTATAACCAAACCTATTTCATGGAAGTATTCAACCGAGAGTGGCACAGGCACATACGTGAGCAGCAAAGCTTGGCGTTATTGTATCTGTGCCCTCACATTCATGAAACCGTCAAACAACCCCATTTACTCGAATTCTTTACTAAACAGGTACAAGAAGCACTGCTACGGGCGACAGATTTGATTGCAAGGTTAGATCACAACCATTTTGCGTTAGGACTATTCAATATTGATCAGGAAGGTACTGAGGTGGTGTTAAAGCGTATCGAACAACATATTCAAGAGTTTAATCAAGAATTCGGTAAAAATCACAAACTGAAAATCGATTATAAACTTGCCGCTTGCCTGTGCTTACCTACCCAAGAAAAGCGTATCGAATCCTTATTTAATAATGTCTCAAAGCTATCACTAGAGCTTGAACGGAATCAGCAACAATCGCAGGTGTTAGTAAAGCTTCAATAAAGAAAAAGCCCCTTACGGGGCTTTTTAGATCTGCATTGCGAATACAGTGAATTACAGTTCGACGTTGTGCATACGCGCTTTTTCTTTGATATAAGCGATATAGCTGTTTGCACTCTTCTCAGTCTTCTTATCCTTCGCGGCTAATACAGCGCGGTTATAAGCTGACTTGTACTGTTTCAAACTTAAATGGGCTAATGCCAATTCGAAGTTTGCTTCACCTGGATGTTCGATACCTAAAGAGATGGCTTTCTCAAGCACTGGAATCGCTTCAGAGTATTTCTCATTCAAGCTCAGTAAACGGCCTTGTTTCAGGTACAGCTTGCCATCGTTATTGATAGCAGCCGCTTTTCCATAAAACTCAGCAGCTTCTTTGAACTCTTTCGCGTTTTGGTAGAAACCAGCCAAAATCTCGTAAGATTTAGCATCTTCAGTGATGAGGCCCGACTTCATGTTCTTTTGGAATACTTTAGCAGCTTGATATGGCGCACCTTTCTGTGCCATCAGCTGAGCTAAACGAGTGATGTTAGCTCCAGTATCCAAGAAACCATTACGGTAAGCCAAATCATAAGTCGCTAGCGACTTATCATAGTCTTCTACCATCAGATAAAACTGTGCTAACTGAACCCATAATCTGCCATCATCCGGGAATAACGGCACCATGACTTCTAACACACCAACGGCTTTTTTATACTTCTTCTGGTTGAAGTAAGACGTCAGTTTCATCTGATACAGACCTTTATCAGGAGCTTCGGCGAGTGAAAGACCTTTATCAGCCACTTCAATCACTTTGTCCCACTGTTTCAGCTCTGTGTATGCAATACCGATACGACGATACATTTGAGAGTCAGCCTTACAAGTGAAGTCCATCCACTTGTAATAGTAAGGAATCGCTTCCTTAAACTTCTTCTCTTGTAACAACAAGTCGGCATAGAGGCGCAGTGTCGCTGCGTGATCTGTTCCACCTAAAATGTCCGCCTCAACGGCTTGTTTCAGGTACTTGATCGCAGTATCCATCTTGCCTTTTTCGGCATAGAAGTTACCGAGCATACGCGCAACATACGCTTTATCGAAATCGTTCTTTGGGTTGGCTTCCAACAATACGGCAATCGCTTCATCAAGCTGGCCATTGGTGTAAGCTTCAAAGGATTTCTGAACCTTCTTCGCAGCACTTTCACCTACCGCTTTAGATTGGCGCTTATCGATTTCACATTTTTCAGCCGCAACAGCTGAAGAAACAGATAAGGCACCACCACAAAGAGACAGTAATAACGCAACAGCGATTTTATTAGCATTACGCATTGTTATTTGCCTCCTTTATCTAAAGTGAAGTCGAGTTGTACTGTCATGCCTGGTTGTTTTAGTGGCTTGCCGTCAACAATCTTTGGCTTGTACTTCCACTTCTTCAGTGCACGAATTGCTTCTTTGTCGAATAAACGTTTAGGTTCAGCTTGGATTACTTCAACGTCATCTACACCGCCTAATTCGTTAATCGTAAAGCGTAATTGCACCCAACCTTCTTTACCGTCACGCGCCGCAGCAATTGGATATTGTGGTTCGATACGGACGATAGGTGTTGCATCACCGTCACGTGTCATCATGTTACCCAATTTGAAACCACCGGCACTGTGACCACCGGCTTCAACCCCACCCATATTGAACGACATAGACGTATCAATATTTGATGAAGTGTCTGGTGGCGTAGTATCAGGCTTCTGTGGTTGCTCTGGTGGTGGTGGCGGCTTAGGCACTACCCTTGGCTTATTCTGTGCTTTTGCATCCTGTCTATCCATGGTGATTTCAATTACAGGGGTCTCGGCCGATGTTTCAGCGCGTTGCGCCCCACCACCGACCAAGAACGCCATAAAAGCGAACAGACCAAAAGTCACAGCAGCACCAATAATGATTGATACTAGTGCTCTTAGCATATTAATCGTTCCCCGCAGATACCGAAATCTTATCTATACCAGCCGCTTTGACTTGGTCTAGAACTTTAACAACTAAGCCGTGTTGCGTATCTTTGTCGGCCTGGATCAGCACAGCTGCTTCAGGCGCTTCAGCTAGCATACGCTCAACGTTTGCAGTTACACGCTCGATATCAACCTGACGGTTTTCCATCATGATCACGCCAGTTTTGCTGACGCCGATAAAGATGTTAGCCGAAGGCTTAGAAGTCGCTTGTGAAGCTTTTGGTTTGTTATAGTCCAAACCAGATGGTTTCACGAATGACGTTGTTACAATGAAGAAGATCAGCATGATGAACACGATGTCGAGCATCGGTGTCATATCAATTTGCGCTTCCTCGTCTACACTGGAATGCTTTTTACGTGCCATGTTCAATCTCTCTCTAGTGGTGCGGCATGCTGTCTTTTAGCTTTTCTAAGCTGATTTTCATTTTGGCATCAAGGCGAGTACTGAAGAATACTCCCGATAATGCTGCAACCATCCCCGCCATAGTGGGCATTGTTGCCATTGAAATACCAGCCGCCATTAAACGAGCATTACTCGTCCCCTGAACTGCCATCACATCGAACACTGAAATCATACCGGTAACAGTACCTAACAAACCTATCATAGGACAAATCGCTACTAAGGTTTTAATGACCAGCATACGTGCATTCAAATCTTGCTTCGCTTGGGACAGCCAAGCTTCACGGATACGGTGTGCATACCAAGAGGTGGTTTCCTCTCTAGCATCCCATGCAGCTATGATTGCTTTATGTTGCTTTGGTGATATCCAATTAAGATACCAGTAACGCTCAAGCATCAATACCCACATTAAGAACAGCACAAACGCTACTAACCAGAGGACGTCGCCTCCGGAGGCCATGAAGCCCCTGACGGAATCCCATATGTCCATCAGGTGAATCATCATTAGTCAGCCCTCTTCTCAGCGTGCGCTGCGATGATACCAGCACTTTGCTCTTCCAGAACTTGCACGATTGACTTGCTACGAGCAACAACAACTGCGTGCATTAACATCAGAGGCAGAGCCGCAACCAGACCTTGAACTGTAGTGATCAGCGCCATAGAAATACCGCCAGCCATCAGTTTTGGATCGCCAGTACCGAACAATTGGATACTTTGGAAGGTTGCAATCATACCGGTTACTGTACCTAACAGACCCATCATAGGGGCGATAGCAGCCAGAACTTTGATGATTGAAATGCGAGACTCTAACGCAGGCGTTTCTTTCAGAATCGCTTCGTCAAGTTTCAGCTCTAATGTTTCAACGTCAACGTCTTTGTTCTCTTGATACACTTTCAGGATACGACCTAAGGCGTTGTTACCTGGCTTATCAATGTTCTTACGTTGGCTGTTCACACGAGCGCCGATGATAGTCATAGTCACTAAACGTTCGATAGAGATCAACAGACCTAATGCTAACAGAGCGATAATGATGTAACCGATTGTACCACCCGCTTCTAAACGATCTTCAAAGCTTGCTTTGTTAGTGAAGATGTTTAACAGAACGCCACGAGCTGGGTCGATGTAGAATGGCGCAGTACCAGAAGTAGTTTGTTCCCACTTACCTACTGCACTAACTTGGTAGCCTTCTGGTTGTTGTGATAACTCTTGAATTAAACCTAATTCAGGGTTGTAAACAACATACTTGCCATCAGCAGTTAAGTTGTAAGTACCAATGCGGTGAATAGTGGTGTTTTTAACACTACCGTCGATACCCGTTACAGAACCTTCGAATTTAACAACCTTACCAGATTGTGCCATTTCGAATAATTGTTCTTGCCAGAATTGCTCTAACTCTTCGATTTTTGGTAATTGCTTACGTGCACCTAAATCAGCGATGAATTTATCACGATTTGGGTATTGAGCACTTACGTTTGAGCTCGCTAATTTACCAGCGAAATCACCCGCTTCACCTTTAACCACACCGAACATCTCACCCAAGTCACCTTGAGCAGTTTTCAGGTCTTCTTCTAACTGAGCAATTTTACGCTCGTTGTCTAAGAAAGCTTGGTTTAAGTCTTTACCGCGTTGCTTCTCAGCCGCTAAAGCATCTTTTTCACGCTTTAACAGAGCCGCTTTATCGCCACGCTCAGCTTGGAACTCTTGTTCACGTTTGCTGTTAACTTTGCCTTCAGCAGCGCGATCAACTTTAACTTGCTGCAATAATTGATCGATGGTCTTAGGCGCATCAGCAGCGCTAACCATACCAGCAGTTAAAGAAAAACTTGCAGCTAATACAGCTGTAGTAATTAACTTCTTCATTATTGTGCAGTCTCCGCAGCAGGAATTGGTAACGCGAATAGATCTAGAGCGCCTTGTTTACGGGCAATGCGGATACCTTTTGTCAGTTCACGCAAATAGCTGTCATCTAACTTATCCCAACCCTTAGATTCTGGGTTGTACATCCAGCCAGTCTTTTGATCTAAGCTCTGAGCATAAAGAGCTACGCGACCTAAGTTAAAGAAGTCTACTAATACTTCTTTACCGTCTAAGGTCAATTTACCTTGGTTAACTGCAACAGCACTACCGTATTCACGCTCGATGCTGTACGCATCCAGAATCAAACGGTATTTTTCTGCTAAAGTCACTTCAGCAGTGTTTAACAGTGTTTTTAACTCTTTAACGCGGTTAGCGCGAACTTCAGAGTTAAATGGTAGATCTAATTGAACGAACTGTTCTAAAGACTCAACCATTTTAAACATTAAAGGCACAACGCCCTGACGCAGTTTGTCTACGCCGTTAATGTCAGTTTGAATCGCGTCCATCGTTTTTTGTTGGTCAGCAACTAAGCTGGCAACGTAATCGTTATAGGACTTCAGTGACTCACGCTCATCAGCAACAGAACCATACTCAAAAAGCATGTCTTGTGCTTGATCGAAATACTTATCAACATTCTTTTGCGACGCAGCAGCATCAGCATGGATCATACTATCCGCTTTTTGCACGTCGGTAAGAGGATCTGCAACTACTAAGTTGCTGCTCGCTAATGCCAGCACGCCAACAAGTGCAGTAGCGATTTTTGTTCTATTGCTTACCTTGGACATAGTTCCCAACCAATTTGAAGTGAATAAAAAAGTTAACTTAACAGCAACATCACTTTAAGTAAGATCTACTTTAGTAAATGCTTACCGTAAGTCTATCTTTCTCTTGTGATTCTTAGTTTTTTCTTCCCTTTCCTATGCCTTTACAGGCATAGACCCGCTGGCATCATTTCACAAAATGTTGACCTGTGTCAACATTCGGGACACGTAAAAACTAGTGTAAAGAAGTCTTAGTTATGAATTTTTTTACGAAAGGTGTTTTTTTAAACAAAACACTATCTGGCGCTCCCTTAATAAGGGATTTAGAATACTAGAACCGTCAGAAACCCTAGTATAAAATTCAAAAGCAACATCTAAGTGAATTTCACTGAAATACCGAGCAGCGTTAACCATCATTTGTGGATTACTAAAGTTATGCCAACGTGTTTCCCTTCAACGAATAGTTCCGAAAAGCAGTATTGAACGTGTAGCCTTTCCAAGCTTTCTAAGAGTAATTGCTTTCTTTTTTCATCGATGACTGAATCCAATTGATCACGAATACGCATTCGATAGAAAAATAACTGTTTGCAATATTCATCGAAGATTGCAACATTCTCAGTCTTTAGCTGATATAAAAGTGGGGCAATTTTAGATAAAATTGAATTAAACCAACTGTCACATCCCATATCCAGGGCCTTTGACTTCAACCACTTCACTTGAAACAGTAAAACCTCATTTAATCGCTTGAACTCAACATCATCAGCTAAGCTCTTACCTTCTTTGATGAATTTTTCTGCATAAACCAATACCGCCCCAACCTCTTTTAGAAATGGACTCTTATCTAATAAGATATTTAGAAAGGACAATCCGAGTCTAGAATCGGCCACGATTTCAGACTCAGTTGCGTGCATCAACGCACAAAATCTCCCATTGGGTGCCAACAACCTACATATCTCAGGTAAAGATTGAGTCAGATCCGAATATTCAATTGCGTATTGGCTACATATAAAATCGAAGTCCCCAGACTCTAATTCACTTCGCTCAATAAAGGTATTTCCCCTAAATGAAATATTTTGCAATGCCTTATTGATGCTCTCATCAGAATAAATGTTTACCTTTGGATTAATATCTGCGGCATCGATACCTAGAAGTTCCCATACAAATCCTAATGTTTGCGCGTATTGATAACAGAGTATGGCTAAAGCACCATTACCAGTACCTATATCCAAAACCTTAGCCCCATTAGATAACGCAGATAATTGATTTTGCCAAAAATACAGCATTTCACCGTGATATCCGAGAGCACTTTGTCCTTCTGAAAAACTATTTAACGCTTTGGAATGTTGCCAGTAGTTAGTCCATTGTTTCATAAATTACCGCATAAAATAGAAAGGCAGGGTTGCCCCTGCCTTTGAACACCTGCTTACACTAAGTCAACTAGAATGATTGACTGATACGGAAGTACATCACACGTCCCCAACCATTGTAGAGGTTGTAGTTGTACTCACGACCACCGTAACCAATTAACTGAGGCTCTTTCTCGAACGCGTTTTCTGCGCCAACACTCAGTTTAGTATTCCACGGGCTAGTGTAAGTAACTTGAATATCATGGGTTACCCAAGTACCAATATGTCCAGTTTGAACACCATTAGTGACTTTCGAATATTGGTCACCAATCAAATTGATATTCCAAGCAAAATCAAAATCACTAAATTTATAGACGTTTGATAGACTCATACGTTGCTGAGGTGTTCCTGGATCCTTAACCTCATCACGTCCCCCATCAATGGAATAATCAAGCATATGGCTGATTTGTAAATTTTGAGCTAATGAACCTGCTTCACCGAAATCGAAGCCGAGCGCTTAACTCAAGATCCCACTGAGCAACGTTGCAGCAGCTGCGCCGAGCATTATCAGCATGAGCATCGCCATGAGCTGCGCCTGAGTCATTAAGCAGCGTCTCTATATTCCACAAGCAAAATTCCACAAGCAAAAAAACCTCCGCAAGCGGAGGTTTGAGTTATCCAGGGAGAAGGATAACTTAAAACTTCTGGTTTATTCTCAGGTAGTAAGTACGACCTAACACATCATATAAACCCACGTTTACATCACGATAATCCGCATAGGTATAATAATTGGGCGCTTCAGCATCAAACACATTATTCACCCCGACCGTGATAGTGCCGTTGTAGGCATGGTTATAGGCAAACTGAATGTTATGTTTAAAGTAATTATCATAATCAACATAACGATCGGTTTCTTCTAACTCATTGTAATAGCCCGCTGATTGACTACCGATATAGACAACTGTCCATGCCGCTGAGAAGTCATCATATTTCCAACTGGTCGCGAAATTACCGCGCCAATCCGGTGAATCCGTCAGCCCTGCATAGTCGATCATCTCTGCTTCGGCATTATCTTGCTTCTTAAAGTCGAGCACATGGGTCAAGTCCAATTTAAAATTGAAGTCGCCAAGGCCCGTCTCTAAGTTATAGGCAGTCACAAAATCGATACCCGAGGTTTCTACGGTCGCTAAGTTGCGAACTCCCGCCTCGATATACTCAATTTTGCCATCCGATCCGCGGGTCACATAGGGAGATGACCCATTCTTGATTTCATCGCGCAGGATATCATCGACATCAATCGACTCAATTTTATTGTCGTAGGTGATTGAATAGTATGATAACTCTAGGTTCCAAGCGTCAGTAACGTTCCACACACCGCCTAAGGTTAACGAGTTGCCCTCTTCAGCCTCTAAGTTCGGGTTGCCACCGTACCAGGTTTTATGTTGGTTATTGGTAGCGCAATATATGGCATCCACATTACCGGGTTCATTACACCACAGGGAATCCACCGCCTTCTCAAAACTCAAGGACTGAGACGAGAACATTTCACTCATATTCGGCGCGCGGAACGAATCACCGTAACTGGCACGCAGTAACAAACTATCCACTGGGCGCCAGCTTAAGCCGAACTTAGGCACCACGGCATCGAAGGTCGATGAATTAACCACTTCGCCTTGGGGCCCTGTCAGAGAACCTTCCTGCTCATAACGCTCGTAACGAACCGCGGCTGAAAACTCAACATTGGCAGGTAACCCCACTTGAAACTCGAGATACGCGGCACTACGGTCACGCGTGGCATCGACATCATCACCACCAGAACCACCGGAAATAATCCCCGCCGCTGATTCTGGATCGCTAGTTTGCTTGAATTTGATCATCTCATATTCAAGACCACTGACCATAGCAACAGAGACATCGCCATGATCAACAAGCAGTGTAGAAGCTAATCCATCAATTTGAGTGCTTTCAAATTTACCTTGATACACCCCAGTGTGGGCAGCTTTACGATACAGATCCGTCATCTGTTGGTTCCACTGCTCATAACTCATGCCCGTGGTATTAAAAATATCGTACTGTTCAGAATCTATTCCTTGCTGAACTATCTCATCATTAATTAAATTGTAATTAAATGAATTCGTGGTTGAGCGGGAATGCTGTGCATTTAATTCCCAATCAATGCCATTGCCTAAATCCAGCGTACCAATAAAACCACCGAGAATATCGACATTATTGGTCTCAGTTAAGGTATCACGCTCGCCAATTTGGGCAGAGCGCATATAAAGTGTCATATCTTCCCCAACGGGGTTGAATTTATTATCAGCACTCATTACTGGATAATTTGTTGACACAGGTGTCCCTGCGTAACGCGTTTCAGTTTCAGCTAACGAGGCAGATGCACGACCGCGAAATTGAATACCGTCGGTAATTTCATAGGTAAAATTGGATAAAAAGGAATTACGGGTTTGATCGCCAAATAACTTAGTCACATTGCCATGGTTATATAAACAACGACCATTATTATTACCATCTGTGCTGTCTACCGTATTTTCGGTTTGCTCACAGATTTCTGAATTACTATACCAACCGGATGCCGAACTACCATTAGGCACTGAGCTAAAACCACTGTAGGCCGAATAACTCGGATCATCCATATTCCAAATATCACGATCCATTACCGCTTTGGTATCATAATATTCATAGGTTAACGTGATATTCCCCTTATCTGTGTTATAACCCGTTGCAATCGATAAACGATTTGCATCACCACCATCAACACTCGGTTGTTCTGTGCTGTAATCGAGTTGCAGACCATCAAACTCTTTCTTCGTAATAATATTAATTACACCCGCAACTGCATCAGAACCATAGACAGCAGAAGCGCCATCACGCAGAATTTCGATACGCTCAACGATTGCCATTGGGATAGAAGATGTATCAGCTACAGAGCCAGAGCTGGAACTAGTACCCGGCATACGACGGCCATCAAGCAACACGAGTGTTGCCGAGGAGCCTAAACCACGAAGGTTAACGTTGCTTGTAGAACTCGCCCCTGAACCATATCCCGAAATACCACGCCACGAGCCAAAACTATTAATCGCCGAATTATTTAACACATCGGCTACAGTTTTCTCACCCGTCATAGCAATATCTGCGGCATTAATCACTGTCACAGGCGAAACAGTTTCCATATCGACTTGTTTAATACGCGAACCAGTGACTTCAATACGCTCAACTTCTTCTTTTTTAGCAGCGGTGTCGTCAGCAGCAACAGCTGAAACGCTCATAAAAGTTGCAGCGGTAACACCGCCAATCAATGCTAGGCGCACAGATTTAGCTAGTAAGTTATTCTTATGCATTGTCTATCTCCTTGGACATATTATGTCTTATTATAATCCGCTTATTAAATAAGCAGTTTTAAACAGGAGTACCTCGAAAAACTACGGAGCACTCAGCGGGAACAATAAAATCACATATAAAACCTTTAATCAACATAAAATAAACAAATAAAAAAAAATGAAGACATGCCACAGCGGGAGGCCTGAATAACGGCGGCATAAACAAAAACGCCAGTCATTGCTGACTGGCGTTTTTTGTTAACTTTTCGTTATATAGTTTCTAGATAAACAACTGAGGCTTAAAGCGTATAGCGGATACCGATGGCGATGCCGTCGTCTTCTGACAATGACATTCTGGCTTCTTGCGCTTGATCTGAGCTGGTAAAGTCGCTGTAGTCTTTACGTGCTTCAACATACAGAACCGTGTTTGGATCCCAAACAAAGTGTAAACCTACAACTACAAACTGACGCTTGAACACATCGTTAGGATCGGCGTTAAAGTTAGGTTGAATAACATAGTCTTTACCTGCATCCAGAATGTTGTAAGACACAAATGGACGTAAACCGTTATCAAACTTGTAAGAAACTAAAGTTTCAACACCATAGGCATCTTTGATCAAGCGACCAATGTTGTCGGTATCATGGTTCTCTTCTTTGTGAACGTTGGCGGCAGCATATAAGCCATTCTTGTCGAAGTCGCCCCAGGTCGCGCCCACACCGTAGATTAAATCAACAGCGGTTTTTTGTTCACCTGTGCCATAGGCCACATCAAACTCACCACGGTTCATACCTGCCATTAAGCTGAGTTTATCGGTGGCTTTGTAAGTCAAAGATGCACCATAGGTGTAATCATAGGTAACTTGCTGCGCTTCTTTCTTACCAGCGTTCCATTCCGCTTCACAGGCACTCTCTGTGATGTTTTCGATATCACAGGTGTAGAAGCTGCTGTTTTTCAATTGCGCCTGAACCGCAAAACTTACATCACCAATGCTGTTACGGTATTGAACAACTTTGTCACCGCGACCAACGCCGTTTACTGCACCGTCGTCTTTGTTAAAAGTGTAAACACCTGCCGCGTTACCATCCCATACAAAACCGTAGTTGGTGTTGTAAACCACGTCATACCAAGCACCCCATTGCTTACCAATAGTGATAGTGCCGTACTCATCGTGGCTAATGCCCGCGTAACCTAAGCGGTTGTAGAAAAACTCATCTTGTACAGATTCGAAGCGGTTGTTATAGACAATATCGCTGCTGCCAACAGGGTTCACACCCCATTCCAATTTAGCAAAGGCGTTCCAACCGTGGGTTAACTCACGGCTGAAACCAAAATTAATTCGAGAAGCACCATTAACAACCTCAGTTTCACCTTGAGTGTTGATTACGCGCGCATCGATAAAGCCACCGATTTCTACCGCATTTTTATCATCTTTGTAGATTTCGATTGCAGATACAGTTGGGGCGAGAAAGAGTGCTGTTAGCGCAGTTGCTACTAACGTTTTGTTCATTTGGTGCTTAACCTTTTCGTTTATGTTTTATCAACGTCATTCCGTTGTTATATTTCCTTACAATTTCCCGGTGAGAGTAGCAAATTTTCATTCCACTCTCCAAGCGAAACCTAAAGATTATGTAGAGAAACATCACAAAAACAGCGTGTTTAACCTCTATAAAACAGGTTAAAACACTACAAAGACCCGCAAGTAAAACACAAAACACACAACGGCAACACTAAATTAACAGCAACTGTTTAGAGGCAATGTTCGTGTAATTTAATTTCATTATTGAAAAGACAGGCTCTGCAATAGGGCCAATTTGCTTATCTATGTAGTATTGATAATCAATTGTAGACGATCTATGCGAAACCGGTTCAGGACCGTTTACAGTAATCACATAATCAATCTGTGCCCCTCGCTTGCCAAAGGATGTCTTTCCTGTTAATTCACAAAGTTGGCGCGCGACTTTCACATGGGGAGAAGACTTGGCCGTGTATTCATCTAAATTACGGCGCATGCGTTTGCTAAATACCAGCTCATCATCGCGTTTACCAGCCAGCAGCTCAGCAATCACATCCGTTAAATAACCACTAATATCCCTTTGGTTAAACATGCGCTCATAGAGTTCAGCCTGCACCTTACGCGCCAAAGGGCTCCAATCACTGCGAACCTGCTCCATCCCCTTAAAAGTGATTTCCAGCACTCCATTTCGATTGCGCCAAGCACCGACATAACGCTTCTTACTCCCCTCCTCCGAGCCCCGCAGGGTCGGCATAAAAAACTGCTCGTAGTGGCGTTCAAACTGTAGTTCGAGAAAACTTTCTAGCTGAAACTCCTGCGCAATTTTACTTTGCCATTGCTGATTCATTCGCGCAGCAATCTGCTTACCTAAGGCATTAATATCACTGAGATCTGGCTCAGGGCCTAAATAAACGAAGGTGGAGTCAGTATCTCCATAAATGACTTGGTAGCCCATGTCCTCAATCCACGCGCGAGTTTGCTTCATGATTTGATGACCGCGCATGGTGATGGAGCTTGCCAGTTTCGCATCATGGAACACGCAGCCTTGGGAACCCAAAACCCCATAAAGCGAATTCATAATGATTTTAATCGCTTGCGATAAAGGCGCATTCGCCTCCCGCTTGGCTTTTTCGCGTTGTTCGGAGAGATTTTGGATAAGTTTTGGCAGGATCGGTTGATGTCGGTTAAACCGCGCGCCCAAAAAACCGGCAACGGTTTCAGGCTCAGCTAATGCCGATCCCTCCTCGTCATCCAAACCTTCAATCAAGCCCTTAGGATCAATTAAAAAAGTCCGGATAATCGATGGGTAAAGGCTTTTAAAGTCAAACACTAAAATATGTTGATAAAAACCCGGGACAGAATCCATTACATAACCACCAGGACTTTCTATCCCTTGGCTAGCAGGCTCTGCGGGCGCGACGAAGCCTGCCCTATGTAAATGCGGTAGATACAAATGGTTAAATGCGGCGACCGAGGCACCTACGCGCCCCAGTTCTAACCCTGTTAACTCGGCGCGAGCGAGGGCAAAATCCCACAATTGAGTATGTTCAAAGATATCCCACACTAAGCGACTATCGGTCAGATTATAATGTGCAAGCCCTTGTTTATTTTCGGCAAATAGCGCATCAATCTCTTGCGCTCGATTTTCTACATCATGAATCGCTTTGCCTTCGCCCAGCAACGCTTGGGCGACAAACTCCAAGGAGAAGCGCTCGAATTGATAAAAGGCCGCCTTTAACCAATCGATACCATCGAGCACCACTCGCCCAGGCAAACTTAAGGTTTCAGGCCGAAATTTATTCTCGACCTTCCATTCGAGAAACGCGCCACCGCGGCCGATACGCAGCGGGATCCGGTGCAGCAACGCACGCCGATATAACAAGGCCAAATCAAAGGTCACCACCGACCAACCAATGATCACATCGGGATCAAACTCAGTAAACCAAGCGATGAGACGATGGATAAGCGCCGCTTCATCGTTCACCCATTCGATGTAGATTGCAGCATCAGGCTGCGGCTCGCCCACCATAATGACTTTTTCATAGGGCTGAGATTGCGCATCGCGTCCATAAAGGGCCACGGAATAGAGTAATCCGTCAAAACTGCATTCAAAATCGAGGGAAATTGAACGCAATTTTATTTCCGGTTGAGGTGCAACGGCTTTTGCTCGTACAGCGCTAAAAATGGGCAATTGTTCATCTATGCCAACATTGCTGACAAAATGCCCTAAAAATGCCACATCGAGCGCCACAAAACGCTCGATTAAAAAACGCTGCTCGGGACGGATATCCGCCTCAAATAAGGGAATGCCAGCATCCGTCGCTATCCGCTGTAAGTGACGATACACACTGCTCGACTGGGCATAAATCGCCGCCACGGATTGTCTTTTAAAGCTTTTAAGTGCAAGCGGTACAAAGCGCAGTGCCTGCCCCGGCGTTTGTAACTGCAATGCCGCCATATCGCTTTGATGACAAAAACAAATGTACTCAGAGCCAGGTAACTCCACCAGCACAGGGCCTGAAACGGTGGCGAGATAATACTGCAGCACAAGCGTTGCACCGCGCGTAATAGCATGGCGCGTGAGGACGCGTCCCTGTACACTCACTGGCGCAGCCGTTTCAGGCGGCAGACTCTCGGGGGAATTCAACTGCGGTTTCACTCTAGGGTTCTCGCTGCTTATTGATTCTCGGGACACAGAATAAAATTGCCATAAAATGGCAGAAAAGTTTCTTAGGCTATGCAATCACTGTTATTATGTACAGCATTAATTCGATAAAGTAGTGCCGCATGTTACCTGACAACGTAAAAAACCAGATCCGCGCTATCTATAAAGATATTGCCGCCGCTTTGCCTAATTTTAGGCCACGCCGCGAGCAAAATTTTATGGTGGCAGAAATCTCTAAGACTCTTGCTGGCGACTATGACAAAGATAGACGCATCATAGTGGTCGAAGCGGGTACGGGGATTGGTAAATCATTGTCTTATATTTTGGGCACGATTCCGCTTGCACTCGCGAGTAAGAAAAAGGTCTGTATCGCTACGGCAACCGTTGCGCTGCAGGAGCAGTTGCTGCACAAAGACTTACCGTTTTTTCTCGAACAATCAGGGCTAAACTTTCGCTTTGGTCTGGTTAAAGGGCGCCAGCGTTATGTCTGTTTGTCCAAGCTTGCCATGCTGATCGGCGATGATAACAGTACCCAAATGGCCATGTGGCAAACAAAGCCGGATAACAGCCAAATAGCCATGTTGCAGGAGCTGCTAAGCGACTTTAATGAAGGCCGCTGGAACGGTGAAATCGATACGTTATCGACACCGATACCGGACCATCTCTGGCAACAAATCGCCTGCGATAAACACAGTTGTCATCGGCAACTCGCCAGTCATCGTAATTGCCCGTTTCACAAGGCCCGCGAGGATGTGGATACCTGGGATGTACTGATCGCCAACCACAGTTTGCTGTTTGCCGACTTAGAGCTGGGCGGCGGGGTGATTTTGCCCGATCCCGAAGACGTATTTTACGTCATTGACGAAGCTCACCACTTACCTATCGTCGCCCGGGACTTTTCTAGCGCACAGGCAACGCTTAGAGGCGCCGCCGACTGGCTAGAAAAAGTCGGTAAGACCAGCGCCAAGTTACAAAATCAGATAAAGAGCAACAATATCATCGCCCCAGCACAGGCGATGCAGGATCATATCGGTGACTTAATCGCTCAGCTCAATCAAGTCGCCCACTTCTGCGATACTCAAACCAAACAGTTTGCCAATCCCGAGAGCCGCTATCGGTTCGAACACGGTAAATTGCCCGATGCACTGAAAATCCCCGCCGAAAATCTCGCGGCCACCTCTAATCTTGCCCTCAAGCAATTTAACAAGATGCAATTATTGCTGGCCGAGGCGATAAAAGATGGCGACATTCCTAAGCACCAAGCGGAAGCGTTACAGGCCGAAATGGGCTTTATGTTGCAGCGACTCGAAAACCTGCAAAAGCTCTGGAAAATGATGGCAAAGGAAGATTCCACTAAAGGTGCGCCCCTCGCCCGCTGGATTGAATTACTCACGGGCAAACAGGTCGATTATCTGTTTAGCGCCTCGCCGATTGAAGTCGGTTTTATGCTCGAATCTATGCTGTGGCAAAAGGCGGCTGGCGTCGTACTGTGCAGCGCAACGCTGCGGGCGCTGAATAACTTCGACCATTTCGCCCATCAAGTGGGATTATCGGTAAAGGACGGCAGTCGTTATCTCGCCCTGCAATCCCCTTTCGATTATCCGAATAACGCCACGCTCTACTTACCTAAGATGAAAACCGATCCGACGGACGATGCCTATACCGCAGAGCTTGCCGAACAGATTCTAGAGTTGATTGAAGGTGAAATGGCCACCTTAGTGCTGTTTGCATCTTACTGGCAAATGGAGAAAGTGGCCGAATTGCTCGAGGGCAAACTCACGCAGGAAATCCTTATTCAAGGAAATGCACCGCGCCAGCAATTGCTTGAGACCCACAAAGCCAAGTGTGACAAAGGTGAGCCGAGTATTTTGTTCGGCACAGGCAGTTTTTCTGAAGGTCTCGACTTACCCGGAGATTACCTCACCAACCTCATCGTCACTAAGCTGCCCTTTGCGGTGCCGACGTCACCCGTCGAGCAAGCCCATGCCGAGTATGTGAAAATAAAGGGCGGAAATCCGTTTCTGCAACTCACCATTCCAGATGCATCGCGAAAGCTTATCCAAAGTTGTGGTAGATTACTGCGTAAAGAGCAGGATTATGGCCGAGTCACTATCCTTGATAGACGATTAGTGACCAAACGTTACGGCAAATCCTTGCTAGACGCACTGCCCCCCTTTAGACGAGTCATTGAGTAGGATTAAGATTTGGAGTTGTTACTCGAGCCCAGTAACTGGGCCCTGTTGGCTGTCATTGGCTTAATTGCAGGTTTTATCGATGCCGTAGTCGGTGGTGGAGGCCTGCTCTCAATTCCTGCCCTGCTCACCCTCGGGATCCCGCCCCACACCGCCTTAGGTACCAATAAATTTGCCGCCAGTTTTGGCTCCTCCATGGCGGCTTGGACCTATTATCGCCAACATCTGCTCAAACCCAGTTTTTGGTATATGGCGTTTATCGCCACCTTTATTGGTGCAGTACTCGGCAGTGTGTTGGTGTACTTGTTAAATGCACAGTGGCTTGAAAAAGCCTTACCACTGCTCATTATTGGCATCGCGATTTACAGCCTGCTGAGCCCAAATGCCATCTCGGATACCGATTGTCAGGCACCAACAAAAGCTCAATCTAAACTCAAACAAAGTCTGCAAGGGCTCCTGCTGGGTGGTTATGATGGTTTTGCCGGCCCTGGCATTGGCGCTTTTTGGACTGTAAGTTCAGGCGCTTTGTACAAATTACCGCTGTTGCATAGCTGCGCGCTTGCCAGAGCCATGACTTTTACCAGTAACTTAACGGCGCTGGCAATCTTTGGCTTTCTAGGGCAAGTCCATTGGCAAATCGGCCTGTGGATGGGGTTATCTATGATGCTCGGCTCCTTTATCGGCGCCCGCTGTGCGATAAAATTTGGTATGCCTTTTATTCGACCTTTGTTTATATTAATTGTCCTATCAATTGCCGCTAATCTGGCGTGGAGCGCATGGTTTTGAACACTTCGCAGCTAATCAGCACGTTGAAAAATCAGCTCACAACGCTTGAGCAAGAAGTACTGCAACACGACAGTCATCTTGCGCCGAGCCAGCGTAAACTTCTGCAGGATATTGAGCGCTTTAATCAGTCGCTGTTTATTCAAAATGGCGCCCAGCTGATGCCTTGCATTGAACAAATTCGTAATAGTATCGGTCAGTTAGAAAAGCAAATCGCTCTAAAACTCGCGCCGCAAACCATCGCCTTAAGCTGTGAACGTATTCAAGACCGTTTTACCGCGGTTAAACGGGCGCTACTGACGACCTCAATCGATATAAAGTCTAAAAATCAACAACGTGCCAGTAAACGTGCGCGTTTTGCCCAACAACAGACCCAATCGCACCAAGCCAGTGGGTTTGCTTGGATTGCCAGCAATGTGTTACAAAATAGCCACGAAATCTATGCCGAACTGAATAAGCATCTGAATTGGGCTAAGAAATTTGAACAAAAAATTGCAGAAATGGAATCAAAACTTGAAAACTGTCATAGTGCTGACAAAATCCGTTTGCAAAATGACATCCTTTTGATGCATCGTCGTTTGGGTAAATGCAGGCAAGCCATCAGTTATATCGAAGATCGCATTCAAGCATTCGAACGTCCGCATCAGAGTCATAATCGTTAAGGAGCAACAATGAAATCACTTTTGCCAATCAGCAGCCTGCTAGTGCTACTCGGCTCTGCCTCAGCCTTTGCCGCAGATCTGAATATCCCTATGTCCTTCGAATACCTTGCCCTCGATGGCAAAAAAGTCGAGTCCAGCGTATTCAACCATAAAAGCAGCTTAGAGTTGGCGCCCGGCACTCACAAAATCGCCATCCGTTACCATGAGATGGTTGAAGACGATTTCAGTGACAGCCAGACCTTCGTTAAGTCTTCCCCTTTTATCGTGACCTTAGAAGTGGACGGCGATCATCAATATTATTTGCAAGCCGCTGAGGGCAAGGTCGTTAAAAAGCCTAAAACCTTCGCTCAAAATCCTCAGGTCGTATTAACCCGCTCTGACAAAGGTCAGGTGAATTACCAAGTGACAAACACCGACATTGAAGAAGAGAGCTTTGTCTCCCGTCTCTTTAGCGGTAACCAAGCGGTAGATGTGTCAGGTACTGCCGCCGCTGCAACGGGCGCAGCAGGCTCTGCGGCGGTGGTTGCCACGCCGGCACCTACTTCGGCGCAGGCAGCGGTGAACGCCACCTCATTAACCGCTCCGGTTGATACTTCTAAAGCAGCGGGCGCGAATCCACAACAGATGTTGCAATACTGGTGGTTACAAGCCGATGAGAAAACACGTAAAGAGTTTATGAGCTGGGCGATTTCTCAACTCTAATCAAGATGATCCCATTGGTTTATCACGCCAGCTACTCCAAGCTGGCGTTACCCTTTCACCACCGCTTTCCCACGACCAAATACGCACGTCTTTATCAGTATCTGCTCGATAATCAACTGGCTGTTCCGGCTCAATTCCATACTCCCTCGCCGATGACGGCAGAAGATGTAATGCAGGTGCATCAGCAAGATTATGTCGAACAATTTATCCAAGGCAGCTTAGCCAGTACGGCCTTAAGACGCATCGGCTTTCCATGGAGTGAAGCCTTAGTCGAGCGCACTTTGCACTCGGTATCGGGGACGAGTTTGACCGCACATTTAGCCTTGCAAACGGGTATTGCCCTTCACTTAACGGGCGGTTATCACCATGCACACTATGACTTTGGCAGCGGCTACTGTATTTTCAACGACTTGATTATCGCCGCCCGTAAACTAATGACCGAGCAGCAGTTACATAAGGTGCTAATTTTTGACTGTGACGTGCATCAAGGTGATGGCACAGCCACCCTCAGCCACAGGCATCAGGGCATTATCAGTTGCTCCATCCACTGCAAAGAGAATTTTCCCAGTCGTAAACAGCAGTCACACTATGATATTGAACTGACGAAAGGTTCAGATGACAGCGCTTATCAGGAAACCGTCGAACAGACTCTTGAGTTGCTGATTCGACTCCATCAACCGGATTTAATCCTGTATGACGCTGGCGTCGATATTCATCAAGATGATGACTTAGGGCACCTAAAAATCAGCAAGCAGGGATTGTATCAACGTGATTTAACCGTGTTATCTATGGCAAAAGCATCAAATATTCCTGTTGCGGCGGTAATTGGCGGCTGCTACAGCCGAGACGAACTACAATTAAGCCAAAGACATAGCCAACTTTTTATTGCAGCCAACCATTTGTGGTAGCAAACTCAATAAAAATCATCATGGAGCACAGCGATGCAACTCGAAATCCGTAACTATTACGAAGTTCTCTTAATGGAAATGTTATCCGATGAAGGCCTGATGGATGAATTACCGGAGGATTATTTAGCCGATCTTTGCTGTGTGACACTCAATCAACTGCCCGTGCGCTATATTCGTCACCTAGTTGACACCTATTTCTTCGAAGATTACAACGAGTTGCAAGAGCTTAAACGAGAAATCCAAGCCGCATTAGAGAAATCACGCGCTTTTCTTAAACAGAATCTACAAAAAAGAATGCAGCAGGAAGAAGCCGACAGCTAAGTCATACGAAATTGGCATAGCTACATCGATTTGCAACAAGCTTTTACGAGTAAATTCAGTAGTGTTGCTAAATGCTAAGTTGGCTAGTTGCTGAGTTAAAGATAAAGAATATTGGAATAGGATGGGGAGATTTGGAGGTTCCCCTAGAGCCGACACCCCGGCACACGAGTCGCTTGCTGCGGTTGCTCCCTTCCGGGCCTGGCCGAGTTCACAAGTTATCATTGCGGGGGGACCCTAGGGTCACCATAACTTCGAGTGTATCACCAAAGGGATGAGCACTGAACGACGCGGATTATCCCCTATGGCTCCTATTGGATCAAGTGCTAATCCGTCCGTTTGGTAAATATCCAGTTTAACTGGACAATCTATAGGCAAACTAGCCCTATAAAATGATAAAAGCCTGCTAATGCAGGCTTTTCATATAAAGACTTAACCAGCAACAAACTAAGCGCCCCTTCCCCCTAGAGCTCTATCATGTGACGATTTTGCTCAATCAGCTTAGCGCCAATGCCAGAGACATTGGCCAACTCATCAATGGCCTTAAATTTACCATTTTGCGTTCGATAGTCTATGATGGCCTGCGCCTTAGCTGCACCAATCCCCTTAAGCAGTTGTAACTGCTCAGATGAAGCGGTATTGATGTTCACTTGTGCTGAATTAGGTAAATGTTGCTTGGCATCCGCTGCCATATTTTTAGCATCGGCTTTAGTTTGGGTTTGTACTTTGCTGGCTTCTTTAACAGGATCGGCTGCCACCGCAGGTAAAGCTAACAGGGCTGATAATGCAATGGCACTCACCATCGCAGGTAAACGATGTGTTACTTTCATAATGCTTCCTCTTTGCTTGAAATTCGGCCTTTCGTCCTACTTCCGTGGCCTCAATCAAACATAGACGAAGCTTTTATGAATTTCCAAACTCTTTAAGTAGAAATATTATCTATGACTAAAATAGCCCATTTGCTTAATGGATTATCCTTGCAAAGAAAGCAAAAGGACGCCGTTAAGGCATCCTTTCGCGAGTACCGCAAAACCATTAAGCCAGCATCGCCAAGGCTTGGTTTAAATCCTCGATGATATCGTCACAGTCCTCTAAACCAATTGAGATCCGCAGTAAATTATCGCTTATTCCCGCAGCTTGGCGCGCCTCTGGCGTGTAGGGCGAATGGGTCATGGAAGCCGGATGCTGGATAAGGGATTCCGCATCACCCAGACTCACGGCGATTGAAAACAGCTTAAGGTTACCCACAAAAGCCATTGCTTGCTCAAGATCTGCTGCTAATTCAAAGGCTATTACACCGCCAGCCCGTGCCATCTGTCCACCGATAAATCGATGCCCTGAATGGGATTTAAGCCCGGGATAATAGACCCGAGTCACTGCGGGATGTTGCTCCAAAAACTCGGCGACACGCTGGGCACTGTCACAATGGCGCTGCAAACGCACATCTAAGGTTTTCAGCCCTCGCAAAATCAGCCAAGCATCGTGGGGAGACATCACGGCGCCGATATCTTTTAGGATTTCATATTTCACTCTGTGCAGCTGCTCTTCACTGCCACACACGACGCCAGCAATTACATCGCCGTGCCCATTCAAATACTTAGTCGCACTGTGTACCACTAAATCGATGCCAAATGCTAAGGGTTGCTGCAGTAGCGGCGTCATAAAAGTATTATCGACAATGCTGACAAGTTGATGCCGTTTCGCAATATCAGCGATTCCTTTTAGATCAAATACCTGTAGATGAGGATTAACCGGAGTTTCGCAAAAAATCACTCGAGTATTTGGTTTGATTGCCCGCTCAATTGCCGCTAATTCGGTAAAATCGACTAAGGAGACATCGATGCCAAAACGGGCAAATTGGCTGGTCATAAGTGCAAAGGTGCAACCATATACCGCATTGGAAGCCACTAAATGATCGCCCATCTGCAAGTTGGCCAGCAACGCCGCCGACACAGCCCCCATACCAGAAGCCGTTGCAGCCGCCGCTTCAGCGCCTTCTAAAATCGCCATTTTACGTTCCAACTCGGCAACGGTTGGGTTACCTAGGCGAGTATAAATGTAACCGGATTCGTTGCCGGCAAATCGCTCGCCACCTTGCTGCGCCGACTCAAAGACAAAGGTCGCAGTTTGATAAAGTGGCGTTACCAAAGTACCAAAGGCTTCTCGCTCATGTCCGGCATGAATAGCTTGGGTCGCGGCTTTCCACTGCTTGCTTGATTCATCTTGCATTGCTCACTCCTTGTTGTCGCAGTGCCTCATTCGCTTGTTGTTTCATTGTTTGTTTGAATGAGGCCATACTCAGCGTCTTGATAAGTCCTATTGATAAGTTAATGAAACATTAGCCCTATCGAATAAGCACTAACATACCCCTCCGAGCGAGTGAAACCAGTACCACGGTGAAAATAGCATCAGGGGTGCTGTAACTAAGTTGTTACATTCAAGGATTTTTGGCAGGCAAACAGCAATAAAAAATGCGCCAATGACAGGGTCATTAGCGCATTTAAATCAAGCGGTAAGTCTGAAGTGCACTCGCGATGTTGTGCATTCGGCTAGGTTATTTCTCTTTGGGTGTGGAGCCTGTTTTAAGCTCAGCAGCCTCTAATTGGCTCTTAAGCGCATCACGTCCGTCTTTAGTCAATAACTTGCCGGCAAACTGTTTAAGCTCAACCAACAACTCTTGATGAACTTTGGACAATTTGGGACGCTGTTCCTCCCTAAACTGAATAGGTCGACATAGCGCCATGGCTTGATAGCCTAAGCGTGCCGTAAGCAGTCCGCCACCTAAGCCTTGGGCAAGCCGTGCGGATAACTTTCCCGTCATCTCAACCGACAGCAGTTGGGTCCCCAAATCGGTCACTAACTCGCTGGTACCGGCATAGATGATGTTAATGATGATGCTGCGAATGAGTTTAATCCGACTCCAATAGCCTAACTCTATCCCATAACAGGCAGCGACATCCCGCAGCATGCGTTGGTTACGCCAAAGAATAATGGCCATATCCAATGCCGCCAGTGGACTCGCGGTAAGCAACACGGCTGACTCGGCCGCGTATCGACGGACGATTTTTTTCGCCAGTTCATCCCGCTCCGTCAGCACTAAGTCCTCAAATAGCAACACTTTTTCGGCATCGTTGTGTTCATCTTTGAGCGACTTCCGTAGCCGCTGTAACCCCTGACTATCGGGGTAATGGCGTACTATGTTATTGATAAAGCCATCGGCTTCCCCCATTTGCATACTGAGGGCAAGCCTTGCGCCCGACTCTTGCGTATCGGCAACCTGCTTGAGGCGTTTTAATTTACGGTATTCGCCCAAGGCTCCTACCATAGCCCAGCTGCCGACTAAACCGAGTACGGAGCCATAAAAGCTAAATAACCAAGGGCTTGCTAACCAAGCATCCCGCAAACCTAATCCCGTTTGCACTAAAACCAGTAGTAATAATCCAAAGACGGAAAAGCGCGCCAGCCAAGACCAACGGCGAGATTGATGCAGTGTTGGCCGAATGGATGACACATCCAATGCTTGCGGATGGGCCGCCAAGGCATCATCGACAACCTCATCCACCACTTTTAATGGTGTCTGTGGTGCAAAGGTTTGGGCAATCTTAAGCTCATCGGATACTGACTGAAGTTTGACCTTGTCAGAATCAAATACTTGTTGTTTTTTGAGCGGTTGGCTTCCAAGTGTATTTTCAGACATTGGCTTATCGAGCCCGTTTGTCTCTGACTCACTTGAAGCTGATAACGAATCTAAACTCATTCCAGTTTATCCCCCACGAGGTACTGCAGAAGGTGATCGAGACGGATATGGTCAAAATGCACCGCAGATGGATCCACATTACTGTTATTAGGCGGAGCAAATCCCATAAAATGAAACCCCTGATCGCGCCAAAAGTTGGGCTCGGGTAAGCGAGTGGGCACTTCGCCGGGAAAAAGCGTCAGGGCTTGGCCGTTCAATCCAATCCCCTGCACGACTTCCACATCCCCTTCTTGGGTGGTCACCATGCCATGACGCGTCGCCTTAATGGCACTAATGGCCATAGTCTCGACTTTACAACCATCGAAACTGGCAAAGTGTTGGCTGTGTTTGAGCATATCAGTGAGCAGGGATAACACATGACTTTGTTGGTCCCGCGTCACATGGTCAACCTTACTGGCGGCAAATAATAATCTGTCTATCCGCGGCGCAAACAATCGGCGTAAGTAACTGGACTGGCCGTATTGGAAACTCTCCATAATGGCATTTAACGCGGCGCCCATATCCTCAAACTGAGTTTTGCCACGGTTTAAGGCGCTAAAGCAATCTACCAACACTAACTGGCGATCAAACCCCGCAAAATGCTGTTTATAGAAAGGTTTTACCACCTTGGCCACGTACTCTTGGTAGCGTTTTTCTAGGACATGAAAGGCGCTGTGTTTATCGCTTTCTTTAAGCTCGCTCCACTGATTTTCTGTCACCGATAACAGCGGAAAAAACGCCAGCAGCGGCGCGCCTTCCCACTCCCCTGGTAATAACATCCGTCCGGGTTGCGCCTGATAATAGCCCTGCACATGCACTAAATCGTGCAATAACTGCTGATACTCATCCGCAATGCGTTTGAGTTGCTGCTCATCGGCGGCCTCGGTTAAATTAAGCGCACTTAACGAGGCTTGAAACTTTACATATAGCGGCGAGCTTTTTAACACCGCGACACGCTGTTGCTGCGCGCTGCACCACTCAATAAAGCTTTGGCGCAACATAGGCAAATCTAATAGCCACTCGCCAGGATAATCGACAATATCTAAATACAGCGTAGCGGTATCGGCAAACTTGGCTAGCAGCCCCTTCTGCGGCTGATATTTGATGGCTAAGCGCAGCTCCGAAATCGTGCGGGTTGATGCAGGCCAAGTTGGAGGCGTCGAAGTAAGCGCTAACATTGCGCCCTGATAATCGAAGCTGGCAATTTCAAGATCCGGCTGCATCGCCCGCTTCACCCCGAGCAAACGTTGCTCACGGCTCACTTGCCACAATGGCAAGGCATTCCCATGGCGGGAATGGGAGACCTGAGAAGCCGCGCCACTATTGAGTAGTTGATTGACTAATCCGGTAATAAATGCGGTTTTGCCCGCCCCCGATAACCCTGTTACCGCGAGTCGTAAATGCCTGTCAGCCGTTCTATGGAGCAGGGATTGGCTCTTCTGAGTTAATTTATGGAGCGAAACGTCAAGCATTCCCATAAGGATGTCCCTAAATGTTGAATGAGGTTAACTATACACTGGATTTGACGGGAGATTAAGCAACAAGGGCGGACATGGCCGCCCTTTAGAGGGATTACAAGCTATTGATTTGTCTTTTTAAATCAAAGTTATCAGATGTTACATGGCGTTCAAGGTTTTGCAGTCTCACCTCTAGGCTTCTAAATTGCCTGCTCACATCGCTCAGCGCTTGTTTAGCAGGCTCTCCCGATTGCCAAGGTTTCTTCTTCACCTCGATGTCATCCCTAACTGTGCTATTTTGGGGTTTGATGTCGAGAATCACCCATAACGCAACATAGATGATAAACACGACGCCCGAACCGCCTAATAGGAAGATAGAAACCGCAAGTACCCGCACTAACCATGTTTCAATTGCAAAGTATTCGGCTATCCCCGCACACACACCTGCGACTTTACCTGACTGGGGAATGCGATACAAAGTACGGCCACTAGTTCCTCTCATGTTTGCCCCTCCATTCAGGCGACTCTGAATCGAGAATCGCCTCTAAGGTTTCAATACGTGCAGCCATTTTATCAGCTTTGGCGATCAGCTCATTGAGCTGTGAAAACTCTTCCTCAGTGAGTCCCTGGCTCACTTGTCGCTTGCTGCGATAATGAAGAACTAACCATATTGGCGCCACCACTACCATAAAGATGATAATTGGTGCCATTAGTATGTCCATATCCATAACTCACCTCTGAATTGTTATTCTTTTGACTTAGTCGCAGCTTTGCCTTTTACTTTGGCCTTTAATGCTTCCAGCTCGGCATTCACTGAATCTTCAGCTTCCAGTGCGGCAAACTCATCGGCTAATGTCTTTTTATTTCCCAGATCGTAGGATTCAACCTGCGCTTCTAACCCTTCTACACGACGCTCATATTGCTCAAATTTCAGCATAGCGTTGTCGATTTTGCTTGAGTCTAACTGCTTCTTCACTTCTAAACGTGATGAGGCGGTTTGTTTACGCAAAATAATGGTCTTTTGGCGCGCCTTAGCATCCAGCAACTTTTCTTGCAGCAGGCTAACTTCATCCTTTAAGCGCACAATGTGCTCATCGATCACTGCCAACTCTTGGTTTAAGGTATCCACTAAACCCGCGGCTTTTTGTTTTTCAACTAAAGCGGCCTTGGCTAAATCTTCGCGATCCTTCGACAGTGCCAGCTCTGCTTTGTCTTGCCAATCTTGAACTTGTTCTTCAACACGGCTGATACGGCGGATTAATTCTTTCTTTTCAGCTAACACTTTTGCTGATGTTGAACGAACTTCTACCAGTGTATCTTCCATCTCTTGGATAATCAGACGAACCATTTTTTCAGGGTCTTCTGCTTTATCGAGTAATGCGCTGATATTGGAGTTAATGATATCGGCGAAACGAGAGAAAATTCCCATAATGCTATCCTCAAATTGATGTTGGTCTCGCCTAGGGTAATACACTAAGTGTGCCAACTTTTATTTTATGTTTAAATTCATAAAGATAAACATATTTTTAACTTTTTCTTTATTTTATGGCTCAAGCCACTTATTATCATTTTCACCAAAATTTAGCGCGAAAGACTAAAAAATATCGTGGATAATAAATTTCAGCAAGACAACCTCATCGGCCAATCGAACGCCCTACTCGAAGTGTTAGAGCATGTGTCACAGATTGCGCCACTCTCTAAACCTGTGCTCATCATTGGTGAACGGGGTACGGGGAAAGAGCTGATTGCTGAACGCTTACATTATCTGTCTAAACGCTGGGATCAAAGTTTTATTAAACTAAATTGTTCATCTTTGAGTGAAAATTTGCTCGAAAGTGAATTATTCGGCCATGAGTCAGGTGCCTTTACTGGCGCCAAAGGTAAACACGAAGGCCGTTTTGAGCGCGCCGACGGCGGCACCCTATTCCTCGATGAGCTAGCCAACACCTCGGGATTAATCCAAGAAAAACTGCTGCGGGTCATCGAATATGGTGAGTTTGAACGGGTCGGCGGCAGTAAAACTATTCAAGCGGATGTGCGCCTGATTTGCGCCGCGAACGAAGATTTACCCTCACTGGCCGACGCCGGCGAATTTAGGGCCGACTTGCTCGACCGTCTGGCGTTCGATGTGATCACTTTGCCGCCGCTGCGTTGTCGCCCCGAAGATATCATGACCTTAGCCGAATACTTTGCCGTGGGCATGGCGCGGCAACTTAAGCTGGAACTCTTCAGTGGCTTCAGTGCCAGCGCGGTCGAACAGCTGATGAGTCATGACTGGCCGGGGAATATCCGTGAACTTAAAAACGTGGTCGAGCGCAGTGTGTATCGCAGCAGCGGCGAAAACCGCCCTATTGAACAGATTATTCTCGACCCTTTTGCATCCCCCTATCGCCCAACCACGCGAGTGCGTACCCGCGAGCGTCAAATCACGGCACCTGAAGCGCCGCAGAGCGCGCCAGTGGTCACATCGGCCAAAACCGATACCGACACGGCCGTCATTGCAGAGTCCATCAGCAACCCATTTAGTTTTCCCTTGGACTTTAAAGAGCAAACCGAGCGTTATGAGATGGAACTCATCCAACAAGCCTTATCGGCCAGTCAGTACAATCAAAAGAAGACGGCTGAAATCCTTGGTTTAAGCTATCACCAGCTGCGCGGCATTCTGAAAAAGTACAATTTGCTCGATAAAGCATAAGCAGATTGCCCACGGGCAAGATGCACTGCTAAAATAGCCGTTCATAGTCGATAAAATAATGATTTATAAATGAGTGTGCTAATAAGACGCCTGTGCCTATCAACTGCAGTTTTCTGCATGAGTGGGTTGTTGGTTGCATGTGGCCCCCAACGACTCCCTTCTGGTTTGGTCTATTGTTCCGAAGGGAATCCCGAGTCTTTTAATCCGCAGTTGGTGACATCAGGCACCACTATCGACGCGACCTCACATCAAATTTATAGCCGCTTAGTGGACTATGACGCGCTCTCAGGCCAGCTCGTACCCGCGCTGGCCACCAGTTGGGCCGAGAGTGACGATGGCTTAAGTTACCGTTTTACCCTCAGGGAAAATGTTAAGTTTCAACATTCATCCCGTTTTACCCCTAGTCGCGATTTTAACGCCGACGATGTGCTGTTTTCCTTCAATCGGATTATCGACAAACATCACCCTTACCATGGCGTATCACGTACCGGTTACCCCTTTTTCCAAAGTATTGGCTTTTCAGAACAAGTTAAAAGTGTCGAAAAAATCAATGACCACGAGGTTATCTTTCGGCTAGCGCGCAAAGATGCGTCGTTTTTATCGAATCTCGCCACCGACTTTGCCGTTATCCTCTCGAGCGAATATGCCGATCAGCAACTGGCACTGGGGCATCCTGAAAATCTCGATCATTTTGCCATCGGCACAGGGCCTTTTACCTTAGTGCATTACGCCAAAAACGAATATATTCGCTATCGACGCAATCCCGACTTTTGGGGCGAGCCCGCCAAAGTCGATATGCTGGTGTACGATATCACCCCAAAAAGCACTGTCAGACTGGCCAAACTTATCGCCGGTGATTGCAGCGTATCGGCCCTGCCCAAAGCGGGTGAGTTGCCCGTTATCAAACAACATGAACAGCTGAGCATTGAGTCTCAACCCGGTCTTAACGTAGCTTTTTGGGCCTTTAACACGCAAAAGCCTCCTTTAGATGATGTACGCGTGCGCCGCGCCCTCGCCTATGCCGTAGATAAGCAAAATATCTTACGGGCCGTGTATCAAAACACCGCAATAGAAGCCATAGGTGTGTTACCGCCAGCGTCTTGGGCCTACGACAGCAATAAAAAACTGTTAGATTACAATCCACAAAAAGCGCGCGATTTGTTGAAAGAAGCGGGAATAAAACATCTCAGCATCGATATTTGGGCCATGCCCGTTGCCCGCGCTTACAACCCTAATGCGTTGAAAACCGCCGAGTTAATTCAATCTGACTTGGCCAATATCGGTGTAAAGGTCAATATCATCAGTTACGACTGGAGCGTCTTTAGCCAAAGATTGAGCCGGGATGAATATGACTCAGTCCTCATCGGCTGGAACGCCGATAACAGTGACCCCGATAACTTCTTTACGCCGTTGCTGAGTTGCTCGGCGATGCAATCTAACAACAACCGCTCTCGCTGGTGCAATAAAGAGTTTGATGCCATTCTAGACAGAGCGAGGGAAGTCTCGACTCAGGCCGAGCGCAAGGAAATTTACCAAGAGGCCGAGGCCTTCTTAGCCGAGCAAGTGCCAATGTTGAGTCTGGCCCACGCCAAGCGAGTCGCACTCACTCGCAGCAATATCCATGATATGCAGTTAACCCCTTTTGGCGGCATCTCATTTGCCCGAACCAGCCAAGCTGAGCAGGAGACACACTGATGTTCAGATACCTGTTACGGCGCCTCAATCTGTTTCTTGCCACTTCGCTAGTGATGGTCGGCGTGTTGTTTTATGCAACTGGGTTGTTTCCGGTTGAACGCACCTTCGCCCTAACAGGGATCCATGCGCCATCAGAGAGCCAACTGGTGCAAATTGAGCAAGACTATAAGTTAGATAGCAACAAAGCCATGCAGTTTATTGCTTATTTACAGCAAAGGCTGAGCGGCAATTTGGGCGTTTCCGTCACCTCGCACCAGAGCGTGGCCGAAGAATTAAGCTCTGTACTACCCGCCTCCTTCGAACTCGCCGTCATGGCGGCCGTGATAGCCATTGGTTTAGGTGTGCCGCTTGGCGTGTTGGCCTCCCAGAGTCAGCATAAACTCACCCAAAATACCATTATGGCGATTACCCTGACGGGCTATTCTGTTCCTGTATTCTGGTTAGGTTTGTATTTGTCACTCTGGTTTGGTGTCGACTTAGGCTGGCTGCCCATTTCAGGGCAACTCAATCTTTTATATGAGATAAAACCCGTTACAGGATTTATGTTGGTCGACATTTTGCTGTCTGATTCTGAATATCGCATATCTGCCTTTAAAGATGCCTTATTGCATATCGTACTGCCCGCCACCACACTCGCAGTGCTACCTTTTACCGTGGTCGTACGCAGCACTCGCTCGGCAATGATGAATGTGATGAACCAAACCTTTATCCGCGCCGCCGAAGCCAGAGGCATGCACACCAATACCATTATTTTGCGCCACGCCTTACCCAATGCGCTGATCCCAGTATTAAAGCATTTGGGGTTAATGCTCGGAGCATTTGCGAGCTATGCGATTGTTGTTGAAATGATTTTCTCTTGGCCGGGTGTGGGTTCTTGGTTGGTGTCGGGTATTTATCAGCGGGATTATACGGTTATCCAAGGCGGGATTTTAGCCGTGGCCTTGTTGATCATCTTTTTAAGTATTTTGATTGAAGTGCTGCATACCGTCTTCAATCCCTTGAGCAGAAAAGATCTTTATGCCTCCAATTAAAATTTATCAGGAAGATCAAATTGCCTCGCCCATGATGCGGGTCTGGCAGAACTTTTCGGCAAACCCCTTTGCCTTAGCGGGTCTGTGGACCATTGCTTTTCTGCTGCTGCTCACCCTGTTCGGACCTATGATTGCCCCCTTCTCCCCCGAGGCGCAGGATCCACGGGCATTACTGTTACCGCCCTCTTGGGACCCTTCCGGCACTGTGGCGCACTTTTTGGGCACAGACGATCTGGGTCGTGATATCTTTAGCCGTTTGCTGCATGGAGCACATTTAACCTTCGGCATGGCGCTGATGATTGTCGGCACCGCATTGTTTATGGGGTTCATCATAGGCTCGCTCTCCGGCATGATGCGCGGCTTAAAGTCCAGTATTTTGGGGCACTTGCTCGATGCATTGCTGTCTATCCCTTCACTATTAATGGCGATTTTAGTGGTTGCCGTGATGGGGCCAGGGCTTGAAAACGTCTTCTGGGCTGTGGGCATTGCCTTAACGCCACAGTTCGTTCGCTCCATTCATCAATCGGTACATGAAGAGCTACAAAAAGAATATGTGACTGCCGCCCGTTTAGACGGTGCTAATTCGCTGCAGATTTTTTGGTATGTGATCATGCCAAACGTCTGGGAAGTAGTGATTATTCAAACCACGTTAGCCATTTCTGCCGCGATTTTAGATATTGCCGCCCTTGGCTTTTTAAGCCTTGGCGCCCAAGCTCCTAGTCCTGAATGGGGTGCAATGGTCGCCCAAGGTATGGATAATTTGTTGACCGCACCTTGGACTGTAACCATTCCAGGGCTGGCGATTCTTTTTAGTGTGCTCGCCATTAACTTGGTGGGCGATGGCTTGAGATCGGCGCTTGCGCCCATCAGAAACTAACCTATGCCATTACTCGACGTTAGAAACCTGACCATTGAGCTCGACACGCCCCACGGCAGAGTCCGCGCCCTTGAGAAAGTGAGTTTGACCCTGAACGCGGGGGAAATCCACGGTCTCGTAGGAGAATCAGGCTCGGGCCGTAGTCTGCTCGCCAGAGCCATTCTTGGGATCCCAGGCCCCAATTGGACCATTACCGCCGACCGCATGATGTGGGATGGTAATAATCTGATGGCCATGACCTCGAAGGAGCGCCGTAATCTGATGGGTTCAGATATGGCGATGATCTTCCAAGACCCGTCTGGCAGCCTTGACCCTTCGCAAACCGTGGGTAGTCAACTGATGCAGGCTATGCCTAAGAATCCTAAGGCTTACTTTTGGCAAAAGCACAAACATGCCAAACAGACAGCGCAAAAATGGCTGCATAAGGTCGGGATTAAGAATCCACAAAAAGTCATGTCCAGCTATGCTTGGGAGCTTTCGGAAGGCGAATGCCAAAAAGTGATGATCGCGATGGCAATTGCCAACCAACCGCGATTATTGATCGCCGACGAACCGACAAACTCGATGGAGCTGAGCACTCAGGCACAGATTTTCCGCCTACTCTCACAGCTTAACCAGCTACAAAACGTGTCGATTTTAATCATCAGCCACGAGCTTGAAACGCTAGCACAATGGTGCGATCACCTATCCGTGCTCTATTGCGGTCAAGTGATGGAATCAGGCCCAACGGAAGAACTGATCAATCAGCCCTATCATCCTTACACTAAGGCACTCTTGGATAATATGCCGGATTACTCGGGGATAGAGGCGCACAAGGCCATTATGCCGACCCTACCAGGCTCGGCCCCCGCCCTGCAGCATCTGCCCATTGGTTGTCGCCTAGGGCCAAGATGCCCTGAGGCACAAAAGAAATGCGTTAATCAGCCAAGTTTGAGTCATTTACGCGACCGCTACTTTGCCTGCCATTTCCCTTACCACGGTGAAACGACAAATGACGACCCCACTGCTTAAAGTTAACGATCTCTTTAAGAGGTACGATACCGGCTATAAAGGCTTTACTCGCCAATATAACGATGCCTTAGCACCGGTTTCATTTGAATTAAACCGCGGCGAAACCTTAGCTATCGTGGGTGAAGCGGGTTCAGGTAAGAGTACTTTAGCGCGTATTTTGGTAGGCGCAGAACCCCGCAGTGGCGGTGAAATTTACTTTGAGGGCGAGGCCCTCGACAGCCGCAATATTAAGCAGCGCTGTCGCCTTATTCGGATGATTTTCCAAGATCCCAATACCTCACTCAACCCAAGGCTCACCATTGGCCAATTACTGGATGAACCGCTGCGCTTTAACACTGAGCTATCCGCCAAGGAGCGTAATGGCCAAGTGATTGATACCTTAAGGAAGGTCGGTTTATTACCCGAGCATGCGGATTTTTATCCCCATATGATTTCCGAGGGTCAAAAACAACGGGTTGCGGTGGCTCGGGCACTGATGCTCAATCCAAAAATCATCATCGCCGACGAGGCCTTAACTGCCTTGGATCTCTCGGTACGCTCACAGATCCTTAATCTGCTGCTTAAACTGCAGAAGGACTTAGGCTTGTCCTATATCTTCGTGTCCCATAACCTGAATATTATTCGCCATGTCAGCGATAAAATTATGGTGTTGCACAAAGGCGTGATGGTTGAGAAAGCCCCAACAGAACAGATATTTAATTCGCCTCAGCACGAATATACCCAAAGGCTGATTCAGGAGCAGAGCCTGTTTGTTCATAAGCGTTAAACTGCTCCAACCACTTAAATATTCAGGCGAATTGGCTAAAAATAGATGCCATTTAGCCGCCGAAGTATTTATCCTATTGGTCATTTTGATAGAAGAAGCTTAAACATGATTATCAAACCCAAAATTCGTGGATTCATTTGTACCACAACTCATCCCGTTGGTTGTGAAGCTAACGTTCAAGAACAAATTGCTTTAACCAAAGCCAAAGGCAAAATCGCCAACGGTCCAAAGAAGGTACTTGTTGTTGGTTCATCAAGTGGCTATGGCTTGTCTTCACGCATTGCCGCCGCCTTCGGTAGCGATGCTGCAACTATTGGCGTGTTCTTCGAAAAGCCGGGTACTGAAGCCAAACCTGGTACCGCGGGCTGGTACAACTCTGCCGCTTTCGACAAGTTTGCCAAAGCTGAAGGTTTGTACTCTAAGAGCATCAACTGCGATGCCTTCAGCCATGAAGCTAAGCAAAAAGTTATCGAGCTTATCAAGCAAGATTTAGGTCAAGTCGACATGGTGGTCTATTCATTAGCATCACCCGTACGCAAACTGCCAGACTCAGGTGAGCTAGTGCGTTCTGCGCTCAAGCCAATCGGTGAAGTGTATACAGCGACCGCCGTTGATACCAACAAAGACTGCATTATCGAAGCCACCGTTGAGCCTGCGACTGAGCAAGAAATTGCCGATACTGTCACTGTGATGGGCGGTCAAGATTGGGAACTGTGGATTAACGCACTTGCCGAGGCTGGTGTATTAAGCGATAACTGCAAAACCGTAGCCTACAGCTATATCGGTACTGAGTTAACCTGGCCAATCTACTGGCACGGCGCATTAGGTCAAGCCAAGATGGACTTAGACCGCGCGGCTAAAGCCCTAAATGATAAACTCGCGGCCAAAGGCGGTAGCGCTAACGTTGCCGTGCTAAAGAGCGTTGTGACTCAAGCCAGCTCTGCCATCCCTGTGATGCCACTGTATATTGCGATGGTATTTAAGAAGATGCGCCAAGAAGGCCTGCACGAAGGCTGTATGGAGCAAATCTATCGCATGTTCAGCGAGCGTCTGTTCCGTGCCGATGGTGCAAAACCAGAAACCGACAGCGACAACCGTCTGCGTTTAGACGATTGGGAACTGCGCGAAGATATCCAGCAGCATTGCCGTGATCTGTGGCCACAAGTGACCACTGAAAATCTGTCAGAGCTGACCGATTATCAAGAATATAAAGCCGAGTTTATCAAACTGTTCGGCTTTGGCATCGAAGGTATCGACTACGATGCAGATGTGAATCCATACGTTGAGTTCGATGTGATCGAGCTGTAATCGAATAGATTGAATAATCACGATAAAACGCCACCCTCGGGTGGCGTTTTTATTTGCCGCAAATGCCGTACGATAGGCTAAACTAGCATGACCATTCGACACAAACTAAGGACAAAGAATGAAAATCAGTGCACGTAATACCCTGAGTGGCACTATTACCGCTATCGAAATTGGCTCTGTAAACAACGAAGTCACTATCGAACTGGCACCGGGCGTAGTGTTAACCTCTGTCGTCACTAAAGCATCCTGTGAGCGTTTAAACTTGAAGGTGGGTGATTCGGCTTACGCACTCATTAAAGCCAGCAGCGTGATGATTGGCGTGGATGATTAAGCGGCTGAAATAGCACACTTATCATTTGATAACGCGGTATCAAGACAAACAAAAAGGCCAAGTAAACACTTGGCCTTTTCTATTTGCATCGCGAAAGCAGTTATTGCTTCGCAAAAATAAGGGATAAGCTCAGTTATCCCTTATTGCCATTAACCTTCTACAGGATAATGAACTTTCGCATTCGCTTTCAGTGACTCAATCAGACCACGGTAATCCGCTTCGCTGTATTGTGCATTTAAGCGTTGTTTCAGCGCATTGACTAACTCATCGCTAACTGACTCTGCCGCATTCACTTTATCCAGTGCAATCACAGCGTAGCCATTGGCCAAACCAACAGTGTCAACTACTGGTGCAGCACTCGGCGTTGGCATTTGAAAGGCTTTGCCGACAATGGCTGCGTCAACGTCTTGTGCGCCACGGCCCAGTTTAGTCTTAGCAGTTAAAGTCACATCAGTCGCACCCGCTTTAACTTGGGTCATCAGCTCTTGCGCTTTAGCACGTGCCGCTTCGTTCGCTTGATCTTGCTTCAAACGCTCAGCGATATCGGCCTTCACTTCGGCTAATGGCATAGTGCCCGCATCGTGATGTTCCTTCATACGGATAACCACAACATGATTTGGCTCAAGTTCAATGACTTCACTGTTTAAGCCTTGGCGTAAAACCGTGTCAGAGAATGCCGCTTTAACTACGTCAGGCTTGTTCAATGCCGCTGGCACATCATCACGTGAGAACATTGGCGTAGTCTTAATCTCAACGCCCACCACTTTCGCGGTTTCGGCTAAGGTATCAGGCACTTCGTAGCTGGTATCAGCCAGTTTACTTTGCAAGCTATAGAATTGATCGACCGCTTTTTTCTCTTGCAACTGAGCCACAATCTTCGTTTTGACATCGGCAAATGGCACAGTTGTACCAGGCTGAACGTCTAACAATTTGATGATGTGGAAACCAAAATCCGTTTTCACGACTGCTGAATGCTGACCTTTTTGCAGTGCAAACAGTGCGGTATCAAAGCTTGGGTCCATTACTCCGGGTTCAAACCAGTCTAATTTACCGCCCTGCTCCGCACTTAAGGTATCTTCAGAATTGGCTTTGGCTAACTCGGCAAAATCAGCACCGTTATCTAACTGCTTAGCTAAATCTTCAGCCTTGGCTTTCGCCGCCGCTTCATCGCTGCCTGGGCCAATCAGAATGTGCGCCGCTAAACGTTTCTCGTTAGACACATATTGCGTCTTGTGTTCATCGTAGTAAGCCTGAGCTTCTTCATCGGTCACTTTGCTGTCTTTAGCAAAATCAGCCGCGTTTAACTCAACATACTCTAAGCTCACCTTCTCAGGGCTCATAAACTGGCCTTGGTTGGTGTCGTAGTAGTTTTTAACTTGCTCGTCTGTCACAGAGGCATTAGCAAGGAATGGCGCAGAATCCACGACTAAGTAGCGAATGTCGCGAGTTTGACCTTGCAGCTCAGCTAATTGCTTAGCTTCACCTGGTAATACGAATTCAGTGCCCACTAACGCTGCAGTTAACTGACGACGAGTCATATCGACACGCATCATGCTTCTGAAGGTTTGTGGCTGATAGCCTAACTGACGCAAAATCGCCTGATAACGGTCGTTATCGAATTTGCCATCGGTTTGGAAAGCGGGTTCTGATTTAATCGCCGTGATAATTTGTTCGTCAGACACACGTAGCCCCATAGCGGCGGCAGCTTGGTCAATCAATTTATCGGCCACTAAACGTTCGAGTACGCTCTGCTTGATGCTTTCTAGGTATCTTTCGTCGGCAGATAACGCAGCAAACATTTCGCCCAGTTGTTGCTCCATACGAGCGCGTTCGCTCTGATAGGCCTGCTCTAACTCGGCTTTAGTGATTTTGTCACCGTTGACTTCTGCGGCAGGGACGTCCGATTGTGAGCCTAAATAGCTACTCACGCCTGCAAATGCAAAAGATAAAATCACAAGTACGAGAATGCCTTTAGCAATCACGCCTTGCGAACCGTCGCGGATCTTTTCTAACATCAGATTTCTCGCTCGTTGCGATTAACAAAATAAAAAGGCGCATCAATTTGAGATGCGCCTTTCTGTAATTTATGGGGATTATTCAGACGCTACCACTGGTAAGTGCTAAAACCCCGAGTAATGGTAGAAATTGTGCTTCAAAATCCATTACTTTCAATTCGTAAAAAGCACTGTTTAAACAGTGCTTATCATTACGAACGCCTTACAAAGGCTACGATATCAAAAATTAATTGACAGCGTCTTTCAGAGCTTTACCAGCTTTGAATGCTGGAATTTTTGCTGCTGCGATTTTGATTTCTTGACCCGTTTGTGGGTTGCGACCAGTACGCTCAGCACGTTCACGCACTTCAAAAGTACCAAAACCAACAAGAGAAATTTTATCGCCTTCTTTCAGACCTTCGGTCACAGCAGCGATAAAAGAATCCAGTGCACGGCCAGCAGCGGCTTTAGAAATGTCAGCACCAGAAGCGATTTTCTCGATTAGTTCAGATTTGTTCATGTCATCCCCTTGAATGTAATTTTTTTGCGCCGCAACCAAATCCGTCTCTAGAGCGGTCTGCGGAGGCTTTTATAACAAGCTTGAATTCAAAGTTCAAGCTGAGTTCGAAAACCAAAGAAATAAAACTGGATACAGCTCAAAGCCAGTTGCGCCAAGGGCTTGGAGCAACCGACTCTCCACAGACCTAGGCTACCACAGGTCTGCGCTTTGTTAAGCCCCTTTTTTCATTTTTTTTAGCGTGATAGCGCATTTTCTTGCGTTATGCCAAGTTTTTAACCACTTCGAAGCCTTCAACCGGTCTTTCCAGCGCCAGTTTTAACACTTCGTCGACCCAACGCACGGGACGAATTTCCAAATCGGCAATCACATTGGCAGGAATTTCTTCCAGATCACGCTCGTTTTCTTTTGGAATAAGTACCAATTTAATGCCACCACGGTGTGCCGCAAGCAGTTTTTCTTTTAAACCACCAATAGGTAACACTTCTCCGCGTAAGGTAATTTCACCCGTCATAGCCACATCGGCGCGCACAGGGTTACCCGTTAAGCTAGACACTAATGCAGTACACATTGCCGCGCCCGCAGATGGACCATCTTTTGGCGTCGCCCCTTCTGGCACGTGAACATGGATATCACGCTTCTCATAAAAGTCGCCGTTGATACCTAATTGTTCCGCACGGGCACGTACGACCGTCATTGCCGCTTGAATCGACTCTTGCATCACATCGCCAAGTGAGCCTGTATAGGTCAACTTGCCTTTGCCTGGCACTGAGGTCGCTTCAATGGTGAGCAGATCGCCACCCACTTCGGTCCACGCCAAACCTGTGACTTGACCGATTTGGTTGTTCGACTCCGCCTTACCATAGTCAAAACGTTGCACACCGAGGAAAGACTTGAGATTGTCCGCGGTCACAGTGACTGACTTGATGGATTTATCCAGCAGGATCATTTTCACGACCTTGCGGCAGATCTTCGACAATTCACGCTCTAGTGCACGCACACCAGCTTCACGGGTGTAGTAGCGGATGATGCCGACTATTGCACTGTCTTCGATATGAATTTCGTTCGCTTTAAGACCGTTACGCTCGATTTGCTTAGTCAATAAATGCTGCTTAGCAATATTGAGCTTCTCATCTTCGGTGTAACCCGACAGGCGAATGACTTCCATACGGTCCAGAAGCGGGCCTGGAATATTCATCGAGTTCGAAGTCGCCACGAACATCACATCGGATAAGTCGTAGTCGACTTCAAGGTAATGGTCGTTAAAGGTCGCGTTTTGTTCAGGATCAAGCACCTCTAACAGTGCTGACGCTGGGTCGCCACGCATATCCGAGCTCATTTTGTCGATTTCATCGAGCAGGAATAAGGGGTTTTTCACGCCCACTTTCGCCATCTTCTGAATAACTTTACCCGGCATTGAGCCAATGTAAGTACGGCGATGACCACGGATTTCCGCTTCATCACGCACGCCGCCTAAGGCAACACGCACATACTTACGACCGGTTGCTTTCGCAATCGATTGACCTAATGAGGTTTTACCTACCCCTGGTGGGCCTACCAAGCACAGGATAGGCCCTTTAAGTTGACGCACACGGCTCTGCACTGCCAAGTATTCCAGAATACGGTCTTTGACCTTTTCCAGACCATAGTGGTCGGTATCCAGTACTTCTTGAGCTTTGGCTAAATCGCGTTTGATTTTAGAACGTTGGCTCCAAGGCACTGAGGTCATCCAATCCACGTAGCTGCGAACCACTGTCGCTTCGGCAGACATAGGTGACATCATGCGTAATTTATTGAGCTCAGCGACGGCCTTCTCTTTGGCATCACTTGGCATGTTGGCTTCTTCAATCTTACGATTTAAGACTTCAAACTCGTCGTGGCCTTCGTCTAAGTCACCCAATTCTTTTTGGATGGCTTTCATCTGCTCGTTCAGATAATACTCACGCTGGCTCTTTTCCATCTGTTTTTTAACGCGGGTACGGATACGTTTCTCGACCTGTAGCAGGTCAATTTCCGACTCCATCATCGCCATTAAATATTCCAGACGCTCACCGACGTTAGTCATCTCCAGCACGGACTGTTTGTCCTCAAGCTTGAGTGGCATGTGGGCCGCCATAGTATCGGCAAGGCGCGCCGCTTCATCGATGCCCGAGAGCGAGGTTAAGACTTCAGGCGGGATCTTCTTGTTGAGCTTGATATAGCCTTCAAACTGGCCAATCGCGCTGCGAACCAAGACTTCCTCTTCTTTATCTTCTAAAGGCTCAGACTCAAGATATTCCGCCTTAGCCACAAAGAAATCCGCTTCTTGGGTATAACGGGTAATACGGGCGCGGCGACCACCTTCGACCAGTACTTTTACCGTACCGTCAGGCAGTTTAAGCAGTTGCAGAATAGACGCCACTGTACCGACTTCAAAGATATCCTCTTTGGTCGGCTCGTCTAACTCAGCGTCACGCTGAGCGACTAAAATAATTTGCTTATCTTGGGCCATTGCCGTTTCGAGACAACGAATCGATTTTTCTCGGCCAACGAACAACGGAATTACCATATGGGGATAGACCACCACATCTCTCAGTGGTAGCACGGGGAGTTCGATATGCGCTTCACGCTCTAAGGTCATAGTTCGATTCCGTTTAGATGAAAGGGATTAGTTAAGGAGTATATTGGGGCGCTTTAGTGGGTTTCAATGGGCAAAATAAAAAAAGGAGCCCGATGGACTCCTTGATTTTCAGATTATTAGCAATCAGTACAATTATTGCTCGCCAGAGGCAGCTTGCGCTTCGTTGCGCTCGTAAATCAGGATTGGTGCAGATTCACCATTCACCACAGATTCATCGACAACCGCCTTCACCACGCCCTCAATCGAAGGAATATCGTACATAGTATCGAGTAAGATACCTTCAACGATTGAACGTAGACCACGGGCACCGGTTTTGCGTGACATGGCTTTATGTGCAATCGCTTTGAGCGCATCTTCGCGGAACTCTAGCTCAACCCCTTCCATCTCAAACAGCGCGTTGTATTGTTTTGTCAGCGCGTTTTTAGGCTCAGAAAGAATTTGCACTAGTGCCTCTTCGTCCAGCTCCGTCAGCGTCGCAACAACGGGTAGACGGCCGATAAACTCAGGGATCAAGCCATATTTGACTAAGTCCTCGGGTTCGACTTGAGATAAGGTTTGCGAAATTGTTGCCTTATCTTTCTCACCCTTGACCTGCGCACCGAAACCGATACCTGAACCGACATGAGCACGCTGTTCAATCACTTTTTCAAGGCCAGCAAAAGCACCACCACAGATAAACAGGATCTTAGAGGTATCTACCTGTAAGAACTCTTGCTGTGGATGCTTACGGCCACCTTGAGGCGGAACCGCGGCAACCGTACCTTCGATAAGTTTCAACAGCGCTTGCTGCACGCCTTCACCCGATACGTCACGGGTAATTGATGGGTTATCCGATTTACGGCTGATCTTGTCGATTTCGTCGATATAGACGATACCGCGCTGTGCTTTTTCAACATCGTAATCGCACTTTTGCAGCAGCTTTTGAATGATGTTTTCAACGTCTTCACCCACATAACCCGCTTCGGTTAAGGTGGTGGCGTCAGCCATAGTAAATGGGACATTCAATGAGCGCGCCAGCGTTTCAGCCAGCAGTGTCTTACCACTGCCCGTTGGACCAATCAGCAGAATGTTACTCTTGCCTAATTCCACGCCATCTTTAGGAGAAGAATTTCTCAGGCGCTTATAGTGATTGTATACAGCAACAGACAGCACTTTCTTGGCTCTGTCCTGACCAATCACATAATCGTCTAAATGCGCACGCAACTCATGTGGCGTTGGCAATTTATCATTATCACGCTTAGGGGAGATTTCTTTAATCTCTTCACGAATGATGTCGTTGCATAATTCAACACATTCGTCGCATACGTATACTGATGGGCCTGCAATCAGTTTTCTGACTTCATGCTGGCTCTTACCGCAAAAAGAGCAGTACAGCAATTTACCGCTGTCACCATTATTTTTGTTGTCGCCCATTAATTACCTCATTTGCAGTCTGCTCTACTGCTTGTCTTAAACTTGCTAACCCTTTACTGGGCTTTGCTTAATAGAGCATAGCCCAGTCAAAAGTAAAAATCAGCCGCGTTTAGTCATCACTGCGTCAACTAAACCATATTCAACAGCTTGAGTCGCACTCATGAAGTTGTCGCGATCGGTATCACGTTCAATCACTTCGAGTGGCTGGCCAGTGTGCTCTGACAACATCAAGTTCAGTTTATGCTTGATGCCTAAGATCTCTTGGGCATGAATAGCGATATCAGAAGCCTGACCTTGGAATCCCCCCAGTGGTTGGTGGATCATCACGCGAGAGTTAGGTAAGCAGAAACGCTTGCCCTTTTCACCACCGGCTAATAAAAACGCGCCCATGCTGGCCGCTTGACCAATACACACAGTGCTGACGTTCGGCTTAATAAACTGCATGGTATCGTAAATCGCCATACCCGCAGTGACTGAGCCACCGGGTGAGTTGATATATAAGAAGATATCTTTATCTGGGCTTTCTGACTCGAGGAATAGCAACTGCGCCACAATCAGATTCGCCATATGCTCTTCAACTTGACCCACTAAAAAGATAATCCGCTCTTTTAACAGACGAGAATAAATATCGAATGAGCGTTCACCCTTAGCCGTCTGTTCGATCACCATAGGCACTAAAGCACTTTGTATGTCTGACGCATTATGCATTATTCGTTTCCCTAAATAAAAATGGCTCGCATGAGGAGCCTCATACGAGCCATTATAAATGGCGAACTGCCAATCAAGTCAAGCTTAGCTTATGCGCGACCTGTAGCCTTGTTCATAAATTCTTCAAAAGCGACTTCTTTTTCGGTCACTTTGGCAGATTTCAGCAGTGCTTCAACAGCTTGCTCTTCAAGCGCAACGTTGCGCATGTTTTGCATCAGCTCTTTGTTGCTGTTGTAGTACGCAACAACTTCACTTGGATCTTCGTAAGCAGAAGCCATAGAAGCGATTAACGCTTGTACACGCTCATCTTCCGCTTTCAGCTCGTTAGTCTTGATAACTTCGCCTAATAACAGACCGATTTTCACGCGACGAGCCGCTTGCTCTGTGAATAATTCAGCTGGCAGTTCTGGCATGTTAGCCGTTTGACCGCCGAAACGTTGCATCGCTTGTTGACGCAGTACGTTAACTTCGCCATCGATCAGTGCTTTTGGCAGTTCGATGTCGTTGTTGGCTAATAAACCAGTGATCACTTGCTCTTTCACGTTTGCTTTTAACGCTTGCTCAAGTTCACGGTTCATGTTTTTACGGATTTCAGTTTTCAGAGCTTCTAAGCCGCCTTCGCTGATTCCGAATAATGCTGCAAACTCATCGTTTACTTCTGGTAAGTTAGCAGCTAACACTTCAGTTAAAGTGATAGCAAACTTAGCTGCTTTACCTTTTAAGTTTTCAGCGTGATATTCTTCTGGGAAAGTCACGTCGATAACGAATTCTTCACCCGCTTTGTGACCTAAGATACCCGCTTCGAAACCTGGGATCATACGGCCGCTGCCTAATTGCAGTTCGAAATCATCAGCTTTACCGCCTTCGAATTCAACACCGTCAACTGAACCAACAAAGTTCATTTTCACTTTGTCGCCGTCAGCCGCTTCACGCTCAACAGCGGCGAAAGTCGCGTGTTGCTTACGTAAGGTTTCGATCATGCTGTCTACGTCAGCATCGGTTACAGACGCTTTTGGTTGTTCTACTTCGATTGCATCTAAACCTTTCAGCTCAACTTCTGGGTAGATTTCGAAAGTCGCTACGAATTCGAATTTTTCACCGTCAGTCGCACCAGGTACGAAAGTGGGTGCGCCAGCTGGGTTTAATTTCTCAGCGATGATCGCTTCGATAAAGTTACGTTGCATCACTTCACCAGTGATGTCTTGACGAATAGCGGCGCCATAACGTTTGTTGATTACAGTAACAGGCACTTTGCCAGGACGGAAACCTGGGATACGAGCACGCTTAGCTTCACGTTGTAAACTGTCTTTAACCAGTTTTTCAATTTGTTCAGCAGGAACAGAAATGGTCAGGCGACGCTCTAGGCCTTGGGTTGCTTCAACAGAAACTTGCATTGTTTTACCTCGAAATTTGTCTAACGTCCTTTGTAATAGTCGAGTCATCAACTATTCAGGTATTCGTTTCTTGATCATTAAATTTGACTACAATGCCCACCACTATTGGCTTTCGGCACAGGTCGCTGTTAGTTGATATCTATCAAGACGCGACATTATAGCCACCGTTTTGTGCAGAGTCGAGCCTCTACGGCCGAATCTAGGGTATAAAAAAAGCGACCAGAGGTCGCTTTTTTTATTTTGTACTCAAAGTACTTAAAAATGGGGTGACTGATGGGGCTCGAACCCACGACAACCGGAATCACAATCCGGGACTCTACCAACTGAGCTACAATCACCACTGAAACTGGCACGCCCGGCAGGATTCGAACCTGCGACCATCCGCTTAGAAGGCGGATGCTCTATCCAACTGAGCTACGGGCGCATGGTTTACAGACTCTGCTGTATCCTAACCTACGTGGGATAACTGACTTAGGTTATCCGCTATTACCCGCTCAAATTAACTGAATAATCATGAGCCAATAATATTAAAGTGGTCGGTGATAGAGGATTCGAACCTCTGACCCTCTGGTCCCAAACCAGATGCGCTACCGGACTGCGCTAATCACCGAGAATCATTGTTTTCAGAGCAAATGAGCACATCTGCTTGAGAACGGAGCGCATCTTAGCCCCTCACTTTGCACCCGTCAACGATTTTTTTAAGCATTCAAACTAGATGCTGAATTATCAGGCGAATACGCCTGTTTTTATCCATTTTGCCGCGGCTTTCACCATGACACACCCGCAACGCCCTGTTAAAATAGCCGCGATTGCCACTCTCTGTGTTAACGACAGTTTTCACCATCGCCCATATAAAGGATATCCTACACCCATGACAGCCCAAATAATCGACGGCAAGGCGATTGCTCAATCCATCCGCACACAACTTCGCGAAAAAGTAACCGCCCGCAAAGAGGCAGGACAACGCGTACCAGGTTTAGCCGTCATTCTCGTGGGAGCCGACCCCGCTTCTCAGGTTTATGTTGGTAGTAAACGTAAAGCCTGTGAAGAAGTGGGATTTATTTCTCGCTCTTACGATCTCGATACCAGTTATACCGAAGAAGCATTATTAGCCCTTATCGACGAACTCAATGATGATCCGACGATCGACGGTATCTTAGTGCAGCTCCCTCTACCTGCGCATATCGAAGACTCTAAAGTCATTGAGCGTATTCGCCCCGATAAAGATGTCGACGGTTTCCACCCCTATAACGTTGGCCGTTTAGCCCAGCGCATTCCCGTATTACGTTCATGCACCCCCATGGGGATCATGACCTTAATCAAATCAACGGGTGTCGATACCTATGGATTAGATGCCGTTGTGGTAGGCGCATCAAACATTGTCGGCCGCCCAATGACACTTGAGCTATTGCTTGCGGGCTGCACCACAACCACATGTCATCGCTTTACGAAAAATCTCGAACAAAAAATCCGTCAGGCCGATTTAGTCGTGGTAGCCGTGGGTAAACCTGGCTTTATCCCAGGTGAATGGATTAAACCGGGCGCCATTGTTATCGATGTGGGTATTAACCGCTTAGAAAACGGCACCTTAGTGGGCGACGTGCAATATGATGTCGCTGCGCAAAACGCCAGCTTTATCACCCCAGTCCCTGGTGGTGTCGGCCCTATGACGATTGCCAGCTTACTTGAAAATACCCTGTATGCGGCAGAGCAATATCACGACTAATATGCTTCGCCATGGCGTAAGTTATGGCGCAAATCGCAACATTTAAACCTGCGATTTAGCCATCTAAGCTCAGTAGCCGGTAACGCAATAACATGAGCTTAATCAAATACGTGAGACCATAAAAAACCTGCCATTGGCAGGTTTTTTATTATCGATACGAATCAAACTTAAGCGATGGGATTATTTATTACGCCAACCTATTTCTTACGCCAAGTAGTACCGCTTGGACCATCTTCTAAGACTACACCAAGCTCATTTAAACGATTACGCGCAACATCAGCCGCAGGCCAATCTTTTTCGGCGCGGGCACGATTCCGCTCAACGATCAGCGCTTCAATCTCTGCCACTTCATCATCGCTCCCCTCGCCTTTAAAGAAGGCATCGGGCGCTTGATGCAATAATCCCAATACATCGGCAAGTTGCTTCATGGCAACGGCCATAGCTGAAGCCTGCGCCATATCAGTGGCTTTCAAGCGGTTGATCTCACGTACCATATCAAACAGCACTGAGTAAGCTTCTGGCGTATTAAAGTCATCATCCATTGCCGCTTTAAACTTAGCAACAAACTCTTCAGCTGGTGCTGGTGCTACCGTCAGGTCAACATCTTTAATCGCAGTGTATAAACGCTCTAAGGCGGCACGTGCCTGCTTGAGGTTTTCTTCTGAGTAGTTAATCTGGCTACGATAGTGACCCGAAAGCAGGAAGTAACGCACGGTTTCAGGATCGTAATGGCCTAATACATCACGAATAGTGAAGAAGTTACCTAAAGACTTTGACATCTTCTCGCGGTCAACCATCACCATGCCTGTATGCATCCAGTAATTCACGTACGGCGTATCATGGGCGCAGCAAGACTGAGCAATTTCGTTCTCATGGTGAGGGAATTGTAAATCTGAACCGCCACCGTGAATATCGAAATGCAAACCTAAGTGCTTGCTGTTCATTGCCGAACATTCGATATGCCAGCCTGGACGACCCGGTCCCCATGGCGACTCCCATGTTGGCTCGCCCGGTTTAGACATTTTCCACAACACGAAATCCATTGGATTTTGCTTGTTATCGTCAACCTCAACCCGTGCGCCCGCCTGTAATTGCTCTAGGTTCTGACCGGACAGACGGCCGTACTCAGGGAATGAGGCCACACTGAACAGCACATCGCCATCGGCTGCCACATAGGCATGACCACGGGCCAGTAAGCGCTCAACCATATCGATGATTTCGGCAATGTGCAGAGTTGCACGAGGCTCGAAATCGGGACGGATCATATTCAGCGCATCGAAATCCTTGTGCATTTCACCAATCAAGCGATCGGTTAATGTATTGCAATCTTCTTGATTTTCGTTGGCGCGTTTGATGATTTTGTCATCAATATCGGTGATGTTACGTTGAAAATTCACTTCATAACCCGCGTAACGCAGGTAGCGAACGATCATATCGAAGGAAACAAAAGTACGCCCATGGCCAATATGACACAGATCGTATACGGTCACTCCGCATACATACATCCCAACTTTTCCGGGAGTAATTGGCTTAAATTCCTGTTTTTGGCGGGTAATACTGTTGTAAATCTTCAACATCGGCATTCTCTTCAATGATAGATTCGAGTGTAAAATCAAGGGGTCAGTCTACCACGCTGACGAGGGTTTTGAATACTGCACTTTGCGTGCAATCCGAGATAAGTTAGAATCGCGCCACTATTTACTGAGAGTATGAAAACATGATCACATTACACACTAATTTTGGCGACATTAAACTGCAACTGAACGCCGAAAAAGCACCGCTGACCGTGGCAAACTTTATGAAATATGTTGACGAAGGTTTCTTCGACGGCACCATTTTCCACCGTGTAATTGACGGCTTTATGATCCAAGGTGGTGGCTTCACCACTGAAATGAGCCAAAAACGTTGCCATGAGCCAGTGAAAAACGAAGCCAACAACGGTTTATCAAACCGTACCGGTACTATCGCGATGGCGCGTACTTCTGATCCACACTCAGCGACGGCTCAGTTCTTCATCAACGTAAACGATAACACCTTCCTCGATTTCAAATCTGAAAGCATGCAAGGCTGGGGTTACTGCGTATTTGGTAAAGTGGTTGAAGGCATGGACATCGTTGAAAAAATCAAAGCTGTCAGCACTGGTAACCGTGGCATGCACCAAGATGTGCCATTAGAAGCGGTTGTGATTGAAAAAGTAAGTGCGGCCTAATTCCCTAGGATGCGGACCTTATTTATTGGCGATCTGCACTTAAGTGCCGATCGCCTCGATATCACCCAAGCCTTTAATCGTTTCCTCGATACTGAACTTGATGATGCCGATGCCCTCTATATTCTGGGGGATTTATTTGAAGTATGGGTCGGCGACGATTTAGCCGCGCCTTTTGCCCTCGAATTAGCGCGCAAGCTCAAGCAAATCTCCCAAAAATTGCCCATCTACTTTATTCATGGTAATCGTGACTTTATGTTAGGCAAGCAATTTGCCGATGCTGCGGGTATGCAAATGTTGCCCGAAGTCACTTGCTTAGATCTCTATGGTGTTAACACGGTTATCTTACACGGCGATAGCCTGTGTACCTTAGATAAAGCCTACCAACGCTTTCGCAAACTACGCAGTTTTGCCTTCGCCCGTTGGCTTTATAGCTGTTTGCCGAAGAGAAAACGTCAGGCGATTGCCAATAAGATCCGCAGCAATAGTCAGAGCAGCAATCAACAAAAAAGCTACGTCATCATGGATGTGGAACCCAGTGCGGTGGATGCGTTATTTGCCGAGACTCACTGCAAACAGATGATCCACGGTCATACCCACAGACCCGCCATTCACGAGTTAAATAATGGCTGCAAACGTATTGTGGTCGGTGATTGGTACGAGCAAGGCAGTGTGTTGGTGGTCAGCGCCGACGGCGTAGATTTAAAAAGCCTGCCCTTCGACGCCAGCTAAGCACCTATAGCGCCCTCACCATTAATACATCGAACCGCTTAGGCCTCATACCTGAATATGGTTGAGGCCGCTACTTGTATTGCCACTAGGCAACTGAGGGTTATTGCCACTAGGCAACTAAGGGTTGACCACTGTGGAAATGAAACTCGTCATCGGGCGCGATAATTAATTCAGCTTCCCTCTCGCCCAAATAAGCCACCCGCTCAGTAATATCTTCCGTTGAAACGAGCTGCGCCAGCTTAAGATAATCCTCAAAATGACGCGCCTCAGAGCGCAGTAAGGACACATAAAACTTACTTAACTCCGCATCCAAGTAAGGCGCTAATTTAGCAAAGCGTTCACAGGAGCGCGCCTCAATGTACGCACCCACAATCAACTTATCCCGCAGAATATCCTTCTCATGGGTGGTCACGTGGCTCATCATGCCCTTTGCGTAACGCCCGGCACGAATATTGCGATACGGAATGTGCCGTGCGTGCATCAACTCCAGCACTTGCTCAAAATGATGGAATTCTTCTTTTATCAAACGAATGAGTGGCGGAATAAGATCCTGAGCAAAGGCAAAATGCTGATTCGGCTGTAGATTGGCAACCAGCTCGTTCTTTTTAACGTCGCGAGCCAAAAACTGCTCGATATCGCGATCCTTGTGATAAACAAATTCCTCATAGGGTTTTGCCCACGCCAATAGCGATTGCCCGCTGTCTTTATCTAATGCGTATCGCCTCAATAAGAACATCGCAGTCTGCGCCGCTTTTAGCTCACAATTACAATGGTCGATTAAGAGTTCATCTAAAGAGGCAGAGGCTCTTGCCATATCAATCCAAGTTTGCGGCGTCTCACAACGAAGAAACGCATGAACAGGTGCCAATAATTGCTGCATGGGATCACTCAAAATCATTAAAAAAATATCGCCATATTTTACGCGTAATTATCGACAAGCTATAGCTTTACACCGCAGTAAACTTGACGAGATGAACTTTTTGTTCAATAAATAATCTACACCTTAAGAACTGAGATCCTGATCACACCGCGTCTCAATTCGGAGTGTACGCAGTCGGGCGTTAAGGGATAGGAGAGCGTTTAACCCTGATTGTAGAGCTGTTGTCAGCTCGTCTGACGTTTGGCGAGCCATCATCAATGCTAAACAAGGATAATTATAATGATACTGAATCACTTAATGGGGTTATACACTCATCCCAAACAAGAGTGGCACGCGATTGAGAAGAATCACGAGGCACTCAAAAGTAGTTTAAGTCACGTTATTCTCATCGCACTCATTCCGGCTGTCTGTAGCTTTATCGCCACCGCATATATTGGTTGGAATCCGGGTTCGGGTGATCCAATTTATCTTACACCACAAAGCGCCATGTTTATGTCCGTCGGCATGTACTTCGGTCTGATTGCAGGTGTGTTCGCCCTCGCCTATTTAGCCTACTGGATGGCAAAAACCTTCGATGCCCAGCCTACTTTCACCCAAGCGTTAGAACTCGCGTCCTACACCGCAACGCCTCTGTTTATGGTTGGTCTGGCGGCGCTCTACCCTGTGCTCTGGTTTATTATGATTGTTGGGTTGGTAGGATTGGCCTACTCGGTTTATCTGCTATACGCAGGCGTGCCCATTATTATGAATATCCCTGAAGAGAAAGGCTTTATTTACGCCAGCTCTATGGTCACTGCCGGTTTAGTACTCTTGGTCGGTTTAATGGCCACCAGCGTTATTCTCTGGAGCATTGGCTTTGGTCCAATGTACCAATAAGGTATTAATCCGCACTCAGGCGCAAACGACTTGAAATACAGATAGTGACAAATTGATAGTGGCAAATTGACGTGTTGAAAACGAAAAGTTGTAAAACAGAAAAGGCCCTTAGCTTGAAAACACTAAGGGCCTTTTTATGCTTTACTGCAGTTGACTGTTAGTCGCGACAGAGATTATCGCGGCTAGCGACCTGCTATTCAAACGAGTCACGCAGTGCAACCGTTAGGTTAAAGACTAAATGTTCGGCTGATGAGTCTTTATTGTCAGCACAGAAATAACCTTCACGCTCAAACTGATATGCTTTTTCCGCTGGCGCATTCACAAGACTGGCTTCAACTAAACCATTAACCACTTCAAGTGAGTTAGGATTAAGCACTTCATCCACTGTCTCTGCTGCAGCTGGATTTGGATCAGTGAACAAACGTTGATATAAACGGAATTCAGCAGGTTTAGCCGTAGTCGCTTCCACCCAATGGATTACGCCTTTCACCTTGCGACCATCGGCGGGGTTTTTACCCAAGGTATCTGCATCGTAGCTACAGTAAACCGTGGTGATATTGCCGTCGCTGTCTTTGTCACAACGCTCAGCCTTAATCACATACGCGTTACGCAGACGCACTTCTTTACCCATCACCAGACGCTTGTATTGCTTATTGGCTTCTTCTCTGAAGTCCGCCACATCGATATACAGTTCACGGCCAAAGGCAAGTTCACGTGTGCCCATGCTTTCATCGCTTGGGTGAGAAGCCGCTTGAATCGTCTCGATTTGACCTTCTGGGTAGTTCTCAATCACGACTTTTAATGGGCGCAGTACGGCCATCGCACGTGGCGCATGTTCGTTGAGTTCTTCACGGATGCAGGCATCGAGCATCGCGGCTTCAATCATATTTTCTTGCTTAGTGATACCAATACGTTGGCAAAACTCGCGGATAGTTGCTGGGGTATAACCACGACGACGCAGGCCAGCAATCGTTGGCATACGTGGGTCATCCCATCCAGAAACTAACTTACGTGTCACTAAGTCATTTAATTTACGCTTAGACATCAGCGTATATTCAAGATTTAAGCGAGAAAACTCGTACTGACGAGTACGGTTCGGCGCTTGGAAATCATCTAAATTGTCGAGAACCCAATCGTAAAGACGACGGTTGTCTTGGAACTCAAGCGTACATAACGAGTGAGTAATGTGCTCCAGCGCATCCGAAATACAGTGAGTGAAGTCGTACATTGGGTAAATGCACCACTTGTCACCCGTTTGATGATGGTGAGCGAAACGAATACGGTAAATAACCGGATCGCGCATACACATAAAAGGTGATGCCATGTCGATTTTAGCACGCAGTGCACACTCACCTTCTTTGAATTCACCCTTACGCATTTTTTCGAATAATTGCAGGTTTTCTTCAACGGAAGTGTCACGGTACGGGCTGTTTTTACCCGGCTCTTTTAAGGTGCCACGGTATTCACGGGTTTCATCGGCATTGAGGAAACACACATAGGCCAAGCCTTTGTTGATCAACTCAACGGCATATTGGTGTAATTGGTCGAAATAGTTAGAGGAATAACGAACTTCACCATCCCACTGGAATCCCAACCAACGCACATCCGCCTGAATAGAATTCACATAATCGATGTCTTCTTTTTCAGGATTTGTATCATCAAAACGTAAATTACAAAGGCCTTGGTAATCGCGCGCGATGCCGAAGTTCAAACAGATAGACTTAGCATGACCTATATGCAAATAACCATTTGGCTCGGGAGGAAAACGCGTCTGCACACTGGTGTGCTTACCGCTTTTCAGATCCTCATCAATGATATTACGGATAAAGTTACTCGGACGTACTTCAGTGTCCACATGACTCATGGAATTCCTCTTTGCGAACAATGGCAATTTTAACAAAACCCGCATGATCCTACAGATCTCGGCCAGTTACAATGCCCAGTATAAAAAACTATGGTTTATGGCATGGATAGTAAAACAATAAAAGCAGCCATGAAAGCTGCTTTTATCTTTGTCATTAATAAGCTGACATTTATTACTCAGCGGTTACTCGGTAATGATCCTAACGCCAGGAATGATCTGTTGGGTTCTGCGGCCCTTACGTTTGAGCCACAGGTAGAACACCACGAGCGCTCCGAGGAAGAAACCAATCCACAAACTCGATTGCAGTGGATGTGCACCAAAGGTTGCCGCTTGGTAAGCAATGGTTGCACTGCCGTAGGCCAGTGAGAATGTCCAAGTGGCAGCAAAGGTTGCCCAGCGAGTACCAAACTCATTCACTAAGGCGCCCATCGCGGCGACACAGGGAGTATAGAGTAAGATAAACAGCAAGTAAGAGAATGCGGCCACTTTAGTGGTAAAGCCTGACTGTAAGGCGCTAAAGGTAGAGGTTTCCACACCTTGCGACTCTGCTGCCACGTTAGTATTAGAAATATCACCCACTGATAACTTAAGCGGGTCTTCTAAATCCAAGCCAAACAGGTTAGCTGGAATCGTCGCCAGCGCTTCGCTGAAACTATCCGCTAATGGCGTTAATTCTGCATCTTCATGGGCAACATTGGCATACAAGCTATTCAGTGTACCCACTACCGCTTCTTTAGCGAAAATACCCGTGATAATACCCACAGTCGCAGGCCAGTTATCTTGCTCAATCCCCATAGGTGCAAAGATAGGTGTCACCTTTTGACTCGCCACACTTAAGAGTGACGCTTGGCTATCTTCATGGCCAAATGTACCGTCGACCCCAATCGCATTGATAAAGTTAAGCAGGGTTACCACAAGCACGATGGTTTTACCCGCTCCTAAGATAAAGCTCTTAGTTCGCTTACCAGTACGGACCATCACAGCCTTCAATTTTGGCATTTCATAACTTGGCAGCTCCATCACCACCGCACTGCTTGTGCCAGGTAATAAGGTGCTACGCAATAATAATCCTGTACCAATCGCCGCAAAAATCCCAATCACATACAGTAAAAACACCAAGTTTTGACCAGAGTCAGGGAAGAACGCCGCCGCAAATAACGCATACACAGGTAAACGTGCACCACAGGACATAAAGGGCGCCATCATACCTGTCACGATACGCTCACGCTCACTACCTAAGGTACGTGTCGCCATAATCGCTGGCACCGAACAACCAAAGCCAACAATCATAGGCACGAACGCTTTACCCGGTAGACCAATACGGCGCATTAAGCCATCCACCACGAAGGCCGCACGGGCCATATAGCCTGAGCTTTCAAGGATAGATAAACCGAGAAATAGCGCTGCGATAACCGGAATAAAAGTAGAAACGGTTTGAATACCTTGACCGACACCACCCGCGAGAATCGTCACCAACCATGCTGGCGCGCCCATATTGCCAAGGAATGCACCAAAATGATCGACCAGTAATGCCCCGACAAACACATCGAAGAAATCGATAAACGCACTACCGATGTTAATGCTGAACATAAACATCAGATACATGACAAATAAGAACACCGGAATGCCAAGCACGGGATGCAATACTAATTTATCGAGTTTATCGCTCAGCGTGAGGAAACCATCGGTCTTAACGGAACCTTGGAACACACGTTCAACAAAGTTAAAACGCGTCGTAGCGACCATCACTTCGATGTCATGCCCTTGCTGCGCAATTTGCTCGGTGCAAGTGCTGACTTCATCCTGTAGCTCGGCATTTTTGCAGCTGCCACAACCAGAACCGTTACCCAGCATCGCTAAAGCGCGGCCACGGCTTAAGTTGGGGTCTTTACTGCAAAGGAGTTGCACGCCCGCTTCAATTTGCTCGTCGTAATCGAGTAGCAGAGGCGCTTCGGATACGCGGCCTTGGAGTAAATCCAAAACCTGCGCTTGCACTTTAGCCACATCGGCAGGATCGCGAGAGCACACCCCAATAACAGGGCAACCTAACTCTTGGCTCATTTTCTTTAAATCGACACGGATCCCACGCTTAATAGCCGCATCGATTTTATTCAATACCACCACCATAGGGATCGACAGCTCACGTAGTTGTGCCGTCAAATAAAGGTGGCGCTCGATATTGGTCGCATCAACTAAGTTGATAATGCCATCGACACGTTGTTCGGCGAGGTATTGCTGAGCAATCTGCTCATCGAGGGAACAATCACAACTATTACCCGCGGGGAGTAAATCGTAAATACCGGGTAAGTCGGTTAAGTAAACGTCGGCACCATTAAGGGTAAAATGACCGGTTTTTTTCTCAACGGTCACACCGGACCAGTTGCCCACTTGCTGATTCGCGCCGGTTAGCGCGTTAAAGAGTGTTGATTTTCCCGCGTTTGGGTTACCAACAGTGACGCAATGAAACTGCTTAGTCATTCGCCTTTTCCACCTCTATGATGTCTGCCAGGTCTCTGCGCATACAAAGCTTACTGCCACGAATATCCAACTCTAAACCAGAGCCCATAGGCGCTCTGCGGATCAACGAAAATCGTGTATTTGGGGTGATGCCCATGGATAATAATTTACGCTTCACTGTCTGCGGCAGATCTAAACGCCCGATTTCAGAAATAATGCCACGGTCACCGGGACTGAGTTCGCTTAACTTCATTACCTATTTCACCTTGTAACAGCTTCAGCTTGAAAAACTGCGCCCATTGTAACTGAGCGATGGCTCTAATAACTTTACCTAGATCAAGCTTTATGACTGGTAACGATAATAGTTTTCAATTGTGTTGAGTATTATGTGACAAAAATCTCAATGAATAAACGCCTGACCAAAAATAAAAATCCCCATAAAGGCACATCACTCTTCGCAAGTTAGAGTAAAAGTCAATGAGCTGTAAACGAGTGCCTCACAAACCAAAGTGAGAACAAGATCACACTTTGTTATTTATCACTAACAAAATCATCCTTCTTTACTGTCAATGACCACAAAAATGTTACGCGATTGTCGCAAATTTGTTCTAGTATTAATCAGCTAAATTAGTGATGTCGAAAGCTTGAAAAATAACAAATAAAACGCACTCGGGAATAGATGAACATGGATATTGGGTTTAAGTTCAAAAGCATAACTCAGGTTATGCTTGTTGTGATGTTATCGATACTCAGCCTTTCAACGTTAGCGACACCTTGGGATGACAAGCCGCCCGAGGAGGTCGTCGCGACTTTGGACAAAAAATTTGCCGAAGGTAAGTACTCGGCCAAAGGGGCTGACACTTGCCTGATGTGCCATAAGAAAAGTGCCACTGTGATGGCCATTTTTGATGGTGTACATGGTAATCCTAATGTCAAAGATTCCCCTATGGCCGACTTACAGTGTGAGGCTTGCCACGGCCCGCTCGGTAATCATAACAAGGGGGGCAAAGAGCCGATGATCACCTTCGGCCAGAATTCCCCCGTTCCCGCGCAAAAACAAAACAGTGTCTGCATGAGTTGCCATAACGATGATCAACGCATCGCGTGGAAAGGCAATCACCATGACAATGCTGATATTCCCTGCAGTAGCTGCCACCAAGTACACGTAGCAAAAGACCCTATCAGCGACAAAGCCAACGAAGTGGCGATTTGTACCCAATGCCATACCCAGCAAAAAGCGGATATGCACAAACGCTCATCCCATCCATTGCAATGGCAACAAATGGTCTGTAGCGATTGCCACAATCCCCATGGCAGTTTAAATGATGCCAGTCTGAAGCAAATGAGCGTCAACGAAAACTGTTACAGCTGCCACGCCGAAAAACGCGGTCCTAAATTGTGGGAACATGCGCCAGTCACCGATAATTGCGCGAACTGTCATAACCCCCACGGCAGCGTCAACGAATCCATGCTTATCAGCAAACCGCCACAGTTATGCCAACAGTGCCACGCCTCCGATGGCCACAGCAGTAATGCTTACTTTGGTAATCAAACCAATGCCTTCACCTCGGGTAATTCCTGTATGAATTGCCATGGACAAGTGCATGGTTCAAACCATCCATCCGGCAAGTTGCTCCAGAGATAACAAGGGAATGATCATGCAAATAATGAACATATCGACTCCTAAAGCTTGTTTCTCACTCACATTACTGGCTTGGGCGATTAGTGGCGTACTCAACACAGCCCATGCTGAGGGATATGAAATCCAAAAAGCAAATCGCAGTGGCGTAAAAAGTGAGGCATGGAGCTGCAAGCAATGCCAGCCCAAAACAGGGCGCCAAGGTAACGTCAGCGCCACCCTCGCCTACAATGACGGTGAAGACAGCCGTTTTGGTAATCGCACTGGCACGGATAAAGATGGCATGGTCGGTGCCGTGGGCGCCGATATGCAATATCAGGCAGAGAGTGGTTACCAAACTCGGCTAGAGGCCGATAAATTGGGATTTGACACAGGTTCAGCCAAGCTCACCACAGGCCAACCCGGGCACTATCAAATCCAATTGGGTTATAAAGGTCTCGCCAATTACCAATATAATCAGCTAAAGAGCCCTTATCTCACCGATAACGATAAGATGCTCTTGCCTGATAATTGGGTAGAGGGAGCAACAACCCAATCCATGCCGCTACTGCAATCGAGTTTAATCGAGCAGGACTTAAGCATTACGCGGGATAGATTCAACCTCGGCGGTTACTATGCTGGCCATATTTCATCGAGCAGCCGCTACAAAGCCTCGGTAAACTACCAACATGAAAACCGTAGCGGCGCGAAAAAAACCAGCGCAAATATTCTCACTAACAGTGTGATGTTGGCGCAGCCAATCGATGACAGCACAGATGAAATCGATGCCAGAGTCTATTTTGGCGGCGCAGGCTGGCAAGCGGGCATAAACAGCCAGATAAGCCAATACAAGAATGATCATCAGGGACTGCTATGGCAATCGGCCTATACACCCACATTTGGTGCGGCCTACTTTGGGCAAAATGCCGTCGACCCAGATAACAAGGCCTATCGGATCGCAGCCGAGGCCAGTGGTGGCCAAAATGGCCATAACATCCTTATGCACGCGGGTATCAGCAAAATGTCGCAGGATGAGGCTTTTCTTCCCGCGACCATTAATGGCCCCTCCCCTGTACTGCCAACTGATAATCTGGATGCCCAAGTGGACATCCTAGATATGGTGCTTAAGTATTCAGGACGCATCACACAGGATTTGAGTGTTCAAGCAAGTTATAACTATCAAGACAGGGAAAACAAAACGGCTCAACTGGATTTCCCGCAGGTTGTGACCGACAGCTTTCATCAAGGCACAGAACAAAATCGCCTCTACGATAAACGCAGCAAACAATTCGACCTTAAAGGAAAATACCGCTTAACCCCGTCTGCCTATGCTGAGGCGGGATATAGTCGTGATGAAGTCATCTATTCTGAACTAGACAGGCAATCCGTTGACGAATCGGGGCTGTTTGCCAAACTCAGCTACCGTTATTCGCCCGCTTGGTCAGCTTGGTTAAAAGGAGAAGCATTAGACCGCAATGGCAGTGAATACAATCCAGTGACCAGCACCCAAAGTCCAAGCAACCCTTGGCTACGTAAATCCTACCTCGCGGACAGGAAACGTCAAAAAATCACCCTACACACAGATTATCAAAGTGATATCGGCTTATCTGTAGGCGCGAGTTTACACAGCATCGACGATGACTATGACCACACCTTGGTCGGGCTCACCCAAGTCTCTTATCTTGGCTATGACGTATCCACACAATATTTGATTAGCGATAATTTAAGTGTTAACGCCTATCTCAACCAAGACTGGCGCGATTCCGATCAGGCCGGAAGCAATCGTTTCTCAACCCCAGATTGGTACAGCACCTCTGAAGAGAAATCAACCCTGATTGGCGCGGGTATCGCCTATCAAAACCTGTTGGATAATCGTTTAGATCTTGGCTTGGATTACAGCTACTCCGATGGACAAAGCGACACCGAAGTCACCTACGGTATCAACAGTCCCTACGGCGACTATTACAGTCGCAAGCACAATATTAACGCCTACGCCAAATATAAGCTGGCCGACAGTATGTCGCTACGCTTCGATTGGTTGTTCGAGAAATATCAAGATGCAAACTGGCAAAACCAAAACACCACTTGGGACACAGTCCCCAATGTGCTCAGTTTTGGCGATATCAGCCACGACTACAATGCTCATTACTTAGGTTTGACCTTAAGCTACCAAATGTAACTTAGGCACTGACAGCGTATTCCAAGGATAGAAATATGAACAAGTTTGCAAGATTTAGCACACAATTCAGTCTGTTGCTGGCCTTAACCACCCTACTTACCGCCTGTGGTGGCAGTGACGGTAACGATGGCTCACCCGGTGAGCCAGGTAAACCACCCGCGATGACGATCACTAGCCTAAACATCATGGTCGATAAAGTCGCCGTGACCGACGGCATCGCTCAAGTCGATTATCAGGTGAGCAACCAAGACGATGAAGCCGTAGTCGGTATTCCCTCGGCAACCTTCATTGCGGCGCAATTACTGCCTCAGGGCGCGACAGGTGCGGGTAATAGCAGTGAGTGGCAACATTTTACCTCTGAAACGTGCGCAGCTTCTTGCCCTGGCACGTTTGTCGACCATAAAAACGGCCATTACAGCTATCGTTTTAGTGCCACATTTAACGGCATGAATGGTGTGAGCTTCCTTAACGATGCAACCCAACGAATCGTCATTAAACTCGGCGGAGATGCATTAGCCGATGGCACCGCGCTCCCCATTACCAATCAACACTACGATTGGCAAACCTCGGGCAATACCCTCGCTTACACTCGTAACTTAATCACTATTGAAACCTGTAATAGCTGTCACAGTAATTTGGCTTTCCATGGTGGACGTTACAACCAAGTTGAAACTTGCGTAACTTGTCATAACAGTAAAAAAGTCAGTGATCCTGCAGATATTTTCCCGCAAATGATCCACAGCAAACACTTAGCGGGTTTCCCTCAATCCATCAGTAATTGCCAGACTTGCCACGTTGATAATCCTGATTTAGCCGAAGCTCAAAACTGGCATAGAGTCCCCACCATGGAAGCCTGTGGTGCCTGCCATACCCAAATTAACTTCCCTGCGGGCCAAGGTCATCCTGCACAAGCAGATAACAGCAATTGTGTTGCCTGCCATAATGCCGATTGGACCGCCAGCGTACACGGTAATAAAGATCAAACAGCCGCGTTAGCCCAGTTTAGTCCGAGCATCAGTAGCGCAAGCATGGATGCCAATGGCACAGTGACAGTTGCCGTGACGCTGAGCAATCCATCCACTGGTACTGTATACAGTGATAGCGCAGATAAGCTCAAATTTATCAGCGACCTAAGGGTCTATGCTAACTGGGGAACCAGTTTCGATTACAGTACTCGCTCCGCGCGTTCAATTCGTCTACCCGAGTCCACACCAGTCTCTGGCAGCAACGGCACTTACACTTATACCATTTCGGGTCTCACGATTCCGGCAGGAACTGAATCGGACCACGGCGGCTTAGCGATTCAAGGTCGAGTTTGCGCCAAAGATAAAGTATTAGTGGATTGCAGCACTGAACTTGCCGAAGTTCTGGTTATCAAGGCAAGCCATAGTTACTTTGACATGTCAGCCTTAAGTGCCACCGGCAGACGCGAGGTCATTAGCAATGCCAACTGTGCTAGCTGCCACGGCGATCAACAACTGAATATTCATGGGGCACGCAACGATTTAGCGGGCCAATGCCAGCTATGCCACAACCCGAATATGCAGGCCGATGCGACAGCGGCAAATCCCTCCATTACCTCCTTTGACTTTAAGCAGTTAATTCATGGGATCCATACCAGCCAATTTGCAGGTTTTGAAGACCTCAACTACCCAGGCAAAATCGGTAATTGTGCTCAATGCCATATCAAAGATGCTGCGGGAGTTTCAACGGCTGCCCTCCCCTTAAACGCGGCAGTTCAACCACTTGCACTGAACAACGGTACCTTTACCAGCCCAATAGCTGCGGTGTGCAGTAACTGTCACTCAAGTGATACCACCCGCAACCATATGATGCAGCAAGGCGCGGTATTTGCGGGAACAAAAGCCGACGCCACCGCAGTCACAGAAACCTGTGCTTTCTGCCACGGACAAGGCGCTGTCGCCGACGTTTTAAAAGTGCACCCTATTAAATAACCCTATGATGCAGGCCGAAAAGGCCTGCTACTGCAAATATAAAAGGAACTCATACTATGCAGTCATCTACCCCTAAAGAAATAGTCAGATCTCAATCACATTACCCGCTTAAAGTGACTGATAAATACCAATGACTTAGTTAGCCTTACAGGTGGGATCTAATTCCACACATTAAATGCGGTTAATGAGATTTATTCTTATTTGCTAAGCGCTTAATGATGATTAAAACTATTGCAGGGAAATATCATGATGAAACGGTTCAATTTCAATACCGCAACAAAAGCGATGTTGGGTGCCGGTTTACTTTCACTTCTTCTCACTGGTTGCGGTGGCAGTGATGGTAAAGATGGTGAAGACGGTAAACCAGGCGTTGTTGGTGTTAATATCGACGCAACCTCAACGTTAAAAGCGAAATTCACAAATGCCACTGTTGATGCTGGCAAAGTCACCGTTGATTTTACATTGGAAAATGCCAATGGTGTGGCCGTACTCGGCTTAACGAAAGATCACGATTTACGATTCGGTATTGCTCAGCTCACCCATGTGACTGAAGCAACGGACGATCCAGCTAAACCAGCGGATCGCGGCTATCAATGGCAAGCCTATATCAATGCCAAAAAAGAGCCAGGCACTGTTCCATCAGGTGTCGATAACCTAAATCCATCGGCCCAATACCAAGCCAACGTGGAAGCGGCAAATAAATGCGACACTTGCTTAGTTGACCACGGTGACGGTAGCTATAGCTACACCTATCAGGCCAACATTGCCAATGTAACTGAGCCACTCACAGTCACTTACAGTGCCGATGCGACTCAACGCGCCACAATGGAGCTGGATTTACCACAGGTTGTGGCCAACGCCCATTTCGATTGGCAACCGTCTACAGGCAAAACTGAAGGCATTCAAACCCGCAATGTGGTTTCTATTCAAGCCTGTTACACCTGTCACCAACCAGAAAGCTTAGAGCTGCATGGTGGTCGTCGTATTGATCTTGAAAACTGTGCCTCTTGCCACACTGCAACTTCTGGCGACCCAGAATCAGGCAATAGCATTGAATTCACTTACATGATCCACGCTATCCACAAAGGTGGTGAGCGTCATACCTTCGATGAGACAGGCGCAGAAGTTCCAGCACCTTATAAGATTGTCGGTTACGGTGGTTCGTTACACGACTACGGTAAAGTGACTTTCCCATTAAAACCTGCCGCGGACTGTTCAGCATGTCACGTTGAAGGTGCGGGAGCGCCTGCGAATGCTGACCTCTTCAAAGCCGATTTAAGCAATCAAGCTTGTATTGGTTGTCATACCGAAAAACCATCTTCTCACCACAGCAGCACTAATTGTATGTCTTGCCACAATGCCACCGAGCCTTACGGCGGTACTGGCAGCGCGGCTAAGCGCCATGGTGATGTACTGAAAGCCTATTCTGATACTCAAGCAATGGGCATCAAGTTCAGCAATGTGGGTGTGAATGACACAGGTAAGATTACCTTTGATGTTCAAGTGGTTGATAAAGATGGCAACGCTATCGATAAAACATTTGTAAACCAAGGCTCACGCGTAGTTGTGGCATGGGATTCTGATAAAGATTACCCAAGCTATGCTGATGCCTCTTACAGCAACCGTCGTATCGCACTGAGCGATGGCACTTACAACGAAGCGACCAAAACCTACACGTTAACTGGCACTAAGTTCAACCTGCCAGCGGACGCTAACGGTAAAACCTTTGAACTCTGGTCAGCATTAGAAGTGTGTTTCAATAATGGTGGTTACGGTGTTGCCGAGGTAGTTCTAACTAACTGTGCAGACGATACCGTACGTAAAGTGCCAGTGAAAGAAGCCCCATACCACTTTGTCTGGAAAGACAATGGTGTAGATAGCGCAGCGTCTCCAGCTAGCCGTCGTCCTATTGTTGACACTTCAAATTGTCAAGGCTGTCACAATCAGCAAGTTCTGCATTACGATAACGGCGTGAACTGCCAGACTTGTCATACCCCAGACAAAGCACTTAAAGAGACGGTTCGAAATTCAGGTAAGTTCGATCAAGCAACCAGCTTTGCCTGGAAAGCCCATGAAGCAGAAGGTCACTATCTGAAATATGCTGGCGTTCAATCAGGCACTGTTCTTAAGAGCGATTGTGCAACTTGCCACGTCGAAAAAAGCGGTGTCGTCACAGGCATTGAACTTGGCCGAGCTCCCAAGCGTACATGGATTTATCCAAACTCAGCAACCTATGATAAAGCGGGTGTTTGGGTATCTTCAGATGCGGGTGCATGTTTAAGCTGTCACCAGAAGTATCTCTCTGATGCGGCTAAGTCTCACATTGAAGCTAACGGCGGTATCTTAGATGGAGTCGATGCTGCGGATGTTCAAACCCGTGCGTCTGAAGGCTGTGCAACTTGCCATACTCCTACTCAATTAATGAAAGCTCACGGTAACTAAATAAACCACCTCTTTAGCGATTAAAGAGACTGGACAAAAAGAGAGAGGTAACCCCTCTCTCTTTTTTTATTTTCCTCCTCACTATCCGTCGTTTTTTTGATCTAAATTTGTTTTTCCCCTGTGGTTTAACTACCTCTTTAGAAATAGAAAGATCCAAGTCACACATTAGCAAAGGCCTTGAAGATTTTAGGGGCATGTTAGGTTAGCCTTTCCTTGGGGAATTCTATTTCCAGCATCCACTTAAGTCGCCTTCGAGACCAAAGCACAGACAAAGAATCTGTCGGGCGAAGAAGATAAGCGCTTAAGTAATGCCAAACCTATGCAGGGAAAAAAATGATGAACGCACAAAAATCAAAAATCGCACTGCTGCTCGCAGCAAGTGCTGTCACTGTGGCCTTAACTGGCTGTGGTGGAAGTGATGGTAACGATGGTAAACCCGGTGAACCTGGTGGCGAGCCAGCTCCAGCCATTCAAAAACTCAATTTTACATTCAACAAATCAGTAGTGACTAACGGTGTCCCAAGTGTGGAATTCACCGTCACTAACGAAGACGATTTACCCGTTGTTGGTCTGCAGAAAATGCGCTTTGCTGCAGCTCAGTTGATTCCACAGGGTGCAACAGGTGCCGGTAATGCCTCTCAGTGGCAATACTTCGGTGATGAGACCTGTGATGTGGCATCTACCTGTCCCGGTACCTTCGTGGACATGAAGAACGGCCACTACAGCTACACCTTCAAGATGAACCTCAGCGCCAACGCTAAGATCACCTACAACGATCAGTTAGCGCAACGTGTTCTGATCCGCGCTTACAACACGCCATTACCAGATGGCACACAAGTCCCTAATAGCAACGCTTATGTTGATTTTACCGCTGACACAGGTGCAACACCGGGTTACAGCCGCAAAGTCGTCGCCACAGAAAGCTGTAATGCTTGTCACCAAGACTTAGCCAATGTGAAACACGGCGGCGCTTACTCAGATGTGAACTACTGCGCGACTTGCCACACTTCAGGCAAAGTGGGTGTAGGTAAAGAATTTAACGTGTTAGTCCACGCTAAACATAAAGACCTCACCTTAGGTTCGTTAGAAAGCTGCCAAAGCTGTCACGTTGAAACCGAAGCCGCACCGGATTGGGGCAACTGGTCACGTATTCCAACCGCCGCAACCTGTGGTAGCTGCCATACTGCCGTTGATTTTGCCGCAGGCAAAGGCCACTCTCAGCAGTTAGATAACTCTAACTGTATCGCTTGTCACAACAGCAATTGGACCGCCGAGTTACACACAGGCAAAACCGCTGAGAAGAAAGCTATCATGGCTCAGTTAGGTATGTCTGCAACACTCGCTGGTCAAGAAGACAATACTGCGGTATTAACCGTATCTATCTTAGATAAAGACGGTAATGCCATCGATGCAGCAAGCGTACAAGATAAGATCAAACGTTTAGAAACGATCACTAACGTCGGTCCTAACTTCCCAATCATGGGCTACAACAAGAGCCCAGGTAGCGGTGCTGCGAAGATAGCCAAAGACCTCGTTAAAGATGGTGCACTGCAAGATGGTGTGACCTTAGTTGACGGTAAACTGGTATTCACCACCCCTGCACTGCCATTTGGTGCTGGCGATACTGATACCGCCTTTACCTTTATCGGTCTGGAAATGTGTAACACTGGCACCACGCTGACGGCTTGTACTGCTGATAGCACAACCACCAGCATGAAAGCCGACTTAGTCTTCGGTACTAAATCAGGTAATGCACCTAGCATGCGCCATGTGAACTCAGTGAACTTCAGCACTTGTCAAAACTGTCACAGTGATACCTTCGAGCTACACAAAGGTCACCACTCAGGCTTTGTGATGACAGAACAAGTTTCACATGCCAAAGACGCAAGCGGTAAGCCAATTGTCGGTGTGGATGCCTGTGTGGCCTGTCATACCCCTGATGGTACCTATGCAAGCGGTGCAAACAAAGGTGGTTTCGAAATGAAACTGCACGTAGTTCACGGTGAGCAAGGCGTTATCAAAGAATGTACTCAGTGCCACAACGACTTCAACTTAGACGCGTTCAAAGTGAAGGGTGCACTGGCCACATCTGCCGGTAAATACACCACCCCAATCACAGCAACTTGTACTTCATGCCACGCGCCAGAATCTATTGGCCACGGCTTAGAAAATATGGGTGCGATTGTGAACGGTGATTATGTTCAAGCCAACCAAGCGGCACAGTCAGAAACCTGTTTCTACTGCCATACCCCAACAGTTGCAGATCACACTCAAGTGAAAATGTAATTTGCCCAAGCAGGGGGAGTTCGCTCCCCCTTTCTTGAATTTTGTTGGGACAAATTGGGAAGCCTATTATGAAGAACAGCCACAAAATGAAAAACCTACTGCCGGCATTGATGATGTCTGCGGTCATGGTATTTGTCATCGCACCGAGTGCTCACGCCTCCAAGTGGGATGAAAAAATGACGCCAGAGCAAGTCGAAGCGACCTTAGATAAGAAGTTTGCCGAAGGCAACTACTCACCTAAAGGTGCAGACTCTTGCTTGATGTGCCACAAGAAATCCGAAAAAGTGATGGACCTTTTCAAAGGTGTCCACGGCGCCATTGACTCCACTAAGAGCCCAATGGCTGGCCTACAATGTGAGGCTTGCCACGGACCTATGGGTCAACACAACAAGGGCGGCAATGAGCCGATGATCACTTTTGGTAAGCAATCGACCTTAAGTGCCGACAAGCAAAACAGCGTATGTATGAGCTGTCACCAAGACGATAAGCGTATGTCTTGGAATGGCGGTCACCATGACAATGCCGATGTTGCTTGTGCCTCGTGCCACCAAGTTCACGTCGCGAAAGACCCAGTGTTATCTAAAAACACTGAGATGGACGTCTGTACAAGCTGCCACACTAAGCAAAAAGCGGATATGAACAAACGCTCAAGTCACCCACTCAAATGGGCACAAATGACCTGTAGCGACTGTCACAATCCCCATGGGAGCATGACAGATTCTGACCTAAACAAGCCAAGCATTAACGAAACTTGTTATTCCTGTCACGCCGAGAAGCGCGGCCCAAAACTCTGGGAGCATGCACCCGTCACTGAAAACTGTGTCACTTGTCATAATCCCCATGGCAGCGTGAACGATGCCATGCTGAAAACCCGTGCGCCGCAGCTGTGTCAGCAATGTCACGCCAGCGATGGCCACGCCAGCAATGCCTACTTAGGTAACACTGGTTTAGGTTCAAATGTCGGTGACAATGCCTTTACGGGTGGAAGAAGCTGCTTAAATTGCCATAGTCAGGTCCATGGTTCTAACCATCCATCTGGCAAGCTATTACAGCGCTAAGGAGACGAGAAGATGAAATTCAAACTCAATTTGATCACTCTAGCGTTATTAGCCAACACAGGCTTAGCCGTAGCTGCCGATGGTTATGGCCTCGCCAATGCCAATACCGACAAAGTGAAACTCTCAGCATGGAGCTGTAAAGGCTGCGTGGTTGAAACGGGTGTATCTGGCACTGTCGGTGTCGGCGTAGGTTACAATGGCGAAGAGGACATTCGCTCTGCCAATGCCTTTGGTTCTAAAAACGAAGTTGCGGGCAAGTTAGATGCAGACCTTGCCTACCGTGGTGAAAAAGGTTACCGCGCCAGTGTTGAGGCCTATCAACTGGGAATGGACGGCGGACGTTTAGATGTAAATGCGGGCAAACAAGGCCAGTACAATATCAATCTGAACTACCGCCAAATTGCCACCTACGATAGCAATAGTGCCCTCTCGCCCTATTCTGGTATCGGCGGCAATAACCTGACCTTACCCGATAACTGGGTCACCGCAGGTTCAAGCAGCCAAATGCCACTGTTGATGGACAGCCTCAACAGCCTCGAGTTATCACTGAAACGTGAACGCGCGGGCCTTGGGTTCGAATATCAGGGTGAGTCGCTGTGGAGCACCTATGTGAACTACATGCGTGAAGAAAAAACCGGTTTAAAACAAACCGCTGGTAGCTTCTTTAACCAATCTATGATGTTGGCAGAACCCGTGGATTACACCACTGACACCATAGAAGCGGGCGTGAAACTCAAAGGCGATCGTTGGTTCACAGCGCTCAGTTACAATGGTTCAATTTTCAAAAATGAATACAACCAGCTGAACTTTGACAGTGCCTTCAACCCCACCTTTGGTGCGCAAACGACTGGTGCCATTGCACTCGATCCCGATAACCAGTCACACACAGTGTCGCTGATGGGTCAGTATAACGACGGCAGTAACTCACTGTCTGGCCGTATTTTAACCGGACAAATGAGCCAAGATCAGTCACTGGTGACCTCTGGCTACGGTTATCAACTGCCAACGGATGCGGTAGACGCCAAAGTCGACCTACTAGGCATGAACCTCAAAGTCGTGAGCAAGGTCAGCAACTCCCTTCGCTTAACGGGTAGTTACGATTATTACGACCGTGACAACAATACCCCAATCGAAGAGTGGACTCAGATCAGCATCAACAATGTCAGTGGTAAGGTGGCCTATAACACCCCTTACGATAACCGCACACAGCGCTTCAAAGTGGCGGCGGATTATCGTATTACCCACGGCATTAAGCTCGATGGTGGTTATGACTTCAAGCGTGACGAACGTGAGTATCAAGACCGTGATAGCACGGATGAGAACACCGTTTGGGCCCGTTTGCGCGTCAATAGCTTCGACATGTGGGACATGTGGGTAAAAGGCAGTTACGGCAACCGTGACGGCTCACAATACCAAGCGTCTGAATGGACGTCTTCTGAAACCAACAGCCTGTTACGTAAGTACAATCTGGCTGACCGTGACAGAACCCAAATCGAAGCACGCATCACTCACACGCCACTCGAAAGCCTGACCATAGACTTCGGTGCCCGTTATGCGCTGGATGATTATACCGATACTGTGATTGGCTTAACTGAGTCAAAAGACACCAGTTACGATGCCAATATCAGCTATATGATCACCGCTGACTTACTGGCAACGGCCTTCTACAACCACCAAACCATAGAATCAGAACAAGCGGGTAGCAGCAATTACAGCACCCCAACTTGGACTGGCTTTATTGAAGACAAAGTGGATGTGGTTGGCGCTGGCATCAGTTACAACAATCTGCTGGAGAACAAGTTACGCCTAGGTCTGGATTACACTTACTCAGACTCCGACAGTAACACTCAAGTCAGACAAGGTATCACCGGCGACTATGGCGACTATTTTGCCAAAGTCCATAACATTAACTTATACGCTCAATATCAAGCGACCGAGAAACTCGCGCTACGCTTCGATTACAAAATTGAGAACTATAAGGACAATGACGCCGCTAACGATATCGCCGTTGATGGCATTTGGAACGTCGTAGGCTTTGGCAACAACAGCCATGACTACACTGCACAAATGCTGATGCTGAGCATGAGTTACAAGCTCTAATCTGCGTTTATTGATAATCAAAAGCCCGCACTGCGGGCTTTTTTATTGCCAACGAACACTCACCGCGCTTTAGATACAGGTCCAGTCTATTCCAGCGACCAAAATCTTGAATAAGATCAGACTCTGAGGCAAAACTTACGCCGAAGGTGAGGTATTCCTTGAGTTTACTGGCACTTTAGCGGATGTTAATTCAGAGAGTTAACTATCATTGGATCTTAGATGTCGTCCTTCACTTGTTGCTTGTGGCGTTTGTGGCGTTTATCGCCTCTGCCCGCCTCGATAGGCTTAAGTTTGCTCGCTACCCCAGCCATGGCATTCGATTCCAGCGGTGGCACGGCGAGTTTATTTATCATCGTCGGACTGGGTGGATTTACTCTTATCAACGCATTGATGCAGGGGCTGTTCTTTTTTGCGGGTCAGTATCGTAATCCCCTCTTTGCCAAACGCCACGTGCTGACCGCACTGATAGTGCCATTGCTCGCCTTTGCCTTAACCCTTTATGATCACCGTGCTTGGAGTGACTTTGCACTCAATCTCGGCATGATCATTGTCGGCGTTGGGCTGATTTTATTACCGCTGCAGTTACGCCAACTTAACCAGCCCAGCAACCAACACGCGAACTGGCTGCTGAGTCTTGGTGCCCTATTCATCTTAGGCATCAGTTATCTGCTGCCACCCTGCGCCCTGTTTGCGATTATCTTGGGCCATATTGCATTAGCCTCTCATGCCAAAGCTCCCACTAAAGCCTTGGGAGCCAAGTTATTGAGTTACCTTGTATTAGTCGCCTCCTATGCGCTCTTTGGCTATTGGCTCTACCAGCTATTGAGCAAACTTGGGGCTTGATGATGACAGACATGTCGCACCCAGCTATCGAGCCAAACGGCTCAGCCGAGCTCAATGTACTGCTTAAACAAATCCGCGCTTGCCAACTGTGTCAGGCCGAATTACCCCTACCAGCGAAGCCCATCTTGCAAGCCAGTAGCCAAGCACGGATCTTAATCGCCGGCCAAGCCCCCGGCGTAAAAACCCATCATAAGGGCATCCCCTTCGACGATGCCAGTGGCGAGCGGCTGCGCGCTTGGCTTAATGTCAGTCGGGAACAATTTTATGACCCCGCATTGTTTGCCATAGTACCGATGGGATTTTGTTTTCCGGGAACCATTGAACGCAATGGAAAAAAGCAAGGTGATAAACCGCCACGCCCCGAGTGCGCCGCAACTTGGCATGCGAAGTTATTGGCCTTGATGCCACAGATAGAATTAGTGCTGGTCCTTGGTCAATATGCCATTGATTACCATCTACCGCGCACACCTACCATAGATACGACAGACGTAGCATTAAGCTCTCAAGCGATAGCGGTATCTACCCCACAAACGAACAAGAAGATCACAGTGACCCAAGCCATTGAGCAATGGTCGTTATATTGGCCTAGGCTGATGGTCATGCCCCACCCTAGCCCGCGCAACAATCTTTGGCTAAAACAGCATCCCGAGTTTGAGCGCGAACAGCTCCCCACACTTCAAGCGCGTATCGCAGGCCTGCTGGCAAGTTCTGTTCCTAAATAAACCCCAATCAAATCCCAATAAAAAGCCCCATTAAGGGGCTTATAGACAGGAACTCGGAAACTAAATCTTAGAAACTGGAGCTTAGAAAGGTTTAGTCGAGCAACTTAACTGCCCTCAAAACGCTGCACGGCTCTCAATATCATTGGCAACTCACGCCCACCACGGCAAATGCCGCAGCCACATCCGCCACAGGATAATCAGAACCATTGGCACTCGCCGCCTGCTGCACACCACAGGCCGCTTGGTTAAAGGTCGAGGTTGGTGTCCAATACAGCCTGTTCGCTAACACAAACACATCGAACGCCTTGCGGGTATTCCAACCACTCTTGGTCGCCAGAGTGTAAAAAGCTTTGTTAAACACCCCAGAGGAGTAATGCACATCCATGGAACTAGTGTAATTGGCAGCATTGTCGATTGAGCGGCCATCCTTAGGTGGATTATCCATATAACGCAATGCACCACTGCCTTTAACTATGTCGTAGCCCACTTTCCAGTCGTTACTGCCACGCATGTAGAACTCGGCCGCCTCACCGGCAATATCCGAAAACGCTTCATTGATACCGCCGGACTGGCCGCTGTAATTTAAGCCCGAGTTCTGCTCGGTAAAGCCGTGGCTCACTTCATGGGCGGAAACGTCCAAACTCACGAGGGGATAGAAGTAACTCGCACCATCACCGAAGGACATAGCCGAGCCGTCCCAGAAGGCATTTTCATAGTTACGGCCATAATGCACCCGCATTTCTAACTGAAAGGTTAACGGTGCAGTGTTGTACCAATCCTTATACATATTAAAAATAACGCCACCGAAATAGTGGGCATCATTTAATGGCGAATAAGCGCCATTGACCGTCTGATAAGTGTTCTCCGGACAAGTAAAGGTGAACACAGAACCTCGGCGGGTCGAGTTCGCCATGTTCACGGTTTTCACATTGGCGTTGGTCATAGTGCATGTACCATTAGACTCACTCACCTTAAGAAAACCGTAATCACTGCCGTAGTAGTAACCACCGATTTTGGCATTGCCACCAGGACCCGTTGCATCCAAGGGAGTACTGCTGCCGCCTGAGCCGCCTCCTCCACCACCGGGTTTACCCACGTTATTCTTGGCGGTCATGATCTCATTCCAGTGCTCAAGCACCTCGCCGGTTTGCGCATCGACAAAACCCGTTGGTCGAGATAACGCATCGGTTTGATCGCTTAAGTAAGACACCCGATACACTAACCTCGGGGTATCCTCGGTCATCAAGATCACCAGTTGCACATCCTTTTTACCGGTTGCCGCCGAACCTGGATATAACCGATTCAACGCCGCAATCGCCTGCCCTTGAGAAATCCCTGCCGCTACCGAAAAATCATCCGCAATTTGTGCCACATCCCCCATGGCGCTTTGTTCTGTATCATCCGTGCTCACAACCAGATGATGGCCATACACCAGCACACCATCGAAATACTGCAACGCTTTCGTTTTGCTTTGACCTTTATTGAGCGTTACCGTTTTGACCTCTTTAAAGCTGTGTTTTTGGCTCAACCCTGCCGCTGCCGAGAGGGATTGCCCGTGATTAACGTTGAACTCAGCGGCCTGCGCCTGAAGGCTTGCCGCAACGCACATACTGAGTACAGAAGGTAAGAGATAGACTTTCATCGTGATATCCTTCGCCCTGTCCACAAAGGGACAAATGACACTTAAGGGAACAAAATACCGCCATAACCTTTCCCCAACTCAATTGTTAAAAATAGGTTAACAAGAGTTGGGTTCAATTCTCAGTATAGAAGATAAAAAAACACCTGCCCTTTTCTGTCGTTTGCCTTTACCCTTATGGCGTCGCCGTTTAGGCGAAGCTTTGTATCAATCCTTTGAAAATTAAGGTGAGTTATGTACGTTTTGGATCAACACATCGCTAAACAAATTGTGAGTCGCACCATGAAAATCATTGGGCACAATATCAATGTGATGAATGGTCAGGGCGTGATCTTAGGTTCCGGCGATCCCAAACGTATTGGCTCGACCCACGAGGGGGCGCTGCTCGCTATCGCCCAAAACCGCAATGTGGAACTGAGTGAAGAAGTAGCCTCAGGCTTACATGGCGTCAAACCCGGCATCAATTTGCCCTTGCATTATCAAGGGCAAATTATTGGGGTGATTGGTATTACTGGCGATCCGGCCGAGTTAACCCACTACGGTGAGCTGCTAAAAATGACCGCCGAGATGATTGTCGAGCAAGCCAATCAGCAGGATCAGCTGCAGTGGGAAAATCGTCAGCGTGAAGAATTTATTTTGCAGTTGATTAAGGCGCAAACCGATGACGATGAGCAATTGCATCGCTGGGCCAAGCAACTCGACATCGATATCAATTTGCCGCGAGTGGCCGCCATAATTGAAGTCAGTGAAAAACAATCCGCGCCACCCCAGCAAAAATCCGCTGCGTTTTCTTCATTAATCCAGAGCGAGCAAAACGCAGACGAGCGTAATCCCAGAGTCAGCGAAATCCTCAAGCAAGTGCTGCATTTACTGCAAAATCCCGATCGCGGCAACTTGATAGCCATGACCTCGATGTCGCAACTGGTGATCTTAAAACCGGCCTTTCTGGATGGTAAACAATGGGATCCCGAGCTTGAAAACCAACGTATCGATAAACTACTGCAGCGCTTACCGGCGCAAATGGATTTAAATTTTAAAATCGCCCTAGGGCATTTTTTCCCTGAAAAAGGCGGTATTGCGCGCTCCTACCAAACCGCGCAGGAAACCTTGAACTTAGGCAAGCAGCTTAACCCCGAGGGCACTAAATACCTGTTTGAAGACTACTCCTTGCAAGTGCTGTTATCTGGGCTCAAGCATGATTGGCGTGGTCAGGCGCTGGCCAGTCCCTACCAACAGTTAGCCAAGGCCGATAAAAATGGTCAGTTACGCAAAACCCTAGCCGCCTATATCACTCACTTTGGTGATGCGCAGCAATGCGCTAATGCGCTGTTTATTCACCGAAATACCCTAAGGTATCGGTTAGATAAAATTCAGCAACTCACCAAGAGTGACATCCATTCCCTCCACGGATTGTTAAGCCTTTATCTTGGGCAGTTGATAGATACCTCAAATTACCGACTCGAGTAGTGCCCCATATCACCACTAGCGTAAAACTCAACATCAGCAAGCGTTAACTCAATGAATGAATTGAAATTAGCCAAGATATTTCACTCATACAAGCTCAGGCATAATCCAGCAGTCTTGGCTTAGTTTTGCCGTCCTCTGGCCAGATATTCACAAAATAAGTGAAAGATAATTTCGCCTCGTCCTTTCCTATCAATGCACAAGACACCCATACGGTTAAATTGTTAAGGAAGGAAATCCATGCAGCCATATCATGCCAAACTCAGCTCATTCGCCACTGCGTGCCTAATGGTCGGCTCAGTGTTTGTCGCCCCACTTGCCAGCGCGGCGGAGCGTACCATTCCAGAATTAGTGGATGCAGTGAACGGCACGCCAGATGCGGCGAGTCGCGAGGCGGGTAAAAAAGTTAAACTGCGCAATCATACAAAAGGGTTTTGTACCTCGGGCTACTTTGCCCCCAATCCCCAATTGCACGATTCACTCAACATTCCCTTTTTTAATCAAAATCCCATTAAAGTGACCGCCCGTTTCTCCCTCGGCGGCACTAATCCTAAGCTGTCCGATAAAACCCCGGGGCGCTTCATGTCATTAAAAATCGATGGCGAGCGGGAAAACCTCAACTTTGTCACCACCAATGTGCCGATGTTTTTTGCCAGTAACCTAGAGGATTTTTATCTGTTCCAAACCAAGAGCAAGCAAGGCGCCGAAGGTAAGCAATGGCTTATCGATAATAAGCCCGATGCCAAGGCCTTTTTCGACTATTTAAAACAATTGCCGCCGAGCCCGAGTTTTGCCAATAGCCAGTACTTTGGGGTGAACAGTTTTCTGTTTACCGACAAGCAAAATAACAGCATTGCGGGTAAATGGATTTTTGAACCCGTCGCGGGCACGCAAGCCCTCACCCAGCAATCGTTGGCACAGCTTGGTGATGACTTTCTCAAGCCTGAGTTGCTCAAGCGAATTCAGTCTCAACCTGCCAAGTGGGATCTGTACATTCAGTTTGCGGAACAAGGCGATGAGATTAATAACCCGACAGTGCTTTGGCCAGAAAACCGTTCGCGCATTCTCGTCGGCCAAGTGGTGATTGATGGCAAGCGCGATAGCGATCCTCAAGTGCAACAATGTGATAGAAGCATCTTTAATCCTCTGCTCCTGCCCAAAGGCATAGCAGCGTCGGACGACCCCATCCTCAATGCCCGCACCGCGGCATATGTCGAGTCCTTTATCCGTCGTCAATAAGCGCGGCTCACGTTGGTTCAACAATATTCTTAGCATTACATTCGAATTCACGGCCCTTATTTTGTGCGCATGCACAAAATAAGGGCCAGTTCCGCCCGTAATTCCGTCGATTTACCCAAAGCTATTCAACTGACAGTGTTCAATAATAGGCTGACCTTAAAGCAGCCTTTATTTGGACTTGGGATCAAATAAAGACCGCGCCCTACAAAAACAGCCAAAACCACTTAAGAACTTCAGCCAAGACTGAACGGGAAAACATATGAACTTAGTGCTCATCCTCATCGGCGTGATTGCATTTATTGTTATCGCGACCTCAAAATTTAAGCTCCATCCGTTTTTAACCTTAATTCTGGCCGCCTTTATCGCCGCCTTCGCCTACGGTTTACCGAGTGGCGATATTGCCAAAACCATCACCACAGGCTTTGGTAATATCCTCGGCTATATCGGTCTGGTGATCGTGTTAGGTACCATTATCGGTATCATCCTCGAAAAGAGCGGCGCCGCCATTACCATGGCGGACGTGGTGATCAAAGTCTTGGGCAAACGCTTCCCAACACTCACTATGTCCATCATCGGTTATTTAGTGTCGATTCCGGTGTTTTGTGACTCTGGCTTCGTCATTTTAAACTCGCTTAAACAATCCATGGCCAACCGCATGAAGGTTTCGAGCGTCTCCATGAGCGTGGCGTTAGCCACAGGCCTGTATGCCACTCACACCTTTGTACCGCCCACACCAGGCCCTATCGCCGCGGCAGGTAACTTAGGGCTAGAGTCCAACTTAGGCCTAGTGATTGGTGTCGGCTTATTTGTTGCTGCCGTTGCCGCGCTTGCGGGGATGTTATGGGCGAACCGTTTTGCCATTGTTGAACCCGATGGCGAAGGTGCGGAAGAACTCAAAGCACAAGCTGCTGATTTTGAAGCCTTAAAACAAAGCTATGGCACACTCCCTAGCCCATTAAAGGCATTTGCACCGATTTTTGTGCCTATCCTATTAATTTGCTTAGGCTCTATCGCCAACTTCCCGTCTGCACCACTGGGCAAAGAAGGCCTATTCAGCCTGTTAGTCTTCCTTGGCCAACCCGTTAACGCCCTGCTTATCGGTCTGTTCCTGTCACTGCTGTTACTGAAAAGCGATAACAAGATTGCCGAGTTTAGCGAACGCATCAGCCAAGGCCTCGTCGCCGCAGCACCGATTATTTTGATCACTGGTGCCGGTGGTGCCTTCGGCGCCGTGTTAAAAGCCACACCTATCGGTGACTTCCTCGGTAGTTCACTGTCGGCGCTAGGGGTGGGTATCTTTATGCCCTTTATCGTCGCCGCCGCGCTGAAATCGGCTCAAGGTTCATCTACCGTTGCCCTAGTGGCCACCTCGGCTCTAGTCGCGCCAATGCTGGGCGATATTGGTCTTGGTAGCGATATGGGCCGTGTGTTAACCGTAATGGCCATTGGTGCTGGCGCCATGACAGTCTCCCACGCCAACGACAGCTTCTTCTGGGTGGTGACTCAATTTAGCCGCATGAGCGTTAAACAAGCCTATAAAGCACAAACCATGGCGACCCTTATCCAAGGCGTCACCGCAATGCTGACCGTGTATGTACTAAGCTTAGTGCTGCTCTAAGCCACACTTTTCTCATCCTTGGGCGCATCCGTGCGCCCAAAAAGCTGTAGGATTTTGAATGAAGATAGTTATCGCCCCCGATTCCTTTAAAGAAAGCTTAAGCGCACTCGATGTGGCTAATGCGATCGAACAAGGCTTAACACAAGTGATCCCAGACTGTGAGATTGTCAAAATCCCCGTCGCCGATGGCGGCGAAGGCACTGTGCAATCTATGGTCGATGCCACTGGCGGCAGCATTGTCAATTTAGAGGTCATGGGGCCACTCGGCCATAAAGTCAAAGCCCATTACGGCATTTTAGGCCAGCAAGCCAAAGGCACGATTGCGGTGATTGAAATGGCCTCCGCCTCGGGTTTACACCATGTACCAAGGGATCAGCGTAACCCGCTGCTCACCACCAGTTATGGTACGGGCGAGCTGATTTGTGATGCGCTCAATCGCGGGATAAAGCACATTATTTTAGGCTTAGGCGGCAGTGCGACCAATGATGGCGGCGCAGGTATGGCCCAAGCGCTGGATATTTTACTGCTGGATAAACAAGGTAAAACCTTAAGCGCGGGCGGCGCGGCGCTGTCTCAGCTTGACAGTATCGATATGAGCCACGCTCATCCACTACTGAAAGAATGTACCTTTGAAGTGGCCTGCGATGTCGATAATCCGCTGTGCGGCGAGCGTGGCGCTTCGGCCATATTTGGCCCGCAAAAAGGCGCAACGCCAGAGATGGTCAGCACCTTAGACGCAGCACTGAGTCACTATGCCGATGTGATTGCCCAAAGTGGTGTCACCGATCACCGCAACCAAGCTGGCGCGGGCGCGGCGGGCGGTATGGGGCTGGGCGTAATGGCCTTTTTAGGTGCAGAGCTTAAACCCGGTGTCGAAATTGTGATGCAAACGGTAGGACTGGCAGACAAAATTCGCGGCGCGGATCTTGTCATCACGGGCGAAGGCCGAATCGATGGCCAGACCATATTTGGCAAAACCCCGATGGGCGTCTTAAAGCAAGCGCAGCTGCAAAATATTCCGACTATCGGGATTGCGGGTTGCCTTGGCGACAATGCCAATGCCGTGCTTGAGCAAGGTATGGCGGCGATTTTCCCCATCATTCCACACTTAAGTCCACTGGACGATGTGCTGGCTAACGCCAAAACGAATCTGACCAATACCGCCCGTAATATTGGCGCGGTCTTGATGCTGGGCAAGCGCTAACTTTACCTTAGTGTTGTGATAGCTAACGACAGACACCCAAGGCGCTATTCATAGCGCCTTTGTTTATTCTGTAACCCAAGCACTGACTTAAGCGGTGTTTTAGTGCTTGATGCCTAAAAGGCCTTGCAGTAAAGTGAGCTCCCTTTTTGGTAATCCGTAAATGGGTTTAAGCGCCATGTATTTGGTTATACTTTTAATCACCTTTGCGGTTTCACTATAAGAATTAATAGACGGCAAGCCCCATGACCCAAAAACTCCCTCGCCAAGCCATCGCATCCGAAGACAGTTTGATGCGAATTTTCACTGTGCCCGAAGATGCGGAATCCACCTTAAGCATTATCGAGCAGAAGCTTTCCGAGGACTTAGCCGGCTTTTTGGGTGACAGCATTGCCGCGCTGGAAAAGCCGCTCTCCGAAATCGAAACCGATTTTCAAGCCTTTGAAATTCCAAGCCAGCCGCGTTTTGTCTCCGACTACACTGACGAAATCATGCAAAATCTGGTGGCGCATTCGGTACATACGGCGGCGCCCAGTTTTATCGGCCATATGACCTCGGCACTGCCCTATTTCGTGTTACCACTGTCGAAAATGATGGTGGGGCTGAATCAAAACTTGGTTAAAATCGAAACCTCCAAGGCGTTTACCCCGCTTGAGCGCCAAGTGCTCGGCATGATGCACCATTTGATTTACGCCCAAAATGATGATTTTTATCGTAATTGGATGCACAGCGCCAACCATTCCCTCGGCGCATTTTGCTCCGGTGGCACTGTGGCTAACATCACCGCCCTGTGGATTGCCCGCAACCAATTACTCAAGGCCGATGGCGACTTTAAAGGCGTGACCCGCGAAGGCTTAATCAAGGCGCTGCGCCACTATGGCTTCGATGATTTAGCGATTCTGGTCTCCGAGCGCGGCCACTACTCTTTAGGTAAGGCCGTCGATCTGCTCGGTATCGGTCGCGACAATATCGTCAGCATCCCAACCGATGGCAATAATAAAGTCGATGTTGCCAAAATGCGCGAAGTCGCCGCCGAACTGGCGAATAAACGCATTAAAGTCATGGCGATTGTTGGGGTGGCAGGCACAACCGAGACGGGCAATATCGACCCACTGCGCGAGCTTGCGGCATTAGCAAGTGAGTTAAACTGTCACTTCCATGTGGATGCGGCTTGGGGCGGCGCAAGCTTATTATCCAATAAATACCGTCACTTACTCGATGGTATTGAACTCGCAGACTCAGTTACCATCGATGCCCATAAGCAAATGTATGTCCCCATGGGCGCGGGTATGGTGCTGTTTAAAAATCCTGAGTTTGCCCATGCGATTGCCCACCACGCCGAATATATTCTGCGTCGAGGCTCCAAGGATTTAGGCAGCCAAACGCTCGAAGGCTCACGCCCCGGCATGGCGATGTTAGTTCATGCCTGCTTGCAGATTATCGGCCGCGATGGTTACGAAATCCTGATCAATAACAGCCTTGAAAAAGCCCGTTATTTTGCCGAGCAAATCGACGCACACCCTGACTTTGAGCTAGTCACCGCGCCAGAGCTGTGCCTGCTCACCTATCGTTATGTGCCCGCGCAGGTGCAAGCCGCCATGCAAGTGGCGATTGAACAAGGCGATAAGGTGAAACTCGCTCGCTTTAATGAGCTGCTCGATGGTCTAACCCAATTTATTCAAAAACACCAACGCGAACAGGGCAAATCCTTCGTCTCCCGCACCCGCATTCAGCCAGCCCGCTATTTTAGACAAGCGACAGTGGTGTTTCGCGTCGTATTAGCCAACCCTTTAACTAGCCATGAGATCCTAAATCAAGTGCTTATCGAGCAAGGTGAAATTGCCGCATTGGATAAAGAGTTCTTGCCCGCGCTATTAGCTATGGCCAATGAATAGCGAGTGATTTAGCGTAAGCTTTAAATCTAATTTAAATACAGAATGTTAATCACAAACAGCCGCAAATATTTGCGGCTGTTTTTGTTTGTAGAGCTGGGATGAAAGAAGGTTAGGTTAAAAATATAAGGCTTTTCAAAGCACTTCTGATCTCGTCACGGACACGCCGAATTCCATTGCTTCCGTGACACGCCGTAAAGCCATCCATGGCGGCTCTGCGATGATATCCATATCATCGAAGGTCACGTCCGCAATCGAATTCGGCTTAGCAAACCTCGGTGTAATCTGCGGCAACGTTTAAAAAGATGAGAGTTTAGCAGTTGTACGCATGTTCTCCCCCTTAACCAATCAAATGGAGAACAGACATGACGCGATTAGCGGCATAGACAACACCGACAGCAATCGCCACAAAAGGCTGGTATTTTTAAACATAGATTTTCCCTTTGCATACGTTGCCTCACGGCAGACTATAAGCGCCTCACTGCGGGTTAACGTGCCCACGCTTCACAGCGTTGGCTAAGTGCGCTTATAGGTATACGGGGATTTTACGCTTTATAAACTATACTTCCTCTAAAATTAATTAATCCCGTAAAGATCTAACTTTGGCAAAATTACATGGCTTTCAGTAGCTACCGAGTTGATTTTTGATATTAAAACCTGAGTTTTCTCTCTGTCATCTATTTGCCTAAACTCGCTAACCAAGAGCATATAATCCCTATCGGAAGTATAAGGTCTAATTATTTCTAAGCGGCGTTCAATGCCTTTGACAGCCTTTAAATTCACCAAGGAAGCAATTAATAAATCTGTGTATACAACTGAGATGAAAAAATAAACCACCATCATGATGACAATAAATTGACCATATCTACGTTTTTTTAATGTTGCACTTTGAATGAAAGAATTAATATTTTCATTTATAGAATTAACATTAGAATTTACTGTTGTTAAGGGTTCTTTTTCTTTAATGGTATCAGTACTGGCTGTCGATAGTTTTGTAAGTTTTCTTTCTGCGAGTTCAAGTTTTCTCCAATTATTTCTGAGAATATAAAAGACAATAAATGGTGAGGCTATAATAAATAACAAAATGAAAAGTGAAGGAATAAAGTAAAGGGAATCCGCGCCAGAACCTACTTGCTCATATAGTCTATCAATATACCCTGAATGTATTGAAGTAGCTAGACGAACAAAAATACTACCTAACCAGTAAAGCAAGTCTTTTACTGCAACTTCCCACAATCCTGAACCCAAAGCTCCAATTAATAACATGAGCGAAAAGGAAAAGAAACCCTTGAAAAATCTATTAATCACCACAGTTACGATTCCAGAAATAGAATGTTAATAGATTGATTGTATTGTAACGTGGTTCCCCCTGTGTCAGGATTGTTGTCACCCCTAAATAATCATTATGTTTAAAGACAGGGTGCGGCAAAAGAGAACGATATGGCTCGGTATTCACCAGAACGTAAAGAAGCGATCCTTAAAAAATTATTACCTCCTCACAACTTAACGGTCGCAGAGGTCGCTCGGGAAGAAGGCATCGCGGTGCAAACCTTGTATCATTGGCGAGATATTGCCAGAAAAGAAGGTCGCCCCGTGCCAGGTAAAACATTAACAGCCGATGATTGGTCGGCTGAAGCAAAACTTGCCGTGATTATTGAAACAGCGCCGCTGTCGGAAGCGGAGATAAACCAGTATTGCCGTGAAAAGGGCTTGTTCCGCGAGCAAGTACAGCAGTGGAAACAGGATTGTTTAGCTGGTTTTCAAACCTCAGAAGTACAAACTAAAACCATTAAACAGCAGGCTAAGGCTGACAAAGCCGAAATCAAATCGCTGCAACGGGAATTGCGCTATAAGGAGAAAGCGCTGGCTGAAGCTGCTGCGTTACTGGTGCTCAGAAAAAAGCTCAATGCGCTCTGGGGGGACGACAGCGAGGAGAGCTAACCCCCTTGCCTGAGCGCATAGCATTGATTGCCTTAATCCAAGAGGCCTATACCAATGGTGCTCGCCTTTATAAGGCTTGTGCTGAAACGGGCCTCAGTAAGCGTACCTATCGACGTTGGTATCGAGAAGGTCAAGTGCAAGCTGATTTAAGGCCAACAGCAGCTCGACCAGAGCCAGCAAATAAACTCGAAGAACATGAGCGACAACAGATATTAAGTGTGTGCAATCAAGCGGAGTACGCCAGCTTACCCCCGTCGCAAATTGTGCCAACATTATTAGATAACGGGATTTATATCGCCTCGGAATCCAGCTTCTACAGAGTGTTAAATGCTCATGGTCAACTTAACCATCGTGGCCGCACTCAGGCTGCGGTCAATCGAAGCAAACCGTTGAGTTATCGGGCAGATGGGCCGAATCAAGTGTGGTCATGGGACATCACTTATTTAGCCTCAATCGTCAAAGGCCAGTTCTACTATTTGTACCTGTTTGAAGATATTTACAGTAGAAAAATAGTGGGTTACGAAGTTCATGAGCAAGAAAGTGGGGAATATGCCGCTGCGCTAATCCAACGCTGTCTGTTACGCGAGCAATGCTTTAACACGCCATTAGTGCTGCATTCTGATAATGGGGCGCCGATGAAGTCACTGACCATGAAAGCCAAGCTGGAAGAGCTTGGTATTACGGCATCATTAAGTCGGCCGCGGGTGAGTAATGACAACCCCTTTTCAGAGTCGTTATTTAAAACGTTGAAATACCGCCCACAGTGGCCGGCATCAGGTTTTAGCTGCTTAGCAACAGCAAGAGAATGGGTGGAAAAGTTTGTAACCTGGTACAACGATGAGCATAAACACAGCCAGCTAAATTTTGTCTCACCAGGGCAACGTCATGCACTGCAAGATGGCGCTATTTTAGCGAAGCGCAAGAAAGTGCTTGAGGCGGCGAAGGAAAGAAAACCGATGCGTTGGTCTACAGAGATCAGAAATTGTGAAGCGGTTGGCGCTGTAACACTCAACCCAGATAAGGCACCAGAAGAAGGCGTAATAAATGCAGCTTAATATTTAAACAAAGAGTGACAACTATCTTGAAAAACACCGGGTTCACGAAATCAATGGGATTAAAACTGAATATGTGGTTTTAATATTCCCCTTCACCACTTAATTCGTGTTCATATCCTTCATTACATAATCCAGTGGCACCAGCTAGGCCAGTACACTGGGGCTAATATACATTTCAGCGGCCATCATACGACGGTCAGCGGCGCGGCTTAAGCGACCACAGCGAATAATGGCCGCAGCCTTTGCATATGAAAGAAAGACAGGAGAGGCATGAGTCTTTTGGGGTTAACAGTTAACTCCGAAGTAACAGAATACACCTCCCCTCGGAGTTGCCGCAGGGCGAATAGACAAATTGCGTGAGTCTCGGCATGGATGCCGAGCTAGCTTTCGCAGGTGCAGGGACGCATCCTTCGGAAGCGATAGCAAATTTGGCAATGAGCACAAGGGGTTTTCAACTCCGTTAGGGGCGTCTTGGAGCATCCAAGGAGGATAGGACGAGCAGTCCTCCTTGGTCGGGTGTGGGGTGAAGCCCCACGACTTTGACTTTGCTTTTAAATAATTTAACGAGCAACCCTCCTTGGTCGACTCTTGATTATAAATCAGGGGGTGAAACCCACGACGCTGTTTTAGTCTTGAATAACAAGGTAAAACAATCATCAAAAATGAGCTGATAAATAAATGTTTGCCTTCCAGATAGTCGAGGTTTGCTCGATGTTGGTTTTTGCACCACGTCAGAGTAATCTAGCCAAAATCAACATTTAGACATTTTTATAACCAATGCAAAGGAGTTGCGATGAAATACTATTTATCGATGTTGCTCACCCTCTGTTGTCTGCTGAGTCCATCCGCAAACGCGAGCCAAACCTGTGGTGCTGAGTGCCAATTACCGCAAATTCATGCCTACTTTAAAGCCTTAGATAAGGTCAGCCAATCGGGTTCTAGCGAACAAGATGTCGATGATTTTCTGGGATTACTGCATCCTAATGTAAATTATATCCACCTCGAATATGGCGCTAATTTTGATAGGGCCAGTTGGCGCAGTGCCTTTATCCGCAATATTGCTCGCGGCGCCTATCAACAGCCGAAGGAGCAGCGGGTATTAAATTACATTGTGGGTAAAAACCATGTCGCCGTCGAATATGCCCACGGCAGCATTCAACCCGATGGACAATGGCAGCAAGAGCAGCCTCTGCTGGTCTTATTTGGCTTTACCGATGGCAAAATCTCCCTGGTAAAAGAGCTGTGGTAAGGCTTGTGCGATAAAGAGGGGAAATCGATACTGGCTTAAAGCTATTGGGTTGAACAGTATCGATTAAACCATTGAATAAAGGTGCTAATACACCTCACAAGACAAGGTATGGCGATGTACTTTATTGCGGCTTTTGGTCTATTGATGCTGTTATTCAGTCTTGTGATGGTCGTCAAGCCAGCGACGTTCGCTGATGGCATTATTGCATTTAGCGAGCAGCCCTACTTCCATATTGCTGAAGTGGTTAGCCGAATTATGGCGGGTGTGATTTTTATCCAATATTGCGCCAATACCCGATTTCCACAGATCTTTTTGGCGATAGGCATTGTCTTACTCTGCGTTGGAATAGGCTTGGCATGCACGCCGCCGAGTAAACATCGTAAATTTGCCCTATGGTCAGCCCAAGCGTTTAAAAATCAATTCCGCTTAATCGGTGTTGTTTCCGTCCCGCTGTCTTTGCTACTGATTTATGCCGCTGGCGTTGCCTAAAACTCCGTAGCAATCCGCCAAACTTTCACGACGTTAGCAGCCGAGTGTAAAAGCGCAAGATTCGGGTCGAGTAACCTGCCCTAACCCTTCACTATGTCTCTATCGGCGCATAATGGCCGAGGCAATTAATGGAGACATATCTATGGCAGTGTTACAGGGAAAGGTCGCAATCATTACTGGGGCAAGTTCGGGGATTGGCTATGCCACCGCAAAACGCTTTGCCCGTGAAGGCGCAAAGCTGGTGCTGGGCGCGCGCCGCGGCGCCATATTGGCCTCATTGGTGGATGAAATAATCACCCAAGGCGGTGAAGCGGTTTATCTGGCGGGTGATGTGACCGACGAGGTGTATGCCAGTGATTTAGTGGCGCTTGCCGTCAAGCAGTATGGTGGATTAGATATCGCCTTTAATAATGCCGGCATTAATGGTGAGTTAGGCGTAGATTCGGATGCGCTTAGCCGAGCGGAATGGGAAAACACCCTAACAACCAACCTTACCAGTGCATTTTTAGCGGCAAAATATCAATTGCCACAAATGCTTAAACGTGGTGCAGGGTCGATTATTTTTACATCTTCCTTTGTTGGCTATACCATAGGCTTTCCGCAAACGGCGGCCTATGCGGCGAGTAAAGCGGGGATGATTGGTTTAACCCAATCCTTGGCCGTTGAATACGGCGCGCGCGGGATTAGGGTCAATGCACTATTACCAGGCGGGACTGATACACCGATGGGGCGGGAGTTTGCCAATACTCCGGAGGCCATGGCCTTTGTGAAGAACCTCCATGCCCTCAAGCGCCTCGCAGATCCCGCGGAAATGGCCCAATCGGCGCTATATCTCGCCTCCGATGCGGCCAGTTTTACCACAGGGATAGCCTTATTGGTCGATGGTGGTGTTTCCATCTGTAAAACCTAGGGAATGGATAACGATGACCCAAGATTACGAGCGAATTACGCGTGCCATTGACTTTATTCGTCAGCATGTGGGTCATCAACCCTCACTGGCCGAGATTGCGGCGCACGTCCATTTAAGTGAATTCCATTTTCAGCGGCTCTTTAGTCGCTGGGCGGGGATCACTCCCAAACGTTATTTGCAGGCCTTAACTCTTGAGCGGGCTAAACAGTTATTGCAGCAGCCGTCCCACTCGACCTTGAGTGCCAGTTATGAGTTAGGCCTGAGCAGTGGCTCGCGCTTATACGATCATTTTGTGCAACTCGAGGCGGTCACCCCCTTCGAATATCGTCAGCAGGGTTTAGGGATCAGCATTGCCTATGGCTATCATCCTACGCCCTTCGGTTTGGCCTTTATCGCCCAAACGGCACGGGGCATTTGCCAGTTTGATTTTGTCGATATGCAGCAAATTCAATCGCCATTGGAACGTCTAAAGCAGAGCTGGAGTCAGGCCACCATTTATGAGGACACGGCGCAAACGGCAAGCTTAATCGATCACCTCTTTAGCCAGTACTTTGCGGGCTCGAGTGCCGCAGAGGTTAATTTAACAGCACCTAATACTCAGGCGATTCACCAAGCCAAGCCTGCCCCGTTATCACTCTGGGTAAAAGGCACTAATTTTCAGCTCAATGTGTGGCGCGCCCTGCTGAATTTACCTAAGGGAGAGGTCGCCTCCTACGGTGATATTGCCAAGGCCATTGGCAAGCCTAAGGCCTCACGCGCCGTCGGTACGGCGATTGGCGCCAATCCGGTGGCATTACTTATCCCCTGCCATCGAGTGCTACGTCAAAGTGGTGAACTTGGTGGTTATCGCTGGGGTGAAACCCGTAAACATGCCATATTGGCAAGGGAAGCGGCCTATTGTGAGTAAAAGATCCACCAGCGGGTTTAACTGGACTTTTCTGTTATTAACTATGCGTGACTCTTAACGGCGCTACGACTATAAACTGCGCGCTATTACCCAATTCTTAGCCATTGAATAATCAGGGAGGCAAACATGCCGACGCATTCCCCATCTCAACTGGGACCTAACCCGAACGACAAATCCCCCTTAAAAGGATTCCCTCAGGTGGGGTTTCTGAAGAACTTTATTAGCAGTGACAACATTATCGTCGGCGATTACACCTATTACGACGACCCAGCAGGGCCAGAGCGTTTCGAGTCAAACGTGCTTTATCACTTTGACTTTATTGGCGATAAACTGATTATCGGTAAATTTTGTGCCATTGCACGGGACGTTAAATGCATTATGAATGGCGCTAATCACCAGGTATCGGGCTTTTCCACTTATCCCTTTTATATCTTCGGCAATGGCTGGGAGAAGGCAACACCTAAGCCCGAGGATTTACCCTTTAAGGGCGACACCCGCATTGGCCATGATGTGTGGATCGGCTATAACGCCACCATTATGCCCGGCGTCAACGTCGGTCACGGTGCCATTATCGCCAGCCAAGCCGTGGTCACTAAGGATGTGCCACCCTACGCCATCGTCGGCGGCAACCCCGCAACTGTGATTAAGTTGCGATTCGAGCCCGAAGTAATAGACACATTACTCGCCATTGCCTGGTGGGACTGGCCAATTGAGAAAATCACCGAGCATTTACCTGCCATTGTGGGCGCCGATCTTAGCCAATTAGCCCGCTTGGCCGATGAGATTCACTCGCGGCCCTAAGCGTTTGCGCCAGAAGACAGCGCCCAAAACTTCCCCACAAACACGGCAAAGCGCAATTTTGTACAAAAGTGTCGAGGCGTTCTGGGTTACTATCTGGCAAAACAAGCGTTAAACGCCTTGGTCTTGATAAACGCACTCACCCATTCATCCAGTCGATAAAGGAGGCCGAATGAACACTGAACATGCGGCCTACCACATCGCCAATGAACTGGGTGGCCTTGAGCTACTTAATGCCCGCTACCATAAGCAAAATTTTAGTCGCCATACCCACGAAGGTTATACGGTTGGCGTGATTGAAACGGGCGCTCAGCGTTTTTATCGCACGGGTGGCAACCATGTGGCGCCAAAGCACAGCATTATTCTTGTCAATGCCGACGAAGTGCATAATGGTTGTAGCGCCACCGAGGACGGCTGGTCCTATCGTGCTATGTATCCCGTTCCCGCCCAATTTGCCAATATGACTCAGGAGTTCACTTCAGCTCGCGGCGCGCCCTATTTCCCACAACCCGTAGTGCACGACCCCGAGCTTGCCGAATTGCTGCGCCTCACCTTTAGCACCTTAGATACCTCGGACAATCGCCTACTACGTGAAAGTCTGGTCTATTCGAGCCTGACGCAACTGATGGCGCGCCATGGCCGTAATTATCCCAGTGAACACTTGGGGGCAAACGCTAAGCCCGCATTAGCCTTGGTGAAATCCTTTATTGACGATCACCCCGCGGCCGATATCTCCCTCGAAGAGCTAGCCACACTCGCAGGATTAAGCCCCTATTATTTGCTTAGACAATTCCAACGTTGTTATGGTCTGCCGCCCCACGCCTATCAAACTCAGGCCAGAGTCAAACTGGCAAAACAGAAAATCGGCCAAGGGATCAAGCTGCTAGATGTCGCCATGGAGTGCGGTTTTCATGATCAGAGCCATTTAAACCGCCATTTTAAAAAGACTGTCGGGCTCACCCCTGGGCAATTTGCCAAGGGGATCGGCCGCAATATTATCCAAGCTTAAGCCCTGATTTTACGTTAGCCTTAACCCCTTATATTCTTTTTATCCCAGCCGTTGTGAGGAGTCAGAGTGTCAGAGCCGTATATTGTCCACACCCATTCATCCAGTAAGACCAAGGCCTTTTTCAAGGGCACACTCGCCATGTTGCCACTCACCATTGCCGTCGTTCCTTGGGGGATCCTCGCGGGCTCATTCGCGATTGAGGTCGGACTAACACCAATAGAAAGTCAGGCCATGTCGGCGATTATTTTTGCGGGCGCCGCGCAATTGGTCGCGCTCGGCATGGTTAAGGCGGGGATTGGTCTGTGGAGCATTTTAATCACCACTTTGCTGATCACCTCGCGTCACTTGCTGTACGCCATGGCGATGCGCAGCCAAATCAGCCCCTTACCACTGAAATGGCGCCTCACTCTGGGCTTTTTATTGACCGATGAACTCTTTGCCATCGCCAACCAAGGCAAGCTGCATAAATTCGATCCTTGGTACGCGCTGGGCGGCGGCCTGAGTTTTTACCTTGGTTGGAACCTCGCCACCCTGCTCGGCATTATCGCGGGCAATGCTATCGATAACTTAGGCGAATTAGGGCTCGACTTTGCCATTGCTGCGACCTTTATTGCGCTTGTAGTCCCGACGGTGAAAAAGCCATCAATCTTAGTCTGTGTGCTGGTTTCGCTCACCTTAGCTGTGGTGTGCGCCGTGCTGGATATTCAGGCGGGACTGTTAATTGCCGCCCTATCGGGGATGAGCGCTGGCGTGCTCTATGCCAAAGTCTCGGGCGAGGATAAGCCAGCCCCAAAAACCGACACGACTGCCACCCAAGCTGAGGAAACCCTATGATCTGGTTAATGATTTTTTCAATGGCGGCGGTGGTATTTATCAGTCGGCATTTACTGCTCGAGCCCAAACTGCCGCTAAGGCTGAGTAAAAATACCCAGACCTTTTTGAGTTATTCGGCGCCCGCCGTACTCACAGCCATCTTTGCACCTATCGTATTTGTGCAGGAAGGCAAACTCGATTTAAGCTTAGATAACAGCTACTTGATATGCGCAGTGGTCGCAACGGTATTAGCATTTGTCACGCGTAATACCCTATTGACCACAGTGCTAAGCATGGGGCTTTTCTTTGCTATTCATTAACCATAGCAGTGCTAGAGGCCACTTTGGCCGTTAACTTATGGCCCCAAATGGCGTAGTAAAATATTAAACCGTAGCAAGGTAACAGTAAGAAATACGCCATTTGGCTGTCACCTTGGCTATGGGCTATGTAGCCATAGAGCAGTGGCAGAATCGCACCGCCCGCAATCCCCATGATCAGTAGCGCCGATGCCGTGGCCGTTAAGCGCCCGAGTCCTTCAAGGGCTAATGGCCACACCGCAGGCCATACCAAGGCGTTTGCCAACCCAAGCAGGGCTAAGTAAAGCACGGGATCGGGCACGGGTAATACGCCTAACCAACCGAGTAACAGTTCAGACAAACCTTGGCTTTGACTGTCGCTGAGCAAGACCCCGAGGGTAAATAACAAGCCCGCGACAGCCGAGCCCACTAATGCCGTTTGCTGGCTGAGCCATCTTGGGATCAGCACGATTCCAAACACATAGCCAAGTACCATAAATCCCATGGTGTAGGAGGTCATCATGCCAAAGTGGGCAACCCCGAGTCCTTGACTAAATAGTCCTATGCTATCACCGGCAATCACCTCGGCGCCCACATAACAGAAGAGTGTTAGAGCCCCTAAGATCACCTGCGGATACTGTAGAATAGCCTTCCAATCGGCTTGGGTACGCTCGACTCGCTCACCTAATTCGGGCTCTGGCAGCGGCGAAAACCACACAAAGGCCATCAATCCCAGTAGTACAAACATCATCATTAAATAGGGCTGTACTAAACGATTGGCTAATTCCGTTAACGCCAATTCGCGCTGCGCTTCGGACAGGCTGGCCAATGCCGTTTCACTGTAGGGGTCCATGCCCGTTAAAATCCAGGCCGTAAAGATAATTGGCACAATAAAGCCCGCGCCCTTATTCACTATCCCCATTAAACTTATCCGCATTGCCGCACTTTCCCGTGGGCCAATACAGACAATGTAAGGATTGGCGGCCGTTTGCAGCAAGGTTAAGCCTGTGCCCAACACAAATAACGCCAAGAGGAAGGTCGCAAAATGGCCGACCAAAGCCGCCACAATAAACAAGCCCGCGCCAGCCGCCATAATCCCTAAACCTAAGGTCATGCCCATCTTATAGCCGAGACGCGTGAGGATAGATGAGGTCGGCAGCGCCATCACAAAATAAGCAATGTAAAACACAAAGGTGACTAAATAGGCTTCAAACTCATTCAACTGACAGGCGATTTTTAAAAATGGGATCAAGGCACCATTGAGCCAAGTCACAAAGCCAAAGACAAAAAATAAAATTCCTATCAATAACATAGGAATAAAACTGCCCTGCGGTGAGGCCGTGGCTTGGGTGCTGTCGGACGTGAATTTCATCGTTTCACCTTTTTGTTATTTTGCTTGTTGAATGGGCAATGAGTTGAGTACTTACCCCCAAATTAATGCCACTTTAATTATTGTTTTAATTGATATATCGATAACTTACACAAACCGAGCCTGCTCGGCTTGGTACTGCAACTCACCCGCAATCCAGACCGCTAGGACCCTGTGCTCGTCATCGAGCCAGACCCAATCAGCCTGTTTACCTTCGGCTATATCCCCCAATTGTGGCCGCAGAATAAAGTCGGCAGGCGTGCTCGTCGCCATCTGTACTGCGTTACTAAGGCCAAGATGGAGTTCGGTGGCGGCATAACGCACCGCGCTTGCCATATCGAGCACTGAGCCCGCTAAGGAGCCATGCTGATCCCTCAGCGTCATCCCATCACGAACCACTTTGCCATCGAAGAATTGAAATTCCGTTTGCTCGCTCCCTAAGGGCGACATGGCATCGGTGACCAACATCAGATGCTCAGTTCCCTTTGCCCGCCACGCCGCCAGCGCCGAGATGGGATGCACATGTTGACCATCGAGAATAATCCCGCAGTAAGTGTTTTCACTGGCCAATGCCGCGCCCACCATTCCAGGCTCGCGGGAAGTCAGTGCCGACATGCCGTTGTAGAGGTGGGTAAAACCCGATGCGCCAGCCTCAATGGCCTTAAGGACAGTGTCGCCGTCGGCATTCGAATGCCCAAGACTGACAATGGCGCCGGAGGCAACGAGGCGTTTGATTTGTTCTGGTGTGACTGATTCTGGCGCTAGGGTGATCAGCCTAACACCGAGATCTTGCCTTAAGTAAAGCTGCCACTCGCGCTCAGTGATGCTACGCAAGTGCGCGGGAGGGTGGCAACCGCGCTTTGCAACCGACAAATGCGGGCCTTCAAAGTGGATACCGATAATCCCAGGAACTTGGCAAACCATAGCTTCAGCCACCGCATCGGCCGCCGCCTGCATCACCTCAATATCGTCGGTGATCACCGTAGGTAACATGGCCGTAGTGCCAAACTGGCGATGGGCCTGCATCATCAGCCTTAAGGTTTCCAGCGTCGGAGCATGATTGAACATCACGCCTCCGCCACCATTGACTTGAGTGTCGATAAATCCCGCCACCAGCGTGCCAGAGGTCAATCGGTAGCATGGTTTATCCGCTGTCCACTCTGCCGATATTGAGGTTTTAAGGCCGCGAATAATGCCATCCGACACCTCAATAGCACAGTGCTCAGCAAGTTTGCCTTGCGTTAGCACCTTAGCGCCGTCGGCAATCAGCTTAAAATCCGTATTAGGCTTCATAGCTTATCCCCGCATCGAGCCCGTGACCGAGCAAGGCCGCGCCGCGCACGCCACTGGCCGAACCAAAGTCGGCCAATTTAAATTGCGGCAAAGTCACGCCATCAAAAAGATGCGCCTTGGTCGCTTGGGGTAAGGCGGCGAGAATTTCTTCCACCTCGGATAATCCACCGCCCAACACGATAATATCCGGGTCCATCGCCAGCACTAATGAAGCCATTAAGCTTCCGAGAATATCCATATAAGTCTCAAAGGTTTTGATGGCGAGCGGGTCGTTTTGCCGCAGTGCACTCAGCCATGCAAAGGTATCGGCCGTTTGCCCCGCGATATCTTGGTAGAGTCTGCCAAGTCCAGTGCCTGACACATAGGTCTCGGCGCAGCCCTCAAGCCCACAGCCACAGGCATAGAGCGGCAGTTGATGTCGACGGGCAACATAGGCGCTCACGCCTTGATGGCCAAACTCTCCAGCGAGTCGATTTGCACCGAGATACAATTTGCCATCAATACATAAACCACCGCCAGTGCCGGTGCCGAGAATCATCCCCAGTACGCGGGAGTGTCCCCTGCCCACCCCGAGTACCGCTTCGGAGAGGGCAAAACAGCGGCAATCATTACCGATAGCCACGGTTCGATTGAGCAACTTAGCAAGATCATGGGCAACACGGCGTTGATTAAGGCAAGGCACATTACTCGAAATCACAGTCCCGTCGGCTTTCACCACCCCGGGGAGCGCAATCCCAACAGTACCGCGCTCACCACATTGCTGATCCGCCTTTTCGATTTGCTCGGCAAGCGTTGCCATAAAGGCATTGTAATCCTGCCTAGGAGTACTTAAACGCCACTTATCCTGTAGCGCTAATTGAGTATCAAAAATCGCTAACTCAATCTTTGTTCCACCTATATCTAAACCGTAATACATGCCCTTGCCCTTATTTATATTTATTTTACAAAGGGATATACATTGACACCCTGCACAACTCGATTAACTTGCCCCGTAGGACAAGGATTATCCGGCGATACTTTAAGTTGAATCGCTTTATAGATGGCTAGGATTTGACACCACAAAATAAAGGGTAATCCCAACCAGACTTCGTTAAGCCCACTGCAGCCAGTTAACAGTTCTTCGGAGAGCGTCAACACTGATAATGCTTGATTATCTCGCTTAAGCTCTTGAATTAAATCGTTATCATATTGGCGAGTATAGGGGTCCGACGACACCATCACTAGCACTTGCGTATAACTATCGACTAAAGATTTTGGCCCATGGCGAAACCCGAGCGGACTCTCATAGGCACTCACCACTTGCCCTGCGGTGAGTTCAAGGTACTTAAGCGCTGCCTCTTGGGCGATGGCCTTAAGTGGTCCGCCACCGAGGAACACGACCCGCTTGCTAGGCTGCTCCGATTGCAGACGGATTTCAGCTAAGCGCTCAGTTAAGATGTGCTCGGCCATCTCGATGCATTGCGCTAGCGCCTGAGGGTTTGGCGCAAAAATCAACAAGGTTGCCAAGTACATACAGGTAAAGCTGCTGGTCATGGCAAAACTCACGTCGTGGGTTTCATCGGGCAACTTATACAAGTAACAATGGGATTTGTCGGCGCAATAGTTGGCGAGCTTTCCCTGACCATTACAGGTGATCGCCAGATGGTAACAATCATCGACCAATTGCTCCGCCAGTTCGACCGCCGCCATACTCTCGGGGCTGTTTCCCGAGCGGCCGTAGGAAATCAGCAACGTGGGAATATTGCTCCGCAGATACAGCTCTGGGTGACTCACGATATCCGTGGTGCTGATGGCTTCCACTTGTTGGGTTGCCAAAGGTAAATGCTGCTGAATATGGGCCGCGAGCACATCACCTATATAGGCCGACGTCCCTGCCCCAGTGAGGATAATCCTTAACTGCGGCTTTGCCAGAATCGGCGTTAACCAAGCTGCAATTGTGCGATTATCACTGTGCTGCTCACTCACTTTGCGCCACATTTTCGGCTGCTGGCTGATTTCCTTCGCCGTCCAAAAGGCGCCATATTGGGTTAATTGCTCTGCACTCAATAACAGGTTGCTATCTTCATGTTCGAATGGAGAAAGAGGACTGGTTAACATCAAAATATCATCCCTTTAAAGGTGATTGCATCACAGGAAGCTGGCAGGCATTGGCGTAATCGGCCAATACTTCGGTAATTTTATGCAGCACGAGTTCACGGGCCGTGGGCTTAAGTTCCCCCGCCAAGACCGCCGTATATTGGTTCGGTAAATACTGGCTGATCAGCGGCAGAGGAATGCTCTGGGCTAAGTTGCTCAATAGCTGCTCGACCTTGTTTTGCAGACTCGGCCAGTAATAACGCACACGGTCACTAAAGCTAAAGCCAAGTTGCCACTTCAATGCCTCGTTGTCGGCATAAAACCCTTGCCAATACTTAGGGTTATCTCGCATTAACTCAAAACAGCTTTGGCGTAAATCCGAGCATTGCTCGGGCTGGCACAGCACATTTTCGATATGGGACAGGGCAAACAAGGCTTCCCGCAGAGCAAAGGTAAGCTGTGGGCCCACTTTCAAAATCGCGAAATGCTGCTGCACTAAGGCTTGATACCCCATGCTGAGCTGATAATCGGTCGAATGCGCCTCAAACACTAATCTGGGATAACCGCGAATGAACTCACTTTGGGCATGGGTCGCCTCGGGTTCAAACAAATGCACTTGGCTGTTATCAAACTCCACCCCAGGCTGAACGACGACCGCAATCACCTTTTGCCACACCTCCTCACCCAATCCTGCCGCGGTAAAGGCATCGCGGTGGCAATTTAAGGTATGTTCAATGGCGCTGACGGGCGTGACTGCAAGCTCGGCCTCCATCTCACTCACACCGCCGGGCGCAGGCACTTCGGTGCCTATCACATAACAGAGTGCTTGCTCGGGCGCACGGTGGGCTTCAGCCACCGCACAGAGCCGCGCCGCACGCGCCGCGATAAGTTCATCCGCTAAGGGAAGCACATCACCGCCGCAGGCCATACTGGTGTCGAGGTGGATTTTGGTAAATCCCGCCTTAACATATTCGGCGATAAGGTCTTCCGCCAATTGCATCGCCTCTTCGGCGGCTTGCTGGCACCAAACGACGGGGCCTAAGTGGTCGCCGCCAAAGAGTAATTGTGAAGGTTCAAGGCCAAGTTCAATGGCCATTTGAGTAACGAAGTCGATGAAATCCTGTGGTTTCATCCCGGTATAACCGCCAAACTGATTCACTTGGTTGGCTGTCGCCTCGATAAGTAAGGGCGTGCCATTCGCCTTTGCCTGCAATAGCGCCGCCTGTAACACCAAGGGCTGGGCCGAGCAGACGGCAAAAATGCCCGCCTGCTGACCTGCTTTATTGGCGTCAATGATAGTTTGAATCACTGACATAGCGCTTACCCCACAATGCCGAGGGGTTTCGCGGTTTGCCAGACACCACGGGTAAAGTCTGGGAAGTCCTTGGAGTTACCACGGTCACCGACTGAGGCCACCGACAAGGGGAATACCGCCGACCATGCCGCGCCGTCGTACACATCCTGATCCAGTGCCTCGCCATTGCGTAAGCAGTAAATCATCCGCCAGCACATCAAGAAGTCCATGCCACCGTGGCCGCCATTCTCCTCAGCCTCTTTGCCCATACGGGTCCACAGAGGGTGGTCATATTTGGCGTACCATGAATCCATATTTTCATCCCACTCGTGATAACTGCCAGAGCCACCGTTTTCCAGCGCGATACGATTAGGGAAACCTGCAAACACGCCGTTGGTCCCTTGGATCAGGTTATGGCGGCTATAAGGACGAGGCGTGGTCGTGTCATGCTGCACCATGATGCTGCGACCTTTTACCGTCTTAATCAGACTGGTGTTCATATCGCCACAAATGTACTTGAGTTGGTTTCGCTGATGATCCGCTGGAAACTCACGTTTGGCATAGGCGGCGCGGCCTAAGGAAGGAGAGCTCACAGAGGTTAAATAGTCTAAACGGTCGCCGCGGTTGATATTCATATACTGGGCGACAGGGCCTAAACCATGGGTGGGATAGAGATTACCGTTGTATTTAGCATGGTAAGCCGTACGCCAAGAGCCTGTTTTACGGTCGATTTCCTTCATCTGCCAGCGCAGTTCGTGGATGTAGGCGGCTTCACCGTGGAGCAGTTCACCAAACAGGCCTTGGCGTACCATGTTAAGCACCATCAGCTCATCACGGCCGTAACAGACGTTTTCCATCATCATACAGTTACGCTGGGTCAGTTCAGCGGTATCCACCAGATCCCACAGCTCTTCAATCGTGCCCGCCATCGGGACTTCGACGAAGGCATGCTTGCCCGCTAACATGGCTTCTTTCGCCATGGGGTGATGCCAGGCCCATGGTGTGGCAATCACGACGATATCCACATCATCACGGTTTAACAGATCGCGGTACGCATGGTCGCCCTTGCTAAAATAAGCAGGTTTATCACGTCCATATTCGTTAATGGCTTTTTCAGCGCGGGCCAGCACTAAGGTATCGGTATCACAGATGGCGGTAATGCGGGCGCCTTCGATACGGCTGAAATGATGCACAAACCCAATGCCGCGCTCACCCACCCCGATTAACCCCACTCGAACCTCATCCATCTTGGGCACGACCAGCCCCATCACAGATTTACCCGCAGCCTTAGGTGTTGTGCCTGTAGCACGTTCACTGCTGGCACAGGCCGCAAGGGCCGTTGCCGCAGCGGTTACCATAGAAGCCTTTAAAAACGAACGACGATCAAAACCCGACATAGTAATTCCCCGTTATAAATTAGCTTTCTCAATGAGGTGTAATTGCACACCTTGTTTAGTTAATTCATCAACATAGCGCTCTGGGATCCCGGTATCTGTCACTAGGCGCGTAATACGGCGACTGCTGCAAATAACGTGGAATGCTTGTTGATCAAACTTTGATGAGTCAGTCACAACGATAATTTCACTCGCTATCTCACACATCATTCGGTTGAGGCTGGCCTCTTTTTCAAAGTGAGTGGTTAATCCCACCCGCAAATCGAAACCATCCACCCCTAAAATCAACTTGTTAAAGTTGTAATCCCGCAGGCTGTTCTCGGCGATATTGCCGTAGAACGACAGGGATTTTTTACGTAACAGTCCGCCGGTTAACATCACCTCCACTTCGTCAGCCTTAGCCAACTCGGTGGCGATATTCAGGCCATTGGTCATCACGATCAGATCCTTATGCTCCATCAGGTTCGCCGCCACCTGTTGGGTGGTCGTCCCCGAGTCGAGCAATAAGCGATCGCCGTTTTGCACCAAGGCTGCCGCGGCCTTACCTAACTCTTGCTTTAAGGCCGAATGGCAACTGCCCTTCTCCTTCAGTGATAACTCCCGGATCAACTCGCTGTTGACCATAGCGCCGCCCCGGGAGCGCACCAGTAACTGCTTTTGATCCAACATGGCTAAATCGCTACGGATCGTGACTTCAGATACCCCAAAGTGTTCTGCGAGTTCGGCAACAGAGACCTTTCCCTGTAACTGTGTCATTCGCACAATTTCCTGCTGCCTTTCTATCGTGTTCAAAGTACTCACAAGCTTCTCCATTCTTTCGATTAACTATCGATTGAAAGGTAACACGCCAAGAACAACTTTCAAACACTTTCGAAATTACTTTTCACCATCGCAAAAACAAATAACTAAATTAACAATAACTTACGAAGCTTTAGCTCAAGTTTTTACCATAAGTTGATTTTCATCATGCATGAATGTGAAACTTTTTGAAAGTATTTTTACATTTTTTTATTGATCGATTACAGAATTTAACGCTATAAATAAGACTTCGAAAGGTTTGCGCAGTTTCTTTCGCTTTCGAAATTGTATTAAAAGACACGGCAACGACCGTGCATCACACTCATGCGGGGATACTATGAAACTCTTAACCACCAAGCCTGCCGCGATTGCCCTAGCCATCGCAGCGGCTCTGACAGCAACTCACAGCGCTGCCAATGAAATACCAGCAGAGCAACAAACCGAAACGAAAGAGCAAGTTCAAGCGAAGGACACTGCGCAAGCCCAGGATGCCGAAGTCGAACGCATTCAGGTCACAGGGATCAGAAACAGTATTAAGGAAGGGATGTTCCTAAAGCAGAATGCAGTGAGCGTAGTCGACCTTGTGGTCGCCGATGACATTGGTAAATTTCCAGATGAAAACTTAGCCGAGGCGCTTCAACGCATTCCAGGGGTGACCATTACCCGTAACGGCGGCGAAGGACAAAATATTCTGGTTCGCGGCCTTGGCGATGGTTATAACGTCACCACCCTCAATGGCCGTAAATTGGCCTCAGAAAATGCGGGCCGAGACTTTAACTTCGACACCATAGCCTCGGAGCTGGTAAACGTGCTGGCGGTGTATAAGTCACCCGAAGCCAGACTGACCGAAGGTGGCATTGGCGCTATCGTCGATATCCAAACCCGTAAACCGCTGGATTTAGAAGGCCGTACCATTCAAGCCTCCGCCAAGGGGATTTACGAGTCCCGTACCGAGGATATTCATCCCCATGCCTCACTGATCATCGGTGATAAGACGGATGACGATAGTTTTGGTGCGCTGGTCTCGGCGGTATATTCCCGTAAGACACTGCGGGCAGACACCTATTCGGCCGAAGGCTTCTTCGATGAAGATGAAGGCTGGGGCGTCGACAGTGCCGGGGTGCCAGTCGATACCAACAATAACGGCATGATCGACCCAGGTGAGATTTATGCCTCTAAGATCCCAAGCTATATGTATTTTGCGAACGCCCAAGACGTGCGTGAACGCGTAGGTGGCACGCTCGCTCTGCAATGGCGCCCACTGGATAATCTCGACATTAACTTCGACGGTCTCTATTCACGCTACAATACCGATGGCCATAAATACCAAATCGGCTTCGTGAACTACGACGAAGAATGGACGCCGGGCACACCGCTATTTACCGACGCCATATTTGACGATCAGGGCCGAGTGGTGAGCATGAACCAAACGGGTGACAACACTATGGTTGAATTGCTCAACCTCAGTACCCCAAGAAAAACCGATACCTACCAAATGGGCCTTAAGGCCGACTGGTATGTTATGCCCAACTGGTCGATTACCGCCGATGTTGCCTACTCCGCCGCGCAAAATGCCAATAATGGCGATAACCGCTTCGTCGTTGCCCGTGGCTTCGTCGATGGTATCGACATCGATTACACCCGTGGCAATATGCTGCCCGATGTGGTGATCAGCCCAGGTCTGAGCGCCGATCAAAAATACGGCGCCCACTATAGCCGTAACAGTGGCGTCGATGTCGACGATAAAATTACTGACATCAAACTTATCAGCCAATACATTCCCGATGAAGGCATCATCAGCAAGGTCGATTTTGGCGTCAATTATGTCAAGCAAGTGAAGAAGCAGACCGAATTTGCCTCCGCTAACTCCAGCCAATTCAGCCGTGGTGGTTATTATCTTACCCGCGACGGTTATACCTTCGATAACAGCACTGTCTTTACTCAAGGCGAATTTGAACTGTTCCAAATTCCTTCGAGCGTATTTGTGCCCGCCAACTTCGATAACTTCCTCGATGGTGAAAACAGCATCTCCCCAGAGCCATGGCCAAGCTTCGACTACGACAAACTGCTTGAATACTACCGCAGCATTAACCAAGAAGCGGCGGATAAGAGCATTGTCGCTAGCCTCAATAAGGCAGGAAGCTATGAAGTCACAGAAGCTGTGACCTCCGCCTATGTACAGGTGAATATTGAAGAGGAAATTTTCGATCTGCCGTATATGTTGAACTTAGGCCTCAGAGCGAGCCAGACCAAAGTCACCTCCGACGGTTATGCCTACGATTTGGCTAAGGTTGAGTTAGACAGCGCCGGCCAACCCACCAACAATGATTGGAAAAACGTTGTTCAAACCAGTTACGACGATAGCTATACCAATGTGTTACCGAGCATGAACTTTAAGCTCAATCTGCAGGATGATTTACTGCTACGAGTCTCTGCCGCCGAAGTGTTAAGCCGTCCGTCACTCTATGCGCTGCGTGTCTGGGCTGCACCGAGTTTCACGACCCGTGAGAATGGCTTACCGACACTGACACGCGGTAACCCAAGTGTCGCCCCCGAAAAGGCGCGCCAAGGGGATATCTCCCTCGAATGGTATTTCCACGAGAGTAGCTCACTGAGCGGTGCCATTTTTATCAAGGACATTGAATCCTTTATCACCGACGACAAAGGGCCTCAAATGGTTGAGGGGACAGAATATTATGTCACTCAACCCGTATCGGGTAAGTACGGTGCCAAAGTGCAAGGGGTGGAAGCCGCATGGCAACAATCCCTCGACGAATACCTGCCTGAGCCCTTTAATGGTTTAGGTTTCCAGCTGAACTACACCTATGTGGACAGCAGCTATGATGATCCCGAAATCGATGCGAAAGGCTTACCCTTTAAGGGCATGTCGAAAAACTCTTACAACGCCGTCCTTTACTATGAGCAATACGGTCTGCAGGCCAGGGTTGCCTATAACTGGCGCAGTAAGTTCCTGGTCGATCCCGAAGCTTGGGGTGGTCCAGCTTGGATCCAAGACTACGGCCAGCTCGATGCTAGCGCGAGTTATGATATTTTCGAAAATGTATCGATTTTCGCCGAGGCTTCTAACCTGACCAATAACCGCTATTCGGGTTATGTGAAATATGAGGACCAAGTGAATTACCTTGAGCGTTTTGGCACCCAAATCGCCCTCGGGATCCGCGGCAGTTTCTAAAAAATTCATAAGGTAATCACAATAAAGCCACTCTATGAGTGGCTTTATTTTTCAGCTTCACGCTCGCGCATCTGGGCGTCCATCAGGCAAATATAATCCTCTAATTCCTGCCCCGGCGTCGGTTCAAAATGGCGGTTAAGCCTTAATAATCCGGTGATACGATCGACCCGAAAGTTGCGAAAATCTTGGCGTAATTCACACCAGGTCAGCAAGGTCCAAGTGCCGCGCCAAAAATAGATGGCGAGCGGCCGCACTTCGCGCTCGGTCAGCGCTTTATTCACATCTTGATAGAAGAGTTTGACGTACTCACGGCGCTGGGCCGCATTACGCAGCGGATCCAGAAACTGAAACTCATTGGAATCTAAATAAAAATCCGGCGAAAACATCAAGGATTGATAGGCTTGCAAACGCTTAGGGAGTACGGCTTCCACTTTTATCATCGCCTGACGCGCCGCACTGCCAAGCTCTTTGCCGCCCCATGTTTGCACCATACGCATGCCGACTTGAATCGCCTCTAATTCGGCCTCGTTAAACATCAGTGGCGGCACATTCACTTCGTGGCGCAATAGATAGCCCACACCCGCCTCCCCTTCAATGGGAATGCCGCTCAAACATAAATCCTGCACATCGCGGTACACAGTGCGGGTCGAGACTTCTAAACGATCCGCCAGCTCTTGGGCGGTCGTTAATCGTCGATGTTTAAGAATTTGCACTATTTGAAATAGGCGGTCGGCACGGCGCATGGACAGTAATCACACCTCAAATTGGCTTTGCTGCGAAAGTATAGGGATCTTAACCGCTAAAGCTTACCCGCCCAAGCGATACTGTATTGGCAAAGTGTTATGGAATCGGCCTAAACGATCCCGATATAAATCTCGACCTTATCGGCGCTCCGATAGACCTCAAAGTCCGTTTGATAATCACGCTGATGCGGACAATCAGCTGTACTAAAGTAGCGCCAAATCTGTCCCCAAAGATCAACCACACACTGGGGCATTTCTCCTTGTGCACTGAACTTAAGGTAGTTTCCCTCACGCAGGTGCAACGCCGTAAAAGGGCCTGTCTCGCTGACAGACTCAACGCTTTTCCCCACTAAAACCGAATAGTCTCCCGTCATATCCGATTCATAATCGTAGTAGACCCCATACATGGGAGAATCGAGCATCGCCGTGAGTTGTGATGATTCAAAGAATGTCTGCCAAAGCGTTGCAATCTTGCCGCCCTCACCCGCCATTTCGGCGCTATTGTTGGTGCGCGTACTCAGCCCAAGCATAGGTTGAGCCGCCATAAAAACCTGTTCCATTATCCTTTCACCTTCATCACTGAAATTTGCTGTTGCTTGTTTAAGGTCCATCGCAAGACATTCTTACTCGTCGCGCTCTTATCCGCAGAACTGACTGTATCCACTCGAATTAAAGATCGGCGTAAACATCAGTACTAAACACCAGTACCGAGAGCCGTGCCAAGGCACGACTCTGCAGGGTTTACATTACTGATTTTGCGACCAGAGGCCGACCTTATTGCCTTCGCTATCCACGAACAGGGCGATATAACCACAACTACCGTCTTTGATAGGCGTTACAGGCAATAGCATAGTCACATTGGCGGCCACGAGTTTATCCACTAAAGGTTGCAATTGTGCGCTGAAATGCAGGTATACAGTGCTACCTTCCATCGACGGTTTGCTCATGCTGCATTTAACGAGGCCAATGCTGGCGGCGCCTTCCTCCTCTGTTACCAGCGTCGCGTATTGCATGTCTTCCATATCGTCACGTTTAAATTCAACCCCGAAATGTTGTTGATAAAAAGCGATGGCACGATCCATATCACTGACAGGAATTTCACCCCAGACTAACGGTGCAATTGATAACATTTTCACTTTCTCCTTGTTGAAAAATGCCTATGATTCATCATGTTATAAATGTGATTCACCAGCGGACGACAACAAGAATAAAACAAGGCTACTGACAACATCATGTCAGTAGCCTTTGAGTGAAGCTGATTTTATTGAGTGCGCTAAAAGCGCTTATTTAGATAGGCTCGCCTGATGGGCAGAAATAAACGCCTCCATCGCCTGAGTTGCCCGAGCCTGGGCGCTGGCCAAGGTGTCTTGCGCCGTCATAGGCTCGACCACCTCGTAGTAACACTTGATTTTAGGCTCAGTGCCCGACGGCCGTACTATCACCCGTGCGCCATTGGCTAAGCAGTAAGTTAATACATCACTGGCGGGCAGATTGATTTTCTCGACCTTGCCATCGGCAAAACGGCGCTCTAACGCCTTGAGATCATCAGTCGACACCACGGCATGTTCACCAATTGCCAGCGGCGGATGTTCACGCAGATAGGCGCCGATATTAGGCGTGTCGGGTTTTAAGGCAATGCTAACTTGAGCATTGAGATGGAAACCCTGCTCGCGGTATATCTGTTCGAGTCTATCCCAAATGCTTTGCCCTTTGGCGGCAAGCTCGGCGGTTAATTGGGCGAAGGCGACTAGGGCCGACAGGCCGTCCTTATCCCACACCATGTTACCGACGGTGTAACCCAGCGCCTCTTCGTAGGCAAACAGGAATTGATTATCAGGCTGACTCTGCGCAATCCCCACATTCATCAGCCATTTAAAACCGGTGAGCGTGGTATAACTTTCAACGCCAAAGCCTTTGGCGATTTTAGATAACAAACTGGAGGACACAATAGTGGTGCCCACCAGACGTTGCTCCTTACTCGCATGGCTTAACAGATAATGGCCAAAGAGCACGCCCACTTGGTCACCCGTTAACATTTGATACTCGCCATCATCCTTACGTACTGCAACCGCGAATCTGTCGGCATCGGGGTCATTGGCACAAGCTAGCATAGCACCATGCTTTTTCGCTTCGGCGATGACTAAGTCCATCGCACCTTTTTCTTCCGGATTCGGGAAATTAACCGTTGGAAAATCCCCATCGGGTTCGCGCTGCGCCGCCACCGAATACACTTGGGTAAAGCCCGCATCCTTGAGCACGGTTTCAGCCATTTCAGCGCCCACACCGTGCATCGCGGTATAGGCAAGGCTGACTTTTTCAGGCGCGGTGTTATTTTGCAGCACATTGGCGTGCATCACGCCGCGGCGATAAGTTTCGTAATAATCGTCCTGCAACCAGATAAGCTTGCCCTGTTTGGTCGCCTCCACCTGATCCATAAACGGAATTGCTTGGGTAGCCGCCAGCTCAATTTGAGCGGCGATACCTGAGTCATGGGGCGGGATAATCTGCGCGCCGTTTTCCCAATACACTTTGTAGCCATTGTATTGTGGCGGGTTATGGCTGGCGGTCACCACAATACCGGCGGCGGCATTAAAATGCTTAACGCCAAAGGCCACCAGCGGCGTTGGCGCCACTTTGGCGGTGAGGCGCACTTTAATGCCCATCGCGGTGAGCACACTGGCGGTATCATGGGCGAAAGTGCGTGAATCATGGCGGCCATCGTAACCAATCACGACTCCGCGCTCGGCGGCATCTTTAATTTGTACGAGTAAATAGGCACCAAGTCCTGCTGATGTTTGACGGATAACCAAGCGATTCATGCCCATAGGACCTGCGCCCACCACACCGCGTAATCCGGCGGTTCCAAATTCTAAACGTCCCGCAAAACGTGCCTCGAGTTCGGCGTCATTTCCGGCGTCGATTAAGGCTTGCAGTTGTGCCTGAGTGCGGGGATCTGGGTCATTTTCGAGCCAATGCTTAACCTGTAATTGCAAATGGGTATTCATAGGGGGGCCTCAGTGAAAATCATTTTCAATCACCTTAGGAAAATCCATGCCGAAGAACAAGCGAATTTGCACTTTTCACAGCGGATTTAAGTGTAAAGAGGGAGAGTGTAACGAACTTAGTAGACGGGAAGTCACGCAAAGATGCGATTTATTAACCCTGTTAATCCTTATGTAACAGGGGCTGTCGAGCTTGCGCAGCAGCGCGCTGTGGTGCGTCGAAAGCACTCACCACCTCAAGCAAAATTGCACTGATAAATGCCACGAATTGCCGTCTTAACGCAGTAAATTAATCGACACTACGTTAGAGAACAGCTCCTTTTCAGAGTCCTGCTCCAATTGATTGCGCCAAGGTTTATCGAAAACCCGCACAAGATAATAAGTATCGCGCCCAGTGTCTGTCACAAAGGCGATGCCGAAACGCATCAACTCGTAGTGAATATCATGGACAAACACCAATGAAAAATTTTGGCGCCCGGTCAGCTGATTGATATCTTCTCGGGTTAAACTCACGCCCTTTTCAACACCCTCGAAGCGATTCTTTAGCCAATGGGCGAATTCTTTCGCACTCACCATAGACATGATCTTTCTCCTCGTACGACCCTAGGCAATAACGGCCTGGCTCGCTGTCATTTGTTCGATTATTTGTAATGATGGCGTGGCGTAATGCTCAAGATCTTAGAATGAGCCAAACTGTCGCCCCATTCCGGCAGATAATGAGCTAAACCACAAATTTGATGGTGCTAATAATTTATTGTTATTAGTACAAAATTGATGAAAACAGACTCTTCATATTTGGCTCAGTGCACTGTTATGCGAACGATTACTCAGGTAGAAAGGAAGCCCGAACCAAACGTCTGTCTATACGAAAAATAGAACAGTTTGCGCACTTTTACCAAACCGAAAACCGCAAATAGAAATTATTTCATCGGCCGATAACTAGGGCAATTCACAACCCATCTTTGGGATAACCGAATAAAAACTGGCACACTATGGCGCCAGTTTTCGTTAGAAAAACATTATTTTACTTCTGCTCGCGCGTCTTCCACAGGGAGAATAATACCCCCGCCAGCAAGAGGCCGAAGGTGACGCCAAGGGATAAGGCCGTTGGGATCTTAAAGTCCACAATGCCTTCGTGATTAAAGTATACCAGTCCGACTTTCACGCCGATAAATACTAACACCACCGATAGCGCATACTTGAGGTACTCGAAACGATGCACCATGGCCGCGAGGGCGAAATACAATGCCCGCAGACCTAAAATCGCAAAAATATTAGAGGTATAGACGATAAAGGGATCTTGGGTAATCGCAAAAATCGCAGGGATACTGTCCACTGCAAACACCAGATCCGCGGTTTCGACTAAGATCAACGCCAAGAACAGAGGCGTTGCCCACCAGCCTTTGCTGAGTTGATGCTCCTCTCCCCTTACCCAAAACTTCTCTTGATGAAGGCTTGGCGTAAAACGCATTTTGGAGCGTAACCATTTGTAAAACTTATTATCTTGGATATCACCATGCTCATCATCGGAAAAGAGCATCTTAATACCCGTGAAAATCAAGAACAGGCCGAATAACACCAACACGCCTTGGTATTGCGCTACCAGCGCCGCGCCTAAGCCAATCATAATCGCACGTAGCACGATAACGCCCATGATCCCCCAGAATAACACTCGGTGTTGATACAAACGAGGAATGCCTAAGCTACTGAAAATAAGCGCGATAACGAAGACGTTATCCATAGATAAGGATTTTTCGATAAGGTAACCCGTGAGGTATTCCATCCCCGCGGTCGAGCCCTTATACCACCATAACCAAGCGCCGAACAACAGACCCATACAAATGTAAAAGGCCGATAATTTAAGGCTCTCTGCCACGGTAATTTCGTGTTGCTCTTTATGTAGCACACCTAAGTCGAAGGCTAACAATGCCAGCACAAAGCCAAAAAACATTAACCAAACCCATATTGGGTAACCCACAAATAGCGTGGTTAAAAACTCCATAACACTCCCTAAAACCTAAAAAATACCGAGTTTTCTCGGCTCCATCGCCACATTCGATCTTAGTACTTGGCGATACCAAAAACAGTGAAACAGGGTAAAAACCTTAAAATGTCAGATTAAAATTTTTTTAAATCCATACTACGCAGCCAAAACAACTAGTTACGCAAGGCTCTATCATCTGAGTATTTGTTGTACTCTGTTCAAATTTAAACCTAGCCCTAGCCCTCACGGGGTCACGTGAGTAAAATAATCGCGTGAGTTCATCACTACTCACGCTTTAGCAGACACAAATCGATGGTATTTGTCGCTAACGCAGTGAAAAGCGAGGTGTTTCAGCGCACTGTGTAACACTTGAGCATTAAGCGAAAATGAAAAAGTTCGCGGGTAAGAATAGCCGTTTGAAATAGCGAGAATGGTAAGCGTGACCACTCGCCACAAGGAATGAAAAAGTGATTCGATGGGAAGCGAAAAAACTATTCGCGACCGAGCAGACGACGCGTGACTAATACCACAAGATGCAGTAACAACAGGCCAGTAAAAGCTGAGCAGAAAAACAGTAAGGCGATGGAGTTGACCTCACGTGGAGTGTCACTGTAGAGATACCACCACAACGGCCAACCGATAAGCGACAGCAACGTCAATTGCCACATGCAGCGTTTGCAGCGGCCAATCTTTTGCCGAAAAATCGAAGTATTACAATCGTCGCACGCCATTAACGTTTTAATCCATTAGCTTACCGTAACGGCATAAGATATCACCAAGTTTGTCCTGTGCTAAATACCGCACTTGAGCGATGCCTTGAGGCGCTTCATTCCCTCTTCTATCGACACTAAGGCGTGATAGCCAAAGTCCCGTTTTGCCGCGCTGATATCGAAATAATGGCTACAGGAAAGCTGTTTAGCGACAAAGCGCGTCATTATCGGCTCTTCTTGCTTATTCAGCAGTCGATACGCCGCTTCTAACAAGGCGCCCACCACATAGGCCAGGGTCTGTGGCACCCGCGCGGTCACAGGTGGCAGCCCATCACAAGCTAGGATAAGGTTCAACATCTTGGCCATAGTCACAGGCTCATCGTTACTGACAAAATAGGCTTTGCCTTGGCATTTAGGCGAAACTTGGTAAAGCTCAACGGCCGCCAGAATATGGGCATAAGCAGCGTTATCGATATAAATGGTATCGACCAGTTTATCCTCGCGCCCCACCAGCTTAAGTTTACCTAAACGACCGCGGGCAAGCACCCTTGGCACCAGATGCGGATCATTTGGCCCCCAAATCAAATGCGGCCGCAGGGCAACGGTCTTTAGCGCATACGCCGATGCAGTTGAAGAGATTTGATTAGCATCGAGCATCATCTTCTCGGCAATCGCCTTGGAATGGGCATAATAATTTAAAAAGCGGCTGGCGTAGGGCGTCGATTCATCGATACCCGATTCATCCTCGCCGGCAAAGGTCACGCTAGGGGTGCTGGTATAAACTAATTTACTGATTTTAAGCGCTTTACAAGCAGCAATCACATTAGCGGCGCCCTTCACATTAGGGCAAAAATAGCTGTCCCTGTCGCCCCATATACCCGCTTTTGAGGCCACATGGAACACGATATCGCAGCCCTGCATCGCCTGTTTGACTTGCTCAGGATTGGCTAAATCCCCCTGTACCATAGTCACACCAAGGGCTTCAAGCTCAGGATAATGGCCACGGGCAAAACCAGTCACCTTAATCCCAGCCGCGACCAAACGTAGGCAAATGGCCTTACCCAAAAATCCCCCCGCGCCAGTCACAAAGGCATGGTTGACCTTAGCGACCAAGGCATAAAGCGCGACTTGCTCACGCTTATCGAGACTTAGTTTGCTACATGCTTGGTCACCGCCCACTTGGTTTAGGCCTGTTGGTTGCGACGGCGTACATTCTAAGTCCGTAGGGGCGAGAGAAATGGAACAATTATCGGTCATCTTGCTATTCCGAGACACACAGTGTCGTTTACAGTATTAAGTTCAGCGCTTATATGCAATGGAATAATATTTCATCCCTATGCCACTAAAAAGCAACAGAAAATCTAGACGAGTAAGGTTAAAAGTCCCTTAAATGAACATCAGCCTTTGGTTTGCGATTGCGCCCAAACGGCTAATTTTTCTCTAAATATTTTGGCATTGTGCCGCACATCCACAGGGAAATCGGGATGAATGAGAAAACGTCTAATCCCCTGAGTGTGGCTATACTGCTCGGCAATCGCCATCAGCTCTTGATAGAGCTGCGCACTCTTATTGCATACCAAAGATTGGTCAAGCTCGATGCAGATGAGGGGTTCAATCTCACTCGCGCCGCCTTGCCCCTTCACTTTGATCCCCACTAACGCCGAGCGCTTCACATTCGGATGGGTATTAAAAATACGCTCACTCGGAATGGAATAGTACCGTTTAACAAACTGCCCACCTTGGGTGGCATCGACTCTATGGGCTTTGCGGCCACACATCCACAAGCGGCCGCTGTCATCTAAATAGCCAAGGTCGCCCATTCTGTGCCTAAAGGTTTGCTGCTCGCGGTCCCAGATTTTAGCCGCCGTCGTTGCCGTTTCGCGGCGATAATAGGACTGGCTCACCATAGGGCCTGTTACCACTATTTCGCCAATTTCCCCCGCGTTAAGACGCATGCCATTATCCCACTCAGAGATGTTATCCTCAGTGATGGCGATAATCTCGATGCTGACACCATCGATGGCGCGACCGACACAAATCCCACCGCCATTGTCCGTGGTTTGAGTCGTGGTCAATAGCTGATCGCTGGCGATCATGCTGATGGGTAAGGATTCGGTAGCGCCGTAGGAATTGAGTACAGGCACGCCATCACTGAGCATTTTGCTAAAACGGGCAATCGAGGCAATGGTCGCGGGCGCCCCAGCGGATATCACGCGTTTCACACTGCTGAATTTGTGCTGCTTTTTCGATTCGGTTTGTTCACCGGCGCGGCCTAAACGCTCAAGTAAAGCCGGATTAACAAAAATATTGCTGCATTGGTATTTATCAATGGCGGCAAATAAAAATTCAGGATTGGCCGTAATCGGTTTGCTGGCATCCATCTCAGGCACAATCGATGCCATACCGAGCGCTGGACCAAAGAGGGAAAATAGCGGGAATGTCGCCAAATCACGCTCGCCATGCGCAATGCCATAATCCTGCTTTAACGCCTGAATTTGCGCCTCAAACATGCCATGACTATAGACAACGCCTTTCGGCGTCCCCGTGCTGCCGCTGGTAAACAGAATCGCCGCCATCTCGTCATACCTAAGCAGCGCCATCGGATACTCGCCCTGTTCCGACAACTTTGCCGCAGATGACTTCGATGTAGACAACTTAGCTGTTGATAAGAGCATCGTCGCTAAACTTGGCGCGCCCGTGAGTAAGCGCGATAGCGTGCCAACAAGCCCGCTGGGATTGCCATCCACATTGATAAGATGCTGCACGCTGCCCTTACCCCAGCCTAATAAGCGTCTGGCGATATGGGCTTTAGGAATACCGATAAAGGCATCGGGCGCAGCTTCAATAAAACATTGCTTAAGGTTTTTAATCCCCATGCCCGGGTCAACTAGCACGGGAATAATCCCCGCCTTGAACAAGGCGAAAGTTAACGCAAAAAAATCCAGACTCGGGGTAACCATCAGCACCGCCTTCATCCCCCGCGTCAGCCCATGGGCATTGAGCGCGAAGGCGATGACATCGCTTTGTTTATCGAGGCTAATAAAGTCGAGTTCTTGGTAAGTCAGATTGGCAAGGGATTTACCCTTGCCCTGTTGCACCGCAACCGCGAGATGATGGGGAATGTGATGGGCGGCCTGCTTTAAATGCCGACAAATATTGGCATCGCTTGCTTGCTCGGCGGCAGATATCCCATGGCCGAGCTGCGCATCCTCCACCCTAGCCATTAATGTGCGGCCTGTGGCGCTTGAGTCTCTGCCTCAGGCTCTGTGACCTGCACAGTTTCAACAGGCTGCACTTCTGGCTCAGGCGTTTGCGCCTCAGCCATAAAGTGTTTGATATGGGTAATCACCTCATCGCTCGCATCTTCGAGGATATAGTGACCACAATCAGCAAATTCATGCACCTGTGCATGGGGCATATGTTCGCGCCATTTGGCTAAAAAGTGCTTATCGAACACAAAGTCCTGTAATCCCCAGCAAATCAGTGTCGGCACCTTGGCAAACTTTGGCAGACTAGCGGCAATATCCGACACCAGTTGATAGTTTCTGTCACCCGGTTTTAGCGGAATATCCTGTACAAAACGCAGAGTCGAAATGCGATTTGCCCATGAGTTAAACGGCGCGACGTAGGCCTCACGGATGTACTTGGACATCGGCTGACGCTTCACCCCAACGTAGGAGGCAATCGATGAAAACGCATTAAAACCACGGACTAATACGGTGCCGAGTAGCGTATTGCGGCAGATCCACAGCGCCAGCGGTAAAGGCTTAGTTTCGGGTAAATGGAAGGCGCCAGTATTTAAAATCACCAGACGTTTAATTCGCTCAGGGTAACGCGCCGCGTAGCCCATGCCTATCATGCCGCCCCAGTCGTGGACGACTAAGGTAATGTTTTCGTTTACCTTTAGGCTATCGAGCAGCGCCTCTAAATCATCAATACGATTCTTAAGGGTGTAATCGTAACCGCTGTCATCCGGCTTATCCGACAGGCCACAACCAATATGGTCTGGCACGATACACTGGTGCGTATCCTTAAGGGCACTCACGAGATTACGGTAATAGAAACTCCAACTTGGATTACCGTGCACCATGACCACAGGTTCACCTTGGCCTTCATTGATGTAATGCAGCTTGTTGCCATTACGGCTAAGAAAATGACGTTTAAACGGCAACAGAGTGTCTAACATGACGCTTCCTATCTTTTGTTCTAATTGTTTTTGTATTGGTAGCCTGTGCGGGCAAATTCGCCTTTACCTATGCTCAGTGCTAATGCTCATCGCTAAACCAATAAGCATAAAAATGCCCTAGCAAAACTTGCTCTAAGCGTCGGCTAAGGCAGATAACAATCTTGGAAAACTACCACTTAATACCCAGCATCATGCAGTTCAAACCACTGCCAATGCCTAAAAAGCTCACCTGATCCCCTGGGCGTAAAAAGCCTTGATCGTGTGCCATGGCCGCCGTGACGGGTAAAGAGACTGTGCCCATATTGCCAAGCAGTTGATATGTTGGGAATTCTTTTTCAGGCGGAATATTTAACGCACTCAAGACCTGTTTACGGTTTGAGGCGCCGACCTGATGACAGATCACTTTATCGACCTGCTCGACCAACCAATTTCGCTGAGCAAGGAAATGCTCCCACGTGTGTTTTGCCAGCTCGACCCCTTCTTTGAGCAAGGTCACCGCATCGGTACGCATAAACTCACGGTAAATATTGTGCCCTACTTCCTGCAAGCCCCACTGACACAGTTGGTGATGCTGCGGCGCAGATAAATGGGAGGCGCCAAGCAGCTGATGCTTACGCACATTAGTCAGCGGTAAACTGCCATCGGTGAGGATCACCGCCACCGCGCCAGAGCCGCCGGTTAAGGTCGCCAGCGACTGAGCAAAATTCTGCATGGTCGGGTCGGCCAGCATATTATCAATGGTCACATCGACAATATCCCGCGCCGATTCGCAGGACACCACCATGCCCGCCTTAATTTGGCCAAGCTCAATGCGGTTGGCAATGTCTAAAATGCCCGATAACACCCCAAGACAGGCGTTGCTAATATCGTAAATCGCCGTGTCCTTCGACACACCTAAGGCCGCCGCAATCCGGCAGGCGGTGGCGGGTTCGTGCTGATCACGGCACACGCCGGTGTACACCACTGCGCCCAGTTCGGCGACTTCTATTCCCGTTTCTGCTATCGCCTTGTGCGCCGCTTTAATCGCTCCATCGGATAATTGATGCCCTTTAGGCCACCAACGGCGTTCGGTAATGCCCGTCAACGCCGCAAGTTGCCCCATAGGAATGCGAAATTTTTGATATAGAGGCGCGAGGCGAGATTCTAGCTCGCTACTGGAAACCACCACAGGTGCCAGTTCATAGGCAAGGCTATTAATAAATACGCGGGAATATTTCATGAAACTGTTTTATTCGCTCACTAAGATCACTGATCTTTTAGGTCAGTTTTTAGTTGTTATTTGTCATTAAGGCGACATTTGAACAAGAAAAGCCCGATGATTCAATAAAAAACCATCTTTCGTCTTAGACTTGTCTCACAGAGCTTATAAGCCCTTGTGCAGATCATGCCGCCTGTCCGTTAATTCAAAATGAACTAATAAAGAAATACTTCATAAAAAACAGGCAAGTATGGCCTCATTATTCAGATTATTTTTCAATCGCTCGATTTTTGCGCCAAAATCAGCGCATTTCGAGGCGTCACGCTAGTTGCACAAAATTCCCTCAGGCTTACCCGATAGCCACTTTCCTGCAAAAAACAGCAGCGATCGAGAATTAACCACAGTTCCAGCGCACGACGGAATAAATGCGCAGCCAAATCGATGCGCCGGGTTAACCTTTGTCGCTGTTTGCCTATCTCAAGCCAAGCGTCAAAATCACAATCTGCGGCTAAGGTAACCGCCTTTTGCGCCGCCGCCCAGTGGCAAAACTCGGTAAACTCACCGCTCAGTTGGCTTTGCTTTATTGCGGGCAAGGGTAAATAAGCATCTATACCACGGCTGCTTCGCTGCAGCGCATCAAACCCCAGCCGCCAAGCAATTTCCTGATGTCGCAGCGCCTGTTGTTTCGGATTTGCTATCACGCTCTGTTGTAAAGGCAATTGCAAGTCATGGCGACTTAAACGCAGTGCGCTGTGTTTGGCGAGTGTCGATAGGCCTTGATATTGATTAGCTTGAATTAAATGGTAGCAACAAGGTGAAATTGCCAGTGCCTGAGTGCCCGCCGCTGCGGCCAATTGCAGTAAACGCACATGCAAATCGCCACAGGCATGCAGCGCCACCGCCTGTTGCTGGGCGCAAAAAGGATTGGTCTGATCAGCGGTATTTTCGTGAGCATTATCGTTGATAGTGAAGGCATCGGCGCAGATAAAGCGCTGTGATAAGTGCCATTTATCGGCAAAAGCTTGGCCCTCTTCACAGAGCATCGCCTGCCATTCGAGGCTTAACACATCTACACCACGTGCCTTGGCAATCAAACGGCCCAAGTGCCCTTTGCCCGCACACCACTCGAGCACGGGGAATCCCGCATCGGGCAAATGCTGCACAAAAGCGGTAATTTGCTCCCACTTACGGCCTTTTATATGGGCACTAAAGTGAGCCAGCTCAGTAAGATCAATACGAGGTGAAGTAGCCGTTTCAATATCGTCAGAGCCAATATCTGAGCCACTATCTGAACCTATATCTGAGTCAATATCAGAACCAAGCGAAAGTTCGGCAAAGGAGGATATGAGTAAAGATAAATCCCAGTCTAAGCCTAACGCGGCAAGATCCTGCTGGAGTGCGGGCGATAAGGCATCGACTAACGCCGATTGCTCGGCATCCAAAGTATCGAGCGCAGCATCATCAAGCACCCAAAGGGTGGTTGCGAGCCTTGGAAATTGCGCCTCCCAAGGCAATGATTTTGCCTCAAAGGCGCGCACTTGCCAGAGGGCACGACTCTGCTCAAGCAGCTTATCCAATTGGATAAAATGCGCCTTGAGTGTGTTCTGACTGTCACAATCGCAGTTGCCGAGCGTATGATTATCGCGCTTAATTGCCATGCTAAATTTGCTTTACTCTAATGTGTTCCATTTGACTATTTTATTGGGCTTAGCCGCCAAACCTTAGGTTCGTCGAACTTTCACTACCGTGATGTTGTAAACGATGCTGTTTTGTTTAAAAGCATTATTCTGAAAACAGCGCCGTCATTAAGCCTTTACGAATATTAAGGTGCATTTTACTTAATATCACTGCCCAAATGGCGGCCAAAGCTGCTAGTATCGCCACAATTTTTGTCAGCCTGTTTTACTCGCCGGCAAGCATGGGAGATACGCCTTAACGCAGTAACATTTAACGTAGCGGTCTCCCCCATTAAACGCGATAACGAAAACGAGTTAAGAGGAAAACTATGCTCTCCCCCTGCGTCGCCCGCTGCGGCTTAAATGATGAAGATTATTGCATGGGCTGTTTTCGCCATATCGATGAGATTGTTGCTTGGCGCGACGCCAGCGATGCAGAGCACGCCGCGATTATCGCGCAACTCCCCGCCCGCAAAGCCCATTTCGAAGGCGACGAAAATCAACAGGTGCTAAGCCGCGCCAAATGGCTGGAAGCCGAGGCACGACTTGCGAAAAAAGCCTGAAAATTTCAGGCTTTTTACTTTTATCACTACTTTTTCATCATCGCCTTTAAATCCGCAAAGGGATTATAGGTCGCGGCAGCTTGCTTGGTTTCGGTAGTGCTACCGTAGCGAATAAGTTCTTCAAAGCGTGAATGCTCATTATCGTGGCAATACAGGCACAATAATTCCCAATTCGAGCCGTCGGATGGGTTGTTATCGTGGTTGTGATCTCTATGGTGAACCGTCAACTCGCTTAAGTTTTTTGAGGTAAATTCGCGGGTACAGCGGCCACAGATCCAAGGATACAATTTGAGCGCCTGCTCGCGGTAACCGCCCTCACGTTTGGCACGGTATTCGCGCTCTTGGGCTAAGACTTGATCTAACTTACTCTGGCCTGGATTTGCTGACATGCTCACACCTAACTGATGACCCCTAAAAAAGTGCCCCAAGGATAATCCGAGTTATTCCTTGGGGCAATATTTCTAACAAGCAAAGCGTTTAGGCGACATGTCCTTGGTCGGCATTGGACAAGTGCAAATAATGCAGGTATTTCTCGTATTGGGTGACCACGTCCGCCAATAGCTGCTCTTCGGTATAGCCCATCACGTCATAGTGCTGGCCGCCCTGCTCTAAGTACACTTCGGCGCGATAATACCAATTGTTGCCCTGCTCTAACTCTTCACCGACTGGATTGACGATTTCAAAGCAGCGCATCCGCACACCGTATACGAAGGGTTGATAGGCTTCGTTGCTGATCACCAATCGCACTTTGCCATCGAGATACTCAAGATCCGCCGTTAAGCCCTTACTCATAAATTGCTGACACACCTTAGATAACGCCGGTGTCGCGACATTATTGAGGAAGACACGCGCCTCATCTTCGGTAGGATGCGACACTAAGACTTCGATGCGCTCCTCCCAACTGATATTAGTCTTAGCATATTGCACACTGGTGGTATGGAGCTGCACGCTGTTGATTTTCAGCCAATCGTCCTTCAGCGCCTTATACAGCCCTAAACACATCAGCAACATTACACATAGAAATGGCATCGCACTGGCAATAGCGGCGGTTTGGAGTGCCTGTAAACCGCCCGCGATGAGCAGCACCGAGGCCACCACGCCCTGCAGCAATGCCCAAAACACCCGTTGCCAAACGGGCGCATTGTTATCGCCCCCCGAGGTCAGGTTGTCGATTACTAAGGATCCCGAGTCAGATGAGGTCACAAAAAAGGTCACCACTAAACAAATCCCAATGCCCGATAACAGATGCGGGAACGGCATATGTTCAAAAAACACAAACAGAGCCACAGGCACATTAGTATTCACCGCTTCGCTCAGGTAGGTCGCGCCTTGGTTCATAATGGCGTCGATGGCCGAGTTACCAAATACCGTCATCCACAAAAAGGTCAGCGCCGAAGGCACAAATAAAATACCGACTAAAAACTCACGTATAGTGCGGCCGCGACTCACCCGCGCAATAAAGGTGCCGACAAAAGGTGACCAGGAGATCCACCAGCCCCAGTAGAGTAGTGTCCAACCACCTAGCCAGTCTTCCTTATGCTGATAGGCATATAGATTAAAGGTTTTATTAACGATATCACTCAGATAACTACCGGTATTTTGCACAAAGGCCTGCAGCAACATCACGGTTGGGCCAAGGATTAACACAATCAGCAGCAGAATAAGGGCCAAGCCTAAGTTAAGCTCACTTAAGCGCTTCACCCCTTTATCGAGCCCCGAAAATACCGACAGAGTAGCGAGTAAGGTAATGCCAATAATCAGCGATACTTGCACCGTGGTGTTATTAGGCAATTGCTCGAATAAATAGCTTAGGCCCGAGTTAACCTGCAATACCCCAAACCCTAGGGAGGTCGCGACCCCAAACATAGTCCCCAATACCGCAAAGGTGTCGACGCAGTGGCCAATCGGGCCGTGGATACGCTCACCGATTAAGGGATAGAGGGCGCTGCGGGGTAACAGTGGCAGCTTATGCCGATAGGCAAAATAGGCCAAACTCAGGGCAACCACCCCGTAAATCGCCCACGCATGTATGCCCCAATGGAAGAAAGTAATCTTCATCGCTTCTTTGGCGGCGGCCAAACTCTCAGGCGTTGCATCGGGCGGCGCCAAGTAATGCATCACGGGTTCGGCAACGCCGAAGAACATCAGTCCAATCCCCATCCCCGCTGAAAACAGCATGGCAATCCAGCTCTTATAGCTATAGTCGGGCACGGAATGGTCTGGACCGAGCTTAATATCGCCAAAGCGACTGACCATGACAAAGATGATAAAAATCAGAAAAATCGCCACGCCAAGGATATATAACCAGCCCGCTTTGACTTCTAGCCACGACTGCATGGATTTGAAAAAGTGATTGGCCTCGGTAGGCCAAATGGCGCAGATCATCACCATTAAGGTGATAAAAAAGACCGACGAATAAAAAACCGGTGGATTAATACTCGACTTGATAGACATAAAACTCCCTTGTTCTAGCCAGTTCCCTATTAAAATCCCTTCGATTTTGAAGAGATAGCTCAATAATAGATAACTCTAGCCTCAGCAGTATGTGATCAGGATGAAATATGCACAAATAATCCATGACAAGGGCTCGCGGTCGGCAATTCCTTGTGATGTCATACTCATGTTGAAAACGCTTCCCCACTTCCCCGTTTGCTCAACGCTTTTGCTTAATAGCAAAGGCGGTAAACAGTTGGCTCGATAAACAGCTAAACCACTGCTATGCAATGCGCTTTAAGAACCTATAGGACTCTCAAAGACAGCGAGCATCGACACCATGCGACCGAATCGCAGGGTTCAACCTCAATGGCGACATAATGCATATAAGCGGTTCGATATTCATGATATCGAGGATGAGGAATGCAAAGCGCGATTAGCGGTTAACGGTTAACCAGTAGCAAATAACCAGTAATAAATATCGACTCGGCCTTGCTTAAGCTCTACAGGAGTGCCTTCGAACAGAGACCACATGCTGTCAAAAACTGACTCAATAGAGACACAGATAATGCTAAACAGCAGCCGCTGAATCAGCATAAAAAATGGCGACCTATTAAGTCGCCATCGGATTATATCACAAAAATGCCCCTATTTGACGCAAAAAACTGACGCAAAAATCAAAACCCACTTATTCAGCTTTAGTTTTTGCCGTTGCCGCGCCCGGCGTTTGCGAGATACCCGCCGTTAAATTGAAGCGCATCGCCTCCTCAAAAGACCAATCCACTAAAATCAAATCTTCACGTTTGACGAGACTCGTCACCCCCGCCATTTGGTAACTGAGTTGGAATAACACCGGTACCCAATCCCCTTCAGGTAAGGCATCGAGCAATGGCTGTGGCGGCGTATCCGTCATAATAAAACCCACCACAAACCCGCCATTGGCCTGTTTAACCAACACGGTTTGCTGAGTATTGGGTTTGCCTTCACGGTTCATTAAAGAAGCGATATCACGGATACTGCCATAAACAGATTTAAACAGCGGGAAACGCATCAGCTGACGTTCAATCCAGCCATAGAGCCACACAATAGGACTCACCGAAAACAACAGGCCTACCGCAAACACTATGGCCACGACTAAGATAAAGCCCGCGCCGACAAAATGCTGGTTAATCCCTACCAACTCTAAAATAAAAATCCCTAAACCATCTAACGATACAAACAATGACCAAAACAACCACAGGCTTAAAGCCATCGGCAGCAGGTTCATCAAGCCACGGGCTAAGGTTTTCTTCATTACAATCTCATCAAATCCAATGGGATAAAAAAAGGCATAAATTATTTACGCTAAAAAGCGCGTTAAATGCTACCACAGAGTCACTTTTGCACCAGCACTTGATGTAAGGTATGGCGCAGAACATTAGGGCGTGTTGACGTTTCGAGATTAGATTTTGTTCGTTCTGGCAAGCACATGCTCGCGAAACGAGGAATGAAGTGTAGTTATTCTACTCAAATGACGAGTGACAAAGAGCAAGGGCTTGCCAGACGAACCCTTCGGGCAGCATTTGGCTGACGTTTCTGCTGCGTTATCGTCCGTTTATGTAGAATAACTACACAGCACGGACTTTGCCTTGCATAAAAGCCAGCCAAATTACTGCAAAAATAACCATCAAACGTCAACACGCCCTAATAACAAACCGCTACGGCATCGAGGGAAAGAAAATGCGCGTGACCCGCCTAGACCATTTAGTGTTAACCGTGAAAGATATCGAGGCCAGCGTCGACTTTTATCAACGCGTGTTAGGGATGAAAAAGTCCATCTTTGGTCAAGGCCGTATCGCCTTAAGCTTTGGCGATCAAAAAATCAATCTCCACCAAGCGGGCGCCGAATTTGAACCGAAGGCAAACCTTGCCACGCCCGGCAGCGCCGATCTCTGCTTTGTGGTCAGCCACAATATCGAAGAAGTGATTAACCACTTAAACAGCCTTGAAGTTGCAATTATTGAAGGCCCAGTACTGCGCACCGGTGCCACAGGCCGCATCAACTCCGTCTATATCCGCGATCCCGATTTGAATCTATTGGAATTATCCGAATATTTGCCCGCCTGCGCGCTATAAACCCAACGCGCTCAAATGTCGGTATCTTGGCAGGCGGGATAACGCGAGCCCTAGTTAAAGTGCAATTTTACAAACTCGATAAACAGCCGCACCCGCATGGGGAGATGGTCGCGGTCCCGATATAACATGGATAAGGTGCGGGCTTTGCTACTCCAGTCAGGGAGAACATGATTCACCTCCCCCCGCGCTATCATAGGTAGCGCAAAATAATCCGGCACGTATCCGATACCTATCCCTGTTTTGATGGCGTGGGTCAGTAGCATCAGTTCATCCACCTCCAACCTGACGCCCTTATTCGGGTGATAATCAAACTCTTCGCCAGTCGTTTTATGCACCAATTGCCAAGGTATCATAGGGCGGCAAATAATGGTTGGATGACCGCATAACTTGTCTGGCGTAGTAATACTCGAAATGTCGTAGTCAGGGTGAGAGCACAAAATAAAGTGAATATGCTTTAACGGTCTGGCAATCCAATTTTCAACCACTGGATTGCCCACTCTAAACGCCACATCCATGCCTTCCGCTTCAATATCGATAAGCGAGTTTGAAAAGCTCAAATCCAACTGAATATCGGGATATTGCAACAGAAAATCATAAAAAATCGACCGCAGAAAATGAGTGCCAGAGTTGATGGGCGCGGAAATGCGGATTTTCCCCTGTGGCTGGTACTTATCCCGATGCAAATCTTCGTCAATATTATTGAGTTCATCAAACAGGGCTACAGAGCGCTCAAAATACTGCTCACCGATGCTGGTTAAGATAACGCGGTGAGCATCTCGATTAAGCAATCTCAGTTGCAAATCTGTCTCTAGCTGGCGGATACGGCGACTCAAGGTGGAGAGCGGCATACCTAAGGATTGGGCGGCCTCCTTAAAGCTCCCTGAGCGTGCCACAGCACAAAAACAGCGCAGATCGTCCAACGAATAATTAGGTTTCATTATTGGCATTTACCGTCTTACTTTTGCTTGTTTATCCAATTATTGAAATCAATACACTAAGACTCAGAATTTGACAAGTCATCCGGAGTGGCAATGAAATCTGATCCAACGATGAAAGCAGTAATCCTGCTGATTATCTGTACCTTCTTTTGGGGGAGTTGCTTTCCCATTGGTAAACAAGTATTAAGCGAAGTACATGCCTTGACCTTAGTGTTCTGGCGCTTTGTGATTGCCGCGGCCTGTCTCGCAATCTACCTCAAGCTCGTCCGCATGCCGAAATTGCACTTAAGCATCAATCAATGGCTGTGGATTATTCTGGTCAGCGCGGTAGGTATAGGCGGGCTAAACCTAGGTCTGTTTACGGGATTGGCGTCAACTAATGCGACGAACGGCTCATTAATCATGGCTCTTAGCCCGCTCATCACGTCACTAATTGCCTGTGTTGCCCTGCGAACGCTGCCATCGTTTGCCCAGTGTTTTAGTCTGCTGGTGAGTCTCACCGGTGTGCTGATGGTGATCACCAATGGGCACCTTGAAACCCTCTTCTCGATGCAGATAAACCATGGAGATAAATTAATATTCGGCGGCATGCTAGCCTGGAGTTTTTACACCTATTTCAGTCAAGGTATCAGCCGCTGGATGCCAGTCATCCCCTATACCTTTATCGGCATGTTGAGTGGCGCTGCCGTGATTGGCGCTTTATGTTTGGCATCGCCAGAGGTGCATCCCATCGCAGAGTTAGTAAATAGTTCGGCGTTAGGCATGGCTGAAGTGGTCTATATCGGCGTATTTGGTACGGTTGCAGGCTATTTGTTGTGGTTAAACGGCGTGCGCCAGTTAGGCTCAGCCAACGCAGCACTGTTTTTCAACTTTGTCCCCATCTTCTCCGTATTAACCTCGTTTATGCTTGGTCAAGCCGTTACCGAGTTGCAACTGTTGGGGATTATCGTGGTTATCGCAGGCTTGCTGCTACCACGAATTATACGGTTCAAACGCGAACCCAAAGTGTGCCCTGAATCCTAGCCAATCCTCAAATTACGTAATCAAGGCGGGAAGTTCTCGCCTTGATTATTGGCTTTAGCGCCTAGGATAAGTCATTTCAGTTATTGGGGCTGATTTGCTCGACCGCAAAAAAGCTTATGCCCCAAAGTAAGATAAGTTTGTCGTCAGATGTGCTGGATGAATTGTCATTGTTTCCCCTGTGACACGCCATAAACTCATCCCTGAGGGCTCGACGGCGGCATCCATGCCGCCAACGGTCACAGTTGCAACAATGACAATCTTTACGACCATTGAACTGTTCATCTAGCTAAAAGCTTTTGCCCCATAACGAGTTAACAGGTTGTCAGTGGTAAAGTAATGAGCGGACTTTCTAGGCTAAAAATTTTCATCGTTACAACCCGTGTGACGTAATTCACTAATCCTCCATCACGAAGCTGGATAGGTACACAGTCGTATTCAAAGCATAATAATTTTGAACTATTTTTATCCTGTACTCGTGCGCGTTTTTCCGGATGGCGTATTTGAGGAAAAGCTGATAAGTTCTTTTATTACAAGTTATTAACTATGCGTGTTTTTACTGGTCTAATGAGGTAAACGTGCATGCACATAAATACTAAGACGTTAGACATAAAAGGTACTTCTATTCTATGAATTGTTTTATCTGTAACAAACTAATGGTTGATAAAATTGAACAAAAAAATCAATGTGAGAAGCACTGTGAACATATTTTACATAATGCTCTTAGAGGAAAGCTAAAGTCACAAAATATTTTATGTAAACAATGTGGAAATAAACTTAATGACGAGATAGATATTGCATTTGTTAAATTTTTCTCCCCTGTAAATGAATTATTTAAAGATTATATGAGAAAAAAGATCATGGCTCTGCTTCTTCAACAAAGATACTCGGTAAACTATTTAATGGAAGGTTATCTGATTTCGATGTTAACTACAAAGACGGCACTATTTTTCCATCAAGACCAAGTCATTCAATAGACTATGATAAAAGAATAGCTGAGATATTTGCCAGTAGCTAAATTATTACAAATTACAAGAAAAGAGTAAGAGATGAAATAGAGGAAAATGGATATAATCCAAACGACTTCGAATATATAAATATTGAAACATATAAAGAGTCATTGTTTGTGCCTTATATCGGTTTAAATATTGATAGATTAGATGAAAAGATTAAGCTAGGTTATAATAAAATTGCTTCAGAGTTCGCCTTGCATAGTGGTATTAAAAGGGAGTGTTTAAATAGAACTATTGAAATTGATATAGATGGTAATGGGAAAATAATTTTTTCGGAAAATATCGTTCCATACTTTACTAATTCATTGATAGAAGCTATTTATGAAGAGTTCAGGCCATTGATGGAGCCTAACTATCCTACTCACACCTTAATACTTTTCACTGAAGAGAAAAACAACGGAAGGTATGTGTTGTATTGCTATATTGAGTTATATAGTACTTTTCAGAATTATGTGATCCTTAATCATGATTACCATCAAGAAGAAAGTCATATTTATCATCAAACAATTATGAAGCCTAAAATTTTAGACACTTCTGTTGGTGATGATTTGAGACAATCACTGAGAAGGTCACATGAAATGTTTATGAAAGTCATTGACAATGATGAAGTGCTAGATCCTTTAGAAAAAATTATTAGAAAAAGAATAGATAGTTTATCGGAGTATGAATTATCTATACTAGAAAAAGAAGTTGATATAATAGAAGACTCTATATAACCAAAACATGAGAAAAGAAAATTTTTTATCAAGAGAAAGTTATGATTTAACATGGATTTATAAAAAGCTGTTTTACAATCTGTACAATGAAAGATTAGAGTCTACCCCCCAATTTTTAAGCATTGGCGCTACAACTAGTAAGGAAGCTACTTAAAAAATGGCTCAAAAATATTACTATGAAAAGTTGCAAAGACTACTAGTTACCATTCAGGCAGTAAAATACTCACTATAAAATGTCTAACAGGCCATTTCATTCGCTCCCTTCAGTCACCGGGTGCTCGCAAGCTCGCGCCGTTTATGGCAGCATAAATTCATAGAAATTTTAATCCGAAACTAACAAGTTAGAGCAAAGGAGCTATCTCGCTTTTGTCCCAAAGCGTGCTGAGTAAGATTATGAAGTCTACAGGCTACGACAATACTAAACAGGTGAGCCATGATGATTTGCGAGACGACCGTCCGCCCCACGGACGGGGCGGTCGAGCATCCACGGATGGACTCGCTGCGCGTCGTTGAGCAAATGCCATGACTCACCTACCAATACGCATCAGCAACGACTCTCAAGTGCCCTCTTCCCATTTATCCCCTTAAACAAAAACGCTCTGCGGTTAGGCAGAGCGTTTGCGGATAAAGCCGTGTGATAAAAGGCGTTTAGTCCTTTAAATCCTTTTCCATATCTTCGTAGGAAGTATGGCGAACGTCTTTGCCTTTTACGTAGTAAATAATGTATTCGCAGATATTTTTACAACGATCGCCGACACGCTCAACCGCACGGGCTGCCCAGAGTACGTCTAATACATCGGGGATTGAGCGTGGGTCTTCCATCATGTAGGTCATTAATTGACGGATAATGCCTTCGTATTCACGGTCGAGCTTGGCATCTTCTTTGTGAAGCTCCAGCGCCGAATCGGCATCCATACGTGCTAAGGCATCGAGCGTTGCGTGCAGCATACGAATCGCATGGCGGCCCATATTTTCAATGCTGACTAATAACGGCTGCTGATTATTCAAACGCTTATCTAATGCGGCCTTGGCTATACGTACACAGGCATCACCGATACGTTCAAGATCGGCAATCGATTTTGAAATCGCGATGATCAGACGTAAGTCGCTCGCTGCCGGTTGGCGTTTGGCGATAATGCGGGTGCATTCTTCGTCAATCGAGACTTCCATGCCATTCACTTTGTGATCGCCGGTGATCACCTTTTGCGCTAATTCGGCATCTAAGGTACTTAAGGCGTCGATGGCTTGCTCTAACTGACGCTCAACCAAGCCACCCATGGCGAGTACACGGTTACGGATATCATCTAACTCGGCGTTAAATTGCCCAGAGATATGTTTGTTTAAATTCATATTTTCCATTTGGCCAACCTTTTACTCAACTGTATCAACGCCTAGATGGAGTTTGCAATGCTTAACTCTGTTCTAGGCGGTGGCTTATTTCGTTAATCGCTTATCACTCACATCACCACTACCAAAGGCAAGGTGATTAACCGTAACGGCCGGTAATGTAATCTTCGGTCTTACGTTTTTTCGGTGTGGTGAAGATCGTGTTGGTATCGGCGTATTCCACCAATTCGCCCATATACATAAAGGCCGTTTGGTCCGACACCCGCGCCGCCTGTTGCATGTTGTGGGTCACGATAACCACTGTGTACTTAGTCTTAAGCTCAGTGATCAGCTCTTCGATGGTTAAGGTTGAAATCGGGTCTAGGGCCGAAGTCGGTTCGTCGAGCAGTAATACTTCTGGCTCGATGGCAATCGCACGGGCAATCACCAGACGTTGCTGCTGACCACCAGATAAGCCAAAGGCGTTATCGTGCAGACGGTCTTTCACTTCATCCCAAATCGCCGCACCGCGTAGCGAACGCTCGGCCGCTTCGTCGAGTTCACGGCGGTTGTTAATGCCCTGCAAGCGCAGACCATAAACCACGTTTTCGTAAATCGACTTAGGGAATGGGTTAGGACGCTGGAACACCATACCTACGTTGCGGCGCAGGGCGGCAACGTCGATTTTTTTGTCATAAATATTTTGACCGTGCAGCAAAATCTCGCCGTCGATATGGCAGTTGTCCACCAGATCGTTCATGCGGTTAATGCAGCGCAATAAGGTGGATTTACCACAGCCGCTGGGGCCGATAAACGCCGTAACTTGCTTCTTCGGGATCTTCATCGACACATTAAACAGCGCTTGCTTGTCACCATAGCGCAGGTCTAAGTTGCGGATCTCCAGTGCGGTATCGTTCTGGCTCAAGTTTGCTAAGTCAAAGTTGTTGGTTTTCATGGCTGTCGAATCTATAGAAATCATATTCAGTCCTAATACTTTCAGGATAATCGCTGATTAATGCTCAAGCGAACGATATTTTTCACGTAAGTGGTTACGCACACTAATCGCGGTTAAGTTCAGTGCCACAATCACTGTTACCAGCAAGAAGGAGGTGGCGTATACCAGAGGACGTGCCGCTTCAACGTTAGGACTCTGGAAGCCCACATCATAAATATGGAACCCTAAGTGCATGAATTTACGTTCTAAATGCACAAACGGGAAGTTTAAGTCCAGTGGCAATGTCGGTGCTAATTTCACTACACCCACCAGCATTAACGGTGCTACCTCACCCGCAGCGCGGGCCACGGCTAAAATCAGCCCCGTCATGATCGCAGGGCTTGCCATCGGGATCACAATCCGCCACAGGGTTTCGGCCTTGGTCGCGCCCAGAGCCAAGCTACCTTGACGCACCGCACTCGGAATACGGCTTAAGCCTTCTTCGGTCGATACAATCACCACTGGCAGGGTCAGGATCGCTAAGGTTAACGCCGACCAAATCACCCCTGGTGAACCAAAGGTCGGTGACGGTAAGGCTTCGGCGTAAAACAGTTGGTCAATCGAGCCACCCATCATGTATACGAAGAACCCTAAACCAAATACCCCGTACACAATCGATGGCACACCCGCTAAGTTGATTACCGCAATGCGGATCATCTTAGTGATAGGACCTTTTTTGGCATATTCGTGCAGGTAAATCGCAGCAATCACCCCAAATGGCGTCACGATAATCGCCATCAACAGCACCATAAACACGGTACCGAAAATTGCTGGGAACACGCCGCCTTCGGTGTTGGCTTCGCGTGGGTCGTCGCTAACAAAGCGGCCAAGCCCGACAAACCATTTGCCGATTTTACCCATCAAGCCTAAGTGGTTGACGTAGGTAACATCGAGTACCGAATCCAGCTTAAGCTCGACCTCAACACCACGCATATCACGCACGATAACAGAGTCGCGAGCCGCTTCATCACGCAGGGCAAACAGCTCTTTTTCAAGCAGTTTATAGTCTTGCTCGAGCGCCACTTTCGCCGCAGCTAACTCCTGCTTACGGCTATCGGTCAACTCACCATCTAACTCATAACGGCGCTCTTTTAAACGCAGTTTTTCAATCTTGTAGTTAATCGCACCAATATCTTGCTTTTGCAGTGATAACGCTTTGTCAGACAAAGCAACGGCACGGTCGATATGCTCCATTAAGGAGGATTCAAGTGCATCGTTTTTAAGCTCTAAGCGTTTACCGTTTTCAATTACGGCCACAGGGTAGCCATAAAAGTTACCGTTTTTAGCACGCTCGAGCATGGCCACATCGGCTGGCTCACTACGGCTGATAATGTCTGTTGCTAAAATCCAACGGAAATCTAAGCCCACAAACTCACGGTTACCGGTTTTCACTAAGTAACGTGTCACAAACTCACCGGGTGGCTGTTTAAACACGTGGCCCGCGGCGGTTAAGCGTTCGGTCGGCACTTCTTCCCTATCGTAAATCTCACCGATTAAGGTTGAACGTGCGCCAGTGTTATCTTCGAGTTCCCATTGATAAATCGTTGCAGGCCAAAAGTAGCTTAATCCGCGCCATGCAATGAGCAGTAACAGGCCTAATACTGCAATCAAACTGATGCTCACCGCGCCACCTGTCATCCAAATCCATGGCGAGCCTGATTTTACCCACTTACCCATTGCACAAACCTCTCAAGGTCATTGGCGAAATAGTATTTAGTATCATTATCTTATCTCCATTACAGCGAGCTATAGCGGTCACGCAGACGCTGTCTTACCACTTCGGCAATCGTGTTAAAGAAGAAGGTAAATACGAACAGAACGAAGGCCGCGAGGAACAGCACACGGTAGTGAGAGCTGCCAATCGCCGACTCAGGCATTTCCACCGCGATGTTAGCCGCCAGCGTACGCATACCCTCAAACACGCTCCATTCCATGATGGCGGTGTTACCCGTTGCCATCAGTACGATCATGGTTTCACCCACAGCGCGGCCTAGACCCATCATCACCGCAGAGAAAATCCCAGGGCTTGCGGTCAACAGCACCACACGTGTCAGGGTTTGCCAAGGCGTCGCGCCCAACGCCAGACTGCCGTTGGATAAATGGCGTGGCACAGAGAAAATCGCGTCTTCGGCAATCGAGAAAATCGTTGGAATAACCGCAAAGCCCATGGCGATACCCACGACCAGCGCGTTACGTTGGTCGAAGGTGATGCCTAATTCGTTAGTGATAAATTGACGAGTGTTGCCATCAAACAGCGCCACTTCGATCATTGGACTGATGGCAAAGGAGAACCACCCCACAAAGCAGATAACCGGAATGAGCATCAGCTCTTGATAAACTTCAGGCAGGCGTTGTTTCCAAGTACCGGGTAATTTGCTCCAAGAATAGGCCGACACCAGAATCGCCGTCGGCAGCAGTACCAGCAGCACTAAGATGCCCGGCAAGTGCTCTTCAATCAGCGGAGCTAACCAAAGTCCGGCGAGGAAACCTAAGATAACCGTCGGTAGGGCTTCCATGATTTCAATCGTTGGCTTAACAATGCCGCGCACCTTTGGCGACATAAAGTAAGCAGTGTAAATGGCGCCCGCAATCGCTAATGGCACGGCAAACAGCATGGCGTAGAACGCCGCCTTCATGGTGCCGTAGGCCAATGGCATTAAGCTGAGCTTGGCTTCAAAGTCATCGCTACCCGAGGTGGATTGCCACACAAACTTAGGCTCTGGGTAACCTTCGTACCACACCTTATTCCACAGCGCGCTCCAAGACACTTCTGGGTGCGAGTTTTCCACGTGGAAGATATTCAGTTGGTTGTTCGCTTCGACCACTAGGCCGTTAGAACGTGGGCTAAAGCCCATCACGCCTGGGTTTTTAAAGTCAAACTTTTCATCAAACAGTTCGCGCTCACTGGTGGTATACAGGAGTGATAACTCACCCTCAGGGCTCACCACGGCAAAACTTTTACGGTAGAACTCAGAGGCAATCGAGGCCACTGGCGCTAAGTCAGTAAACTCACGGATCTCTTTGTATAAACGGCCTTTTGGACCATTCACTTGGAAGTACTGGGTCACCACACCTGAGTCGTAGCTCACCAGAATCGAGCTGGCACCGGCGAGTAAGGCAATGTTGTTAACCTTAGACTTTTCCTTTTCCGCATCGATTACCTGCATTAAATCTAGGCTTTCAACATCACGGATATTGTAGATAAACACCTTGTTGCCCATTTGCAGCATCAATTGGCGTTGATCCGGTGTCATCAATTGGTGTGCGACTTTTTTAGGTGCATCGGGCAGTAGTGCGCCCGTGGTCGTCCATTCCACCTCTTCGGTCATCATGTTTTCTTGACCTTCGAGACGGCTTAAACGCCAAGCGCCATTGTCATCTTGGTAGGCGAAGCTGATTTTATCGTTGCTGTAACTAAAGGCTAAATGATGGATTGCGCTGCCCGACTCATCGATAGTGATCGGCGCTTCACCCGCGCTGTAACGCAGTTTTGGGGTAATAAGGCGCTTGTTGTTAGGGTAACTTAAGCCAAATTCGATTCCCACGATTAAGGCTTGACCGTTACTTAACCCCAGTGCGAAGCGTTGCTCACTCGGCGCGGCAATCGCGGCGCTGGTGACGCTCACCCCAGAGGGTAATGGCGGTGTAAAACTGGAGAGTAAGCTGCCATCGGCAACCGTGTAGAAATCCACTTGGCCATCGGCGGCCACGCGATACATGACCTCATTTTGCTCGTCGGCACCGACCATCAGAGTCGCGACTTCAGCATGTTGATAACTCACGCTTTTTACGGGAGTCACATCCGCGCTGTCGAAAATGGGTTTAATCACGTACAGCAAATAGAAGAAGATCAACAATAAGGCAACAAACACCATAGTGCCGCCAATCGTGACCCCAATTTGAGCCGCTTTATCCTTAAATGCCCTGCGACTTGAACGTCCGCCTTTCAGCATACTTTGCGGCGCAGAACCAGGTTGAATGACCTGACTTTCCATTAAGAACCTCTATTATTAAAGCCTGTGAGTTTTTTCGCTAGGAATTGCGAAATGCTATGCTTACACTGTTTGAGCATAAACTGAGCAATAACAACACCCTTCATTCTAAGTGCGTTGAATTATATGACGCAAAGATGACAGTTGTGTTACACCCGATTTTAAAACAGGTGCCTTTTACAAAAAATAGGAGTCAGTCGCCATGCTACGATATTTAATCACGCTTCAAGCACCTGATAGAAAAGGATTAGTCGAGCAAATCGCCCACGCCGTGAGTCGCCATGGCGGCAACTGGTTAGACTCAGAGCTGCGCCATATCGACGGGATTTTTGCCGCCATATTGTTACTCGAGGTGCCTTCGCTGAAAATGGACGAGCTAATTGAAGCCTTGGAATGCATCGACGGCCTCACCCTCACCTATTCAAAAACCTCGGTCGCCCTCAAACCCGTTAAGCGACTAACCTACAGCCTAGTGTCCTACGATAGACCCGGATTAGTGCTGGATATTTCCAATCGGATCACCGCACTAGGTATCAATATCGAACAGTTTAGCAGCCAGTTTGAGACCGCAGGCCATACTGGCATCGCCCTGTTTCGCGCCACCATTGGTTTAGGCTTAACCGACCTTGCCCAAGAGGAACAACTGGTGCAATCCCTCTATGCCCTCGGTGATGACTTAGTGCTGGATAAACTCAGCCGTTAACCCTCAACACCTTCAACAAAAAACGCCGCGGGCAAACCCTGCGGCGTTTTTTATGGTGAGCTAGCTGACTTTCTGGTGCCGAGACTTAATTAAATAGCGCAGCGGCACTTGGGAAATCAACATCCCCAGCAGCATCAAACCGCAACCCAACAAGGCCCGCAGCCCTAAGCTCTCTCCAAGGAACATAATACCGCCGATGGCCGCAAACACGGTTTCAAGACTTAAAATAATCGCCGCGTGCGCAGGATGTGCATGCTTTTGCGCCAGCACCTGTAAAGTGTAGGCAATACCCACTGAAATGAGCCCCGCGTAGGCCAGTGAGCCCCAGGCTGCAATCACCTTATCGACTGTCGTCACCTCAATGGCCGCCGACACCAGCAGGCTTAATACGCCGCACACTAAAAATTGCATCATGGCGAGTAACACTGGCGAAATCCGCTTAGCAAAATGGTCCACCGCCAAAATATGCATCGCCCAAAACAGTGCGCCAATCAATTGCAGCATATCGCCATAGCCGAGGTGAAAGCCTTCTTTAATGCTTAAAAAATACAGCCCTACCACGGCGATACCACAGCCCACCCAGGTATTTGCGCCGGTAGCATGTTTCAGCGCTAAGCCCAATATCGGTACTAACACGATATAAAGCCCAGTGATAAAGCCCGCATTGGCCGCCGTAGTGTAAAGCAGCCCCACCTGTTGTAGCGATGCGCCAGCAAATAACAGTCCGCCCACCACACCGCAACCCATGGCAAAGTCTTTGGGCGTACCGAGATGAATTTTGCCTTGCCGAGCCAAGTACCACACCAGAGGAACGAGTGACACTGTACCAATTAAGAAACGTAGCCCGTTGAATGCAAAGGGCGATAAATGCTCCATCCCTAAGGTTTGGGCGACAAAACCAAAGCCCCAAATGGCGGCGGCGAGCAAGAGTAAAAAATTGGCAGGCAAGATACGGTCTCAATGATTTAAAAGGATGACAAGATTACCCAGATGCTGGGCGCTTGTCCAAATATGTTGCGATACTGTTAGCGTTTAAACCGCACGCTACTGGCGAGTCTTGCCTTGTAGACTTTTGGCCTGACTCAAGATTTCATTTAAAAACACAGAGTCTGATTGCTTTGCCAACTGCACCGCTTTGTTGGAAGCATCAATCGCGAGTGCGGTTTGACCATCAAGATCATAGGCTGTTGCTAAGCTATCCCAGAGCACCTCAGACATAGGAAACACCTTTGTCCCCTCCTGTAAAATCTCCACACCCCACGCCGTTTTTTGCTCATAGCTGGCCTTGAGACCATAGACATTGTACTGCTGGGCAGAGAGCGGAAACTCATAGCCGAAGACCGCCGTTTGCTGGTGATAGAACTGCTTTAAGTCCTTTAGCGGCATCACCGCGATTTCGGGCACCGCATTCCAATTCGCAAACAGCATCTTTAATGCCTCAACATTGCCAATAAGCGGGGTGCTGTCATGGGTTTCTTCGGGGAAGCGTTTATTAAACCATTGCAACATTTTGGTTGAAGGAGGCTTCACTGACGGGCTATTACCCAAGGTATTTTGCAATTGGGTTATTTGGGTTGCAAAGGCGCTGGCCATCTCATTAGGTTCACTGGCGATACTCAAAAACCAGCGCATGGGTTTTATCCGTTTGGCGACGGCTAACTGAGCGGACTCTCGCACGAGCCAATTATTGTCCCACCAAAGGCTTGGGCTGATGGATATCGCCGCATTAAACCGAGTGTCAGGCGTCAGAGCCACATAGCTGCTGAATAGCCCAGCCATAGAGTGTCCCGACAGTACGTGGTAATCGGCGGTGCGATATTTCTGGCCCAAGCAGCTGAGTAGTTCTGTTTCTAAAAACTGCCTGTAATTCTCTGCTCCGCCACTTCGGTCTTTAAACTGTTCTAATTGGGTCGGCGTAAACGACTTTAAGCGATTATTCGAGCTGACACCCACGACAATCAGCTCAGGGATAATGGCATAGCTACTTAAAAAGCCGACATTCGCGGCAATATGCTCAAATTGTGTCGAGCCATCCAAGACAACTAAAACGGGATAACGAAAATCGCTGGAATGACCATAGGTATCGGGGAGTTTGATTTGCAAGTTAATATCATCATTCAATATTTCAGAATGGATCTGCATCTTGTCCGTCTGCGCCACCACCTGCATCGACAGGAAAAAAATCAGCCCTAATACCATCCGCATCGTTAACCTCCCTGAATAATGGCAGCTAAGTTACTGGTTTTTATCAAGACAATCAATTTATTAACATAATTACGCCACCAGAAAGCCCAGATTAGCCACACATGGCAGTCAGGCTCTCAATCGAGAATTCCTATCTAAACTCGGCGGGATAATCTTGTATACTGCACATCACGCAATGACGAATGCATAAGTCCGCTGGATGCCTTACCAAACCCAGTGACACCATAAAAAACTAGGAACACCTATGTTAGGAACGCTAAAAAAGCTGCGCGCACACTTAGATGAGGCGCAACAAGTACAGTATCAACTGGTTGTTGGCGACGAGTTACTGCCACTGAATCCCTTAATTGGCAAGCCGCTGACCCTGACCCACACGGGTAACATCTTCTGCTGTAACTGCGGCAAAAAGACCAAAAAGAGCTATTCGCAAGGCCATTGCTTTGTGTGTATGCAAAAGCTCGCCAGTTGCGATATGTGCATTATGAAACCCGAAACCTGTCACTTTGACCAAGGTACTTGCCGCGAGCCAGAGTGGGCGCAAAGCCATTGTTTTGTGCCGCATTATGTTTATCTATCCAATACTTCAGGCATCAAGGTCGGCATCACTCGCCACACACAATTGCCTACTCGCTGGATAGATCAGGGCGCGACCCAAGGTTTACCAATTTTTAAAGTGTCGACACGACAAATCTCGGGTTTAGTGGAAGTGGAGTTAGCCAAACTCATTAACGATAAAACCCACTGGCAAACCATGCTTAAGGGCCACGCCGACGATATCGATTTAAATGCTAAGGCGGCGGAACTGATCCCGCAAATTGAGGCTAAGTTGCATGAAATCGGTATGCAAAAAGGCGATTACAGTATCGAACGTTTAGATGAAACGATTCAGTCGATTCACTATCCCATCGACACCTTTCCGAAGAAAATCACTTCCCACAACTTCGATAAAAATGAGGTGATAAGCGGGATTTTACAGGGGATTAAAGGTCAGTATCTGATCTTCGATACGGGCGTAATTAATATTCGCAAATTCACCGCCTATGAAGTCAGCATAGCGTTAGCTGACTAATATAAGTTAAAATTCCTGTCAAATGAGTGTGTTGAGCGCCGCTATGGCAGTCAGCACACTTATTGCTAAACCGTTAGATGACAGTAGTGAAGCGTCTAAATCGCTTAGGTTGAACCTCGATATACTCATACCTAAAGCATTGTGATCCCCCTTATCTTGCAATCACTCAGCCGCACCCACTCCCAGCATCCCACATGGATAAAATGGCGCTCACCTTTTCCAAGGTAAAAATCTTTATATGGAATATATTTTATGAAACAAGGACCTCAAAATTTTATCCGTCGCTGTGCATTCCAACAAAAATTACGTAATAAGCAATCTGGAATATTTTTGCTCTTAATAATCCCGCTAATAATAGCAAGCGGTCCTTGGAAGGAACTGACCGCATCGCTATCGACAGAACCATGGGATATAGGATTTACAATTGTTGTCGTTTTAGCCGTTGTGGTGGCATTTTTCTTCGCCTTCATGATCATTTCTGAAACGATAAGATTGAGCAAAGCCGCTAAAGATGAACAGCTTAGATTAGCTGAAGCTGGACCTGATGGTTATTACATCGATATCTATCAAGAAGGCCTTATATTTAATCTCTACGATGCCGAGTTTCATCTTTTTGATATGAAACAACAGTTTGTCCCATTGGATGAGATTGCCAGCACAAAATACTTTAAATATAGAGGCACACGCCGCTTGACGATCAACTTTGTCCAGATTTCCGGCCAAGTGTCGTTCACGAATAGGGAAATAAATATGGATAATTTTGATTTTCTGAAGGAATTTCTCGAAACTCATGTAGCTAACCAAGAGAATAAGGCAAGAAAATAAGCCAGCTTAAGCTAGCTTGATTAGGAATAGCGGCGTTGTGTAAAGCATAAGCCCCACGCAACGCTCGCCATTCTTGGATAAGCCTGATTTTGAAGAGATTAAATCAATCGAGCAGAGGCTTTGCTCTAACTTGGTTGCGCAACCATATAAACAAGTTCCCAGATATGTCCATCGGGATCTTCAAAAGCATGGCCATACATAAATCCTTGATCCTGCGCTTGACGATAGGCTTTGCCGCCATGCTGCTCGGCAAGCTTGACCAAGTGATCGACACGCTCTCGACTGTCGCAGTCTAGGCAATTGAGCACTTCTGTCGTGGTGCGGGCATCGGCAATCGCCTTATCGGTAAAGCCAGCGAAAAAAGGCTTCGCCAGCAACATCACATAAATATTGTCGGCAATCACCACGCAAGCAGCCTGCTCATTGCTGTATTGCTCATTGATACCAAATCCTAGGCCAGCGTAAAAAGCCCGTGATTGTTGAACACTTTCAACCGCTAAATTAACAAAGATACTTTGTGTCATCATAATCTCCCTTTAAAAATCCTCTGCGGACGTCACATCCTGTCCTGTAAAAACACCTGTAACTGTAAATAGCTCAGAGAACAGTCTAGTCAATCATTGCGGCATCCTAAACTCATGTTCCCGCAAGAGCATAAGACGAGAATCTTACTCGCCTTATGACTGTACTGCCTTATGACTGTACTGATGACTACGCCAAGATAACCGCGCTATTGCACCGCATGGGTGGCGGGCAGCGATAACAGCATTTCATCGATTAAACCATCGAAGCGGGCCTTAACTTCATCCATATCCTTAATGTTGGCAAAGCCTTGGGCAAGGACTCTCCAGACCATTTCCGTAGGTTGCCCCGCGATGCCCGTTGGTTTAAAAAAGCTAATCAGCACTGAGCCTTTATCGTACTTTTTAGGGTCAACACCTTGGTTTGACAACCCTGGCACTAAGCCTGCGGCGGCGAGTATCTGCTCATCCGACATTTGTGTGCCCATGGCAACGCCAAACCCGACTTGAAAGTCAGCCAGCTGCGGATCTTCAACCCAACGATAACCTTTCGTCAGTAGCACTTTTTTCAGCGTATCTTGCATATGCTGTTGGACTTGTTGTTTGTCTAATCGACTGTCGACAAAGATTTTCTGGAGTGTTGGGTGCCAACTGTAGGTCATGGCGCTCGGCGGTAATTGGCTCAAATCCCCCGAAGTCACAATTGTGGTTCGCAGCGCCTGCGAATCATCCACACTCACACAGGCCGTCAGCGCGGCAAAACCTATGATTAATAGCGTCAATAAACGCCCAATAGTTTGTGGTAAATACATACTTATTCCCTTATTGCGATTTTTACAGCTTAAGGATAGTTGCTATTTCCAAGACTGAAAGTCGATATGCATCATAGTGTTAAATCATGGTCATCGACAAGGATTGCGGCAAAATAGCAGTAAGGCACTCAACTCTGGCCAATTCGTTATGATTTGTTACTTTATTATGCCCGCAGGGCGTATAGGCGCGGCTCAATTTACCCGCTAGAATGCCTCGCCGAGCGACTGCAACTTGCATAGTCACGACGCAAAAATCGAGGGAATATGCCCTTATCACAATGCCAATAACGACAACAAAAGGTGTGAAATAGATCTATGGAGTTAATACTCGCTATCGCGTTGTTTGCCTTCTCATCGGGGATCACCCCTGGGCCTAACAACATTATGCTGATGACCTCTGGGGTCAACTTTGGCGTTAAACGCAGTATTCCGCATCTGATGGGGATTAGCCTTGGCTTTCCCACTATGATCCTCGCCATCGGCCTAGGCTTAAGCGCCCTATTTCAAGCCTATCCGATAATCCACCAAGTGATTAAAGTGATTGGGATTGTCTATCTCCTTTACCTATCTTGGCTGATTGCCAACAGCAGTAGCAAGATGGAGGGAAAAAGTATCGCTAAACCCTTTAGCTTTCTGCAGGCCGCCGCATTTCAATGGGTTAACCCTAAAGGCTGGATTATGGCCGTGGGCGCAATTGCCACTTTTACCTCGGTGCAACAGGATCTCACGCCGCAAGTGGTCACTATTGCCACAGTGTTTTTATGTGTGGCCTTTCCCTGCGCCGTGGTGTGGCTTGGTTTTGGCGTGGCGCTTAAACGTATTTTGAAAAACGAACGCCAGCAGAAGATCTTTAATATTACTATGGCCATCTTGCTTGTGGCGTCTATCATCCCTATGATCGCCCCCTAATTTTGGCCGTAAGAGTTAAGCACTAGCATGAATGAGATAGAACTGATCACTCAACAAACCGATAACTGGGTGAAAAAAGTGATCATGAAATACAATATTTGCCCCTTCGCCAGACGTGAGGTTGAGCACGGCAGTATTCGCTATCTCGTTGTTGAACAAACCAAAGTCAAGCTAGTGCTCAAGGCTCTGATTGAAGAATGCCAATACCTAGATGCGCATCCCGAAGCCGAAACGACGCTGTTTATTCTGCCGCGGGGTTTTGAGGGCTTTTACACTTACCTCGATCTGGTCGATATGGCGAACGACGCCTTGTTCGACAACGATTATGAAGGCGTGTATCAGCTCGCGCATTTTCATCCCGATTATTGCTTCGAGGATGAACCACAGGACTCGGCCGCCAATTATACCAACCGCGCCCCCTATCCAACCCTACATATTATTCGCGAGGCCAGTATGGAGTTAGCCCTTGCTAACTACAACGACCCCGAATCGATTCCCGAGCGAAATATTCAATTTTGTGAGCGTAAAGGCAGCGAGTTTTTTATTAAATTACTCGCAGAGTGCATGGGGAAATAGTCTAATTATTTCTTGAATGATCCACTTAAATTCAAAGTACCATTTCTCATCAGTAAAAAGCATGAAATCACACCCAGGGGATTAACAAAAACAAACCAAACAATTAACATGCGTACTACATGGGTCATTAACTGACTTTAGGCAAAGTTATCATTAAAAATTTATTTGGATAATTAAAGGACTAACGCCAATGAAAAATACAAAGAAAGTTATTTTGGGTTTAGCTACTGCGGTAATAATTGCATCCTCTTACAGTTATGCCTGCGAAACTTTTGCGTGTTACGTAGGCCTACAGACAGGACCACAGTGCCTTTGTCATTCCTCAAAATAGAATGACTTGAGAAACTGAAGCATCATTAGTTGCTTCAGTTTCAATACTCTGGAATCTTAATCTCATGGACTTGATAATCCCACCAGCATTAAAGCCATGGTTTAGCTCTGGTATTCCTGAATCACGGCAACTCGATATAGGTTTCGCCCTATTCGAATTTCCAAGATTTGAAGACCTAATCGATTTTCAAATGGGTTATCGCTGGCACGGTATCACCCAAGCGCGGGAACCTGCTTGGGATGATAATTGGTTAGTACTGGCAAGCTCCCATGGCGATCCCTTAATTTATCATTTAAAGGATGGGCACATTCTTTTCGCTCGCCATGGAATGGGCGGTTGGGCGCCCCGCCAGCTTTTTACCGATTTAGCCCAAATGTCTCGCTGCTTTAATGCCTTAGCAACACTCATCACCCACGCAGGCGATGCCCTTTTTGATGATGACTGCAATATCCAACCAAATTATGTTGAGTTAATTAAAACGGAAATTGTTCATCATGTGGGCTTCGAACAAGGGAGCCAGATCATCGAGCAATTGGAGATCAGAATCTACGCTTAAAGTAGTCTAGTGATGACTCAACAAGGGGAATGCTATTCAGTTCATTTCACTCTATCGGCCAGCATATCGCAACATCTTCATCATGGTCGATACTAAAGGCGATAAAGTCATCGGTCTTAGGTATCGCTTGATACACTTCCGTCTGGGTAAACAGTTGTAGGCATTCGGAAAATATCAAACGTATTTGCCCCACTATGGCTTCCCACTCGCTAAAGTCATCCTCGGGTAAGCGCTGTTGAATGGCTTGCAACTCGCCCTCTGAAAGCACATAAAGGGTACTCACACATTGATACTCCCAGTCACCCGTATTGAACTTAAGCTCTTGGATGGCTTCAGGGTTTTGGTATGACGTAGTCCATTTCCCTGACTGGTAATAGGCTAAGCAACGCTGGAAATCCAATTCAGTATTAAAACAAAGATTTAACTCTGCGTATTCTGCATTTGTATCGAAGGCAAAGGCATAAAAGGTTTTATCTGGATGGCTTAATAAAAACCGTTCAACCTCCACTGTTGTAAACCGCATTATCTCGGCTGTGATCCGTGCAATGAGCTGATGGTCTAAGGGCATAGAGATTGTCCACCTAAAAAATATCCTTTGAAGTTACGTCGTATCGCTCAGCTTAAGCCGGCCTTATCTGCTCGACGTTTGTGCCACATTTTACGATTAGAGCATGAAGATGAAACCCAATTACAGGATTTGTGCGCTCCATTTTTCATTGCCATAGCGACGGTTTTTATAGCTATCGATACGCCATTCATCGGCCTTTTTAAGGACGATAAACAGATACTCATCTTCGAAGTGAGTGTTGGTTTTGATATAAATTTCGGCTCTGCTCTTATGTTTTAAGTTAACGAGCAGCTCAAGGGGATGGTCACAACCATTAAACTTTGAAGGAAAACCAAAGCAGTTGCGAACTTTACCGCCGTAAACACGGGGCTTATCGGTACAAAACCCATCGAATAAGGGGGAGATTTGTTCATTGAGCAGTGCAAACCAATCACTCCGCTCAGCATAATGGAACTCAGTTTCGGGTAATGCCTTTCTTAAGGCTTCTTCCTCTGCTTGCAGTTTGGCGTAAAGATTATTTTCGATCTCATTCCAACTTTGGCTGAAAGATAACACACGCTGTGTTAAATACGCTTTTAATTCAATGTCATCCATGTCGATTATCTCGTCCTCTCCTAGGAATACTTACGGCGGACACTATAATCAAACGGCCTGTCGGTCACAAGCCTTGCTCTCTATCACATCAATAAAAAAACATAATGATAATTCATTAGCTTAGGATGAATTAGCCAGCATATTCTCCCCTACATAGCTTGGCTGTTAACGCAGCCATGATTGTCATTCTTTGTTTACAGCTCAAAATGTTTACAAATTGCTACTTTTGTTATTTGTTTGTTAAAAATAAATTCCTGTGTTAGGTTGAAATCACCTAAGTCAGCAGACGCCCGTCTGTCCATAGGAGCACAAGTAGATGCTCCGTGTCGCTTAGGTCTTACAACCTTGATAACAAATGGAGCAAGCACAATGAAATTAACCAAAATCGCCAGTGCCGTTATTGCCTTATCTGTGGGCGTTATTGCCCAAGCCCATGCCGACGACAATCGTTATGTCATTCAAGTCGAAGCGGGTCATAAAGGCATAGTTAAAGCACTGGCCAAAAAATTGGGCGCAGAAATCAACCTTGAAGGGGATGAATTTATCGCTGCGACTTTTACTGGCAAAGATCTCGCCCAAGTAAAAGGCCTGCTAAACAACCCACATATCACCCTGATTGAAGAAGACGTTCGCCGTCATCCAATGGCACTATTTAACGACGATGCGGGCAATCCAATGACCCAGCAAGTCACGCCCTATGCGGTATATCAATCCCATGCCAACGAAGTAACCTTTAACCCAAATGCGGGCATGAAGGTGTGTATTATTGACTCGGGTTTAGATAGCTCAAACCCAGACTTTAACTGGAACAACATCACCGGCGATAATGACTCTGGTACGGGTAACTGGAATCAGAACGGTGGCCCACACGGCACCCACGTAGCGGGTACCATTGGTGCGGCAGACAACAATATCGGTGTAGTCGGTATGGCGCCTGGCGTACCTATGCATATCGTAAAAGTATTCAACGCCTCGGGCTGGGGTTACTCCTCTGACTTAGCCTATGCAGCCAACAAATGTAGCAATGCTGGCGCTAAGATCATCAGCATGAGCTTAGGTGGCGGCGCAGCCAACAATACCGAAAAGAATGCCTTCGACGCCTTTACTGCGGCCGGTGGTTTAGTGGTCGCGGCTGCGGGTAACGACGGTAACTCAGTGCGCTCTTATCCAGCGGGTTATCCATCGGTGATGATGATCGGTGCTAACGATGCCAACAATAAGATTGCCGACTTCTCCCAATACCCAAGCTGCGTGAGCGGTCGTGGTAAAAAAGCCGTCAACGATGATGGCATCTGTGTTGAAGTGACCGCAGGTGGTGTCGATACCCTATCAACCTACCCTGCAGGCATGGCAACGGCCTCAACCTTAACAGCCGATGGCGCGACAGTCGCCTCATCAGCAATGGAAAACCCAGGTTCAGCCACGGGTAACACCTACTTTATGGGCACGGCTCAGGCAGTGGATTCTGGCGCGAACGGTAAGATTTGTGTTATCGATCGCGGTGTGATTTCCTTCCACGATAAAGTGCTTAACTGTGAAAACTCAGGCGGTGTGGGCGCAATCGTTATCAACAACGTGGCGGGCATGCTCTACGGCACTTTGGGTGATACCAACGCCACCACCATTCCTGCCGTTGGCGCAGCGTTTGAAGATAGAGCTAGCCTACTTGCTGCCCAAAACGCAACGGTTTCAATCGATTCGGTTGACTACGGCTTTATGAGCGGTACTTCAATGGCCACACCAGCAGTATCGGGCATGGCGGCATTGGTATGGTCTAACCATTCACAATGTACCGGCACACAAATCCGTAATGCACTCAAAGCAACGGCAATGGATGCGGGTACTGTAGGTAAGGATAACTACTTCGGTTATGGTATCGTCAACGCGAAAGCGGCCGATGCTTACCTCACCACCTATGGCTGCTCTGGCAAATAGTATTTAGCTAAGATAATCCCTGTAAAAAAACCAGCACTTGTGCTGGTTTTTTATTGTCTATTGGAAGATTACTTAAACCAACCTTTGATACTGGTCAGCAGTGAACGACTGTAAAAAGGCGCGCTCTTGGCTTGGCAAAATGTCGCGATAGGCTCGACGCTGTCGCCATGTAAATGGTGCACTTTGATAGGCCAGCTGTCCTGCCCCAGTTGACGTTCGAGCAACTTCACATCGCCACGAATACGATTAATATCCTCTGAGTTTTCAGCGGGTAACTGGATCACTAGGCTTAAGGCATGGTCCGAAGTACTACGAATAAAGTCCAAGCGTGACGATTCCAGCAGATAGGCCTTCTCGACGGTTTTATAGTTCGACAATAACCCTTTGAGCTGGGCGAAATGGGGATACTCATGGGGCTCGATATTACCAAATAACGAGAGTGCGCCCCTGTGCTCCACCAGCTCAAGCTGCGATGACAACATCAAGCGCACTTCGTGTGCATCCAAGGATTTCGACATATTGCTGTTAGGATTCAGCGCCATATCGCTCCCCGATTGCAGCAGTACTTGGAACAGTGTCTCGGCATCGAGCGTCATCACCCCATGGTGCGCAGTGCCTTCGCTCTTCATCAATTCGATGGCCTTATCGACGGCGGTTTGAGATGTGAAAATCGGCGTAAAAGGATGATCACTGCCATCCTCGAGGGGGACATACCACTGAGTGATGCCGATCGCCATCGCACCTTCACCCGCCTCGGGCGCCTCAGTGCTACTCTCACTCAAGATAAACAGGGTTGATTGGCTAAGTTGTTGATAAAATTCGGCCGCATAGAGATTGTCTTGGAGGGCCTTCACAAAAATTTGTTCGAGTGGGGTTGTCGCTTCTAGGGTGTACAACATTGGCAAACTTCCTGTTATTAAGCGGTTCAGTCCTTTACTATCAAAGAGCTAAAAATAATTTTTAGCCATTCGATTCACACTGACCTGATTAAATCGCGTGGGCATGGTAAAACATTGAGGGCGTCGAATCGAGCAAAACATCCCACAATTGGAATCAGAGCAGGCACTTAGCATTGTACCGAGCCTGCGCAGTCGCAAACTCGGCACTCAGGAGTAACTAATTGATAGGGTTACAGACTTAATCCCCACACCTCGAAGGCATCGCGGCAAAGCTGCTCACGAAAATCCGGATGGGCGATATTGATCAGCGCCTGCGCCCGCTCGCGCAGGGAGCGGCCACGCAGGTTCGCCGCGCCATACTCGGTCACTATGTAATGCACATGGGCACGCGTCGTCACCACCCCTGCGCCGGGCGATAACACAGGAGCAATGCGGGAAATCTTGCCGCCCGAGGCGGTACTTGGCAAGGCAATCACTGAGCGGCCGCCTTCGGATAACCCAGCGCCGCGAATAAAGTCCATCTGCCCGCCAACACCCGAATAAATCTTAGTGCCTATCGAATCGGCGCAAACTTGGCCAGAAAGGTCGACCTGTAATGCCGAGTTAATCGCCATCACATTGGGGTTTTTACGGATAATAGAGGTGTCGTTGACTTGCTCGATATCCATAAAAATGACCGCAGGATTATCATCCACATAGTCGTATAACTTCTGGCTACCTAAGGCGAAACCTGTGACCAGTTTTCCGGGGTAAAAACGTTTCTTGCTGTTGTTAATTACGCCCTTTTCGACCAGCTGCAAAATCCCGTCGGAAAATAGCTCGGTATGCACGCCTAAGTCTTTGTGCTCGGTCAGGCAAGACAATACAGCATCGGGAATCGCGCCAATGCCCATCTGCAAACAATCGCCATCACGCACTAATTCGGCCACATTTTTACCTATCGCCAAACTCACTGCATCGCCGGTGGCAAAGGCATGGATGGGTAAACTGGCGCTCTGTTCATACACAGCGGCGAAACGGTCGATATGGATAAAACCATCGCCGTGGGTGCGGGGCATTTGCGGGTTAATATGGGCGATGATTTTACCCGCCACTTGGCAGGCGGCTAAGGTGGCTTCCACCGAAATCCCTAAGGAACACATGCCATGTTTATCGGGCGGCGACACTTGGATAATCGCGGTATCGATTTTTTGCTCGCCGCTGCGGAACAATTTAGGCACTTCCGAGAGGAAAATCGGCACATAGTCGGCATCACCACTTTGCAATAATGGCCGAGTCGGCACCCCGCCGAAGAAACAGCGATGGCGCAAATGCCCCTGTAAACTCGGGTGACTTAAGGACTCGGCGCCTTCGGTATGTAGCTGTAATAAGGTGAGATTTTCAAGGGTGAGCGCATGTTTTGCCAGCGCATCTAATAAGACTCTGGGGGTCGCCCCCATGGAATGGGTCCACAGGGTTTCGCCACTTTGAATGAGCGATACCGCTTCAAGGGCACTTTGACACACAATCGCAGGCATACAGAATTCCTTCGCTTAGCTGATCCCCATTCCTTTGCGCATCTTGTGGTGAAGATATGCAACACGCTTTGCATCTCCGCTCCCCCAAGGGATCCGCAAAGCCAATACAACAAAGGAACATTTTATTAGCAGCAGTGTAAGCGAGTTCTAAAGTAACTAACATCCATTTCAACGACTTAGTCCGATTCTTTACCAATACTTTGCGTTAAGTCAAAACTCGCGCCCAAAGCGAGAGCCTTAATCCAAACGTTTGGAGAATCGCAGACTGGCCACCAGCAGGCCTAGGCAGGTAAAGCCAATCATCCACAGCGCATCAAATTGCAAGTCACTCACCTCGGCATCCCTCAACACAATCGCGCGGGACATGCGCATAAAGTGCGTCGCGGGTAACGCCTCGGCAATCCACTGCGCCGCCACGGGCATGGCCTCGTAGGGGAACATAAAGCCCGACAACAGAATCGACGGCAGCAGGATAAACACCGTCATCTGCATCGACTGTAACTGGGTTTTCGCTATGGTCGAAATCACTAGGCCTAAGGTCAAACTGGCGCAGATAAACAGCATGGCCGCCAGCGCAATCGAATCCAAGCCACCACGAATCGGCACGGCAAACAGCAAATGTCCAGCGGTAAGAATAATGGCCAGTTGCACAAAGCCCACTAATACATAAGGCGTTATTTTACCTAGCATTAGCTCGAGCGGTCGCACTGGTGTGGTGATTAAAAACTCCATATTGCCCTGCTCACGCTCGCGCACAATCGCGGCCGAGGTAAACATCACCATGGTCATAGTCAAAATCACCCCCAAGAGGCCGGGGACGATATTCACCACAGAACGCTGCTCAGGGTTAAAGTATTGCACCACCTCAAAACTGGGGGGATTCGATTTGACCGCCCTGCCCGCAATTTCATCCAACGGCATTTGCCTTAAACTGCGAATGGTGGAGGCGACCACGGTATCCGAGCCATCCACTAACCATTGACCCACAGGCTCGGCAAAATAGGCCTGCCCCGCAAAGGCGGGATGCCGCACTAAACGCTCGTCGAGATCGGCGCCTAAATACAACACAGCTTTCACTTCGCCCCGAGTAATGGCTGCATCCGCTTCGGCGGCGCTCAAATAGCGATGTTTAAAATCAACTACTTGAGTCGCTTCTACCGCCTTGACCAAGGCGCGGCTATAGGCGGAGTCGCTTAAATTCACTAAACCTGCGGGCAAATGGCGCGCATCGGTATTGATAGCATAACCAAACAACATCAACTGCACTAAGGGGATCATCACTATCATGCCGAAGGTCATGCGATCCCGCGATAACTGCCTGAGTTCTTTGACCACCACGGCCCAAATTCTACGTAGCATCTTGAGCCTCCACTGTCGTGGCCTGAATGCCGTTTGGCGGCGTTAGCTGGGCACGCCCTCCCGTGCAGGTGACAAACACATCCTCAAGGCTTGGGCGCACTTCGGTCAGTGCTCGCCCCGCAACCCTTGGGCTTAACCAAGCCAGCGGATCTGCAATCGAACTTTGCACTAATACCCGTAAACGACTGCCAATCTGCGCCGCCGATAACACGTTGGCGTCGCTGATAAGTGACTGTTTAAGCTTGCGTAAATCCTCACCCGACACTTCAACGACCCGCGCGCCCATGGCCGCCATGAGTTGTTGCGGCGAGCCGTCGGCGCGTTTTATCCCGCGCTCTAAAATCGCCAGACCATGGCAACGCTCGGCCTCATCCATATAGTGGGTCGAGACTAAAATCGTGGTGCCTTGGGCGCAGAGATCGAACAGCCGTTCCCAAAACTCGCGGCGATTTTCAGGGTCGACCGCCGATGTCGGCTCATCGAGAAATAACAGCTCGGGGTGATGCAAGGTCGCGGCGGCCAAGGCTAAACGCTGCTTTTGCCCACCACTCATGGAACCCGCCATTTGCTTCTCGCGCCCCGCCAAATCGTAAAGGCTTAATAGCTCGGCCAAACGCGCCTTGGTTTGGCGGCGATTTAGCCCATAAATTTGCGCCACAAACTCGAGGTTTTCCCGCACCGACAGGTTGTCGTAGAGGGAGAATTTTTGCGTCATATAGCCAATGCGGCGGCGCAGTTTTTCCTCGGCGCCGGGCAAGGTTTCCCCCAGTACCCGAATATCCCCCGAGGTTGGACTCAGCAGCCCAGTCAACATCCGAATGGAGGTCGATTTGCCGCAACCATTGGGGCCTAAAAAACCATAAATCGTGCCCTTAGGGATAGCTAAATCGAGATTTTCGACCGCATTGATGCCGCCAAAGGCACGGGTCATACCACGGGTTTCGATAGCAAACTCAGAAGCCGCGCTTGATATTTCTGCCGCTGATGTCCCAGCGACGGATCCCCCTGCGCAAGCCTGTTGAGCACTCATGGCAGCAGTACCTCAAGGGCCATTCCCGTGGGTAAATCCTCTCCCTCTGGCGCAATATCAATATCGGTGAGATACATCAGTCTCGCCCTATCACGCTCATTTAACGCATAAAAAGGAGTGTAAGCCGGTTGACTGCGAATATTACGCACAGTGCCTGCAATAGGCTGGGTGCGGCCATCGACAAGGATCTTCACTTGGCTCCCCGCCTTAACCCTATCGAGCCAAGTTGCTGGCAGATATACCCGCACATAGGGATGTTCAATTGCTAATAAACCAATGAGTTGACTACCTGCGGCCACCCTGTCGCCCACCCGCCAAGGCAAGGTATCCACCACTGCGGGTTTCGCCGCTACGAGGCTTAAATCCTTGAGGGCTTTTTGCTCCTGCGCCACGCCAGCCATGGCCGCCTCGACTGCGGCTCTGGCTTGCTCGAGTTGCTCACTACGGGTGCCGTTTTGCAGCAGTCTAAGGCTCTGCTCGGCTTCGGCCTGCTTGGCAAGGCTGGTATCACGCGCCGCGCGCGCCGCATCTAAGTCCGCTTGGCTGAGCACTTTAGTCTTAAATAACTGTTGCGTACGCTCAAAATTTTGCCGCGCCTCTTTCACGCTGGCATTGGCGCCATCGAGGGCCGCGCGGGCTTTATCTATGTCTTCCGAGCGAGCCCCCGTCACGGCTTCTTCCAGCTTGGCCTGCGCCTGTTTAAGCTCGGCCTGACGCTGGCCAAGGCGCGCCTGAGCGGCTGTGCTGTCCAGCTCGAGTAACACTTCCCCCGCCTGCACTTGCTGGCCTTCGACCACATTAATCCGATTAATCAGCTCCCCCACGGGGGCGGTGAGGGTTAACCTGTCGCGCTCGACTGTGCCCAGCACGCGGGGCGATTCATCGCCGCAGGCCGTCAATTGCAGCAACAATGCCGCGCCCAAAAGATTCGCCAACATCTTGCCCCATCTTTGAGGGGAAAGTCGCCGCGCCATAACCGACATCACTGTTAACCTATTGGTTAAAATCATCATTCACTCCTAGGTTCACGTAATACACCCTGGGTAAACACCTGCATATTGTGCAATGCTAAGCGTTGTAAATCCGCAGCATTGGCACTAAACAGGCCAAACTGACGCATTAAAACCGGGGGCGCGATCAGCGGAAACACCATCAAACTGATAAAACTCAGGCGCACTAAATTGGGGTCGAGCCCTTCTTTGAGTAATCCCGCATTCACTAATGCCGACTCGACCCATTGGCGCGAGAGGGACAGAATTTGCTCAAACACCGACAACATAATTCGATAGGCCTCGGTGCCATCGCCTTCCTGCAACACACGAACTATTAATCGGGGTAATCCGGGATTAGGTGCCATCACCCGATAATAGGTTTGCATCAGTTCACCTATATCATTGGGTGCTTGAGCGCTGGAAATTTCACGCAAACGCCCAATCACAGGCTCGAGGGTTTCCCGTACCATCTGCTCGAATAAGCCAGCTTTAGAGCCAAAATAATAGCGGATAAGCGCCGCATCCACTTCGGCTTCACGGGCAATTTCACGGGTAGAAACAGTGGGATAACTGCGTTCACTAAAGAGCGTCACCGCGGCGGCGATCAGCCGTTGACGCGCATCAGAGTTGCCTTTCGGGCGACCCGCAGTCATGGACTGCCCAGGTTGGGCGGCAAAGGGAACCACACCTCTTGGTCGACGGGGAATAAGCGACATAAGCCACTCCAGCAGAATTCATCTACTGATGAATATACTGAAAAGCTGCTGGAAAAGGCAGCAGTTAAATTCCTCATTTTGATTAAAATTGAGGAATTTAACCTAAAAGGCTTAAGCCTAAGATATCAGACGGTTAAAACCAATTTTAAGGCTGATATTTAGCTTTAATGAAATCCTAAGTCCCTTTAACGATGGCGCTTAAACGTGCGATAAATTGCTGCACAGCTTCAAGGGTATCGAAACTAAACGCCAATCCGTAGTGGGTTTCGTTAAGGCTTTTATGTAAGCGCTTAGGAAAACGCGTCATTTCCGCATTATGGTAATAGTCATACTTGGCATGTACGCCCGCTAAGGTGGCTAACTCGCTGGAAAATACCTCAAAGGCCGGGCGAATAATCAGCTGCGCGGTTTTGCCCTCCATATGCAGATAAAAAGCTTCCTTGGTTTCCGGCAACATATATTCGGTAATGCTCTTCACCGAAAAATTGCTGCGACAATGCAACTCGGTTAAACAGCGGCTCATTTCCTGTTGTGTAATAGCCAAAAGCGCCTCCTAAAAGTGTAAACATCTTGATATACAGAACAATAAACTGATTAGCCTATCAGTGTTAATAAAAATAATTTCCCACAGCTTTAGGCAAATTTAAACAGCTTAATACGCCATGCGTTTTATTAGCGTTTACTGATCAAGTAATTAGCGTGTCCATCCACCCTATTAAAACACAGTCAAAAGATTGTCGCTATGTCATTAAATTGTATAGTGAATTTTTGCTTGCCAGCAGAAAATGTTGCGACTAGGTTAATAACCCAGAGTGGAAGTCGGGCCAGTTTAGCCCCGATGCTAAAGCCAAAGCGGTGATGTGTTTTAGGCTTCCATTCCCAAGGTTTCGCCGTATTGATTTAAACCTGACAAACGCTTGCCATGCCGAACGCTGCGACTTAACGCCATTCACCCGACACTCAATGGCCGTTAGCAATGGACTGCAAGGCCGTGCTCAATCACTAAAAGATGAGAAACACCCATGAAGATAAAAAACACCTTAATGCTCTTGGGTCTGTTAGCTGTCAGCCCCGCGGTATTTGCTGCAACGGGTATCGCCTTTGTCCACGGAACTGGGCATCAAACCAATGCGTTAGCCGACTATTGGACATCGGAGTTTGTTAACTCGGTGCGCCAAGGGATCCCCGTCCCCAATAATTACACTGTCATCAACTGTGACTTCGACCAATATATGTGGGAAGAAACGGCCGCAGGCTGCCTTGCCACTCAGCTTAATAGCTTTATTCAAGCGAAAAATATTGATGATTTAATCCTGCTCACCCACTCCAATGGCGGCAATGTGGTGCGCTGGATTTTATCCAACCCCACCTGGGACAGCCGTTATCCTGCGGTGATCAACGCCACCTCCAGAGTCATCGCCCTTGCGCCATCGAGTGGCGGCACGCCGCTGGCCGATGCGGTCAATCAGGGCAATGTGTTCGAAACCAGCCTAGGTTGGCTCTTAGGCTATGGCAGCAATGCGGTCAAACAACAGCAAGTCGGCTGGATGGCAAACTACAACAACACCTTGCTCTATGGCACAGCTGGTCGCCCGAGTTTAGGTAAACCCTTCGAGGTGGTTGTCGGCTCGGATGTGGATTCCGCCATTTGGGACAGCGACAGCTACTGCGCTGGCTATCAATATCAGGTCGCCCTCGAAACCACCCAAAACTGGCTCGATAGCTGCTCCGACGGCTTCTTAAATTGCAGCTCCCAAAAAGCCGCAGGCACAGTCTGGTTTACCGATAAACAAAAGACCCGAGGCCAAGAACCGCTAAGCCATCAGCAGAGTCGCCGTGCCTGTTTTAACTTAGACACGCTGATCCGCAACCATATTTAAGGAGCTAACTATGCAACCATTGACACTCCGCACCTTAAGCAAAGCGGTCAGCTTGGTCATCTTCGCTGGCCTGCTCGGTGCCTGTCAGGATGAATCGACCACGCCTGAGCCACAAAAAGAAACCAGCCCAATGTATGCCAAGGGCTTAACCTTATCAGCGCCAACGGATAGCGATCTTGTCGATATCAATATCGCCGCGCCAACCCTCGCGCCGATTAACACCAGTACCGATTATGTCAGCTTTATCACCCCGCTCTACGGCGAATACCAAGCCAGTCAGCCCGTGCTTGAGCAGGCAAGCCAGAGTGATGAGTATTGGCTTAATGTCACCGGCGCCGAGCTGAATGCCGGCGTGCAACTCAACTTAAGCCAAGCGGGTAGCTTAGTGCGGATTGCGCCCCGCGGCGATGTCAGCACAGGCGCCTTAATGCATGCCGATGCCGTTGCCCCCGAGCGAGTGCAAATTCAGCGGATAGGCCACACGCCGCAGGGGAAAAACGCCAGCCCGCAAGCAACGGAATCTTTGGTTAAGTCGCTGGTAAGCGCCGAAGCCTTAGCCAGTGCGGGACTCGCCGATGACTCCAGCGCACTGCAAATGTCTGAAAAGGCCACGGCCGGAGAATATCGCCTACAAGTCAGCCAGCCCTTGGTCGCTAAGGCCAACTATCTGGTCAACGTGAAGGAAAAAGGCTCGCCCTATCAACTGAGCATCAAGGCACCCAGCGCGATTGCGGCCGATGCCCAAGCGGTTGGGGTAAAACTCGCCTTAAGCCAAAGCGATAATCAATTTGCGCCTCAGGCCAAACTCAAACAAGCCGATGGCACAGAGCAAGCGCTGGCAATGGTGAAACAGGGGGATGAATGGCAGGCTTTAGTGCCCGCAGACTTGCCCCTTGCCAGCAGCAATGCGGGGCTGAGTGAAATCGAAGTCACAGTCCAGACTCAGGTCGATGGCCGCCCAGTGCAGCGTACGGTGAAAACCGCCTTTAAGTCCTATGTGAATTCGGCCAGCATCAAGCCCGAAGTATTGACCGTTTGGGACAAAGGCGTGCCGAATCAAGTCAACTTTGAGCTAAATGTCGCCGAGGCGGGACGCTTTGGTTTGAGTGGCGTGCTCACGGGCACCAGTACCGAAGGCCAAAAAGTGGCGATTATGCGCACCCAAGCGGCGACTTGGTTAACGCCCGAATCCCCCAAACTCAAGCTGATGTTTGACCCAACACTTATCCAAGCCTCGGGTCTGCAACCGCCCTTTGAACTCAACGAGCTTGAGCTGCAAGACCAAGGGCAAATGGCGCGGTTAAGTTTTCAGGCCAACGCACTGGTACTTAGCCGCTAACGACTGTGTTTAGCCGCTAATTCACTTTTCATTTTTCACTTCTCCCTTCCCAACCGTTTTGAGTGCCCACCCGGGCACTCTTTTTTAGCTTGATGCAATCAGCCTCAGTTAAAGCCAGACAGAAAAGCACAAGACAAATTCCTAACAAAGGTTTCCAAAATGCCGCATGAGATCACAAATGAGTGATAAAGCAGGTGCCTCAGGACGCAATATCGTCACAATGACGATATAAAATTTACATTGATTACCGAAGGTTATTCCTTTTAAATAACAAAGTGTCTAGGCATAATGTCAATGTTTTGACGTCATGCAAATTGATGACACTCAATGTTCAATACGCGCTACCTATAAAAATAACAATGGCTAATGGCACCGCGATTCCCCCGCCTTAGTCGATGCTCAAGCAATGGAAATCCTATGAGTGACAGCACATTTTTTTTGGTGAATGGCAAGTCAATCCCAGCGCCAACAGCCTACTCCTTGGTAAACAAGTTAAACAACTTGAACCTAAGGCGATGGATGTATTGTTGTTTCTCTGCCGGAACGCCGGTGAAGTGGTCAGCAGCGACGAAATTGTTAGCCATTGTTGGCCGGGGGTCGACACGGGCGACAATCCACTGCACAAGATTATCAACCAGTTACGTCGAGCACTTGGCGATAGCGCCACCGAATCCCGTTATATTGAGACCATTCGCAAACGTGGCTATCGCACCTTAGCCGAGGTTCGCTTTCCCGTCGGCCATGAGGCCAGCGCCACGCCACAGACTTGGCAAGGCGGCTCGCCGTTTCCGGGCCTGCAAGCCTACAGCGCCAACTATGCCGACGTATTCTTCGGCCGCAGCGAGCAAATTAGCACGCTGCTGAATCGCATTAGTCAACAAATCCAATTTGGCCGCGCCTTCTGCTTAATTTTAGGCCCCAGTGGTAGCGGTAAATCCTCCTTAATTAATGCAGGTGTATTGCCTAACCTCATGGCCGCCAATGGCTTTAATGGCGTTGGGGTTGTGGCCTACAGCAGCCTCGATTTTGCCGATGTCAGCAAGGGACAACTGCTCACCGATTTGGCCAGCGCCATGCTCGACTGGGAGCTAAACGACAGCCCTGTATTTGAGGGAATGAGCGCCGATACCCTTGCCACCAAGCTTGAGCAAGATCCACAAAGCATTGTCGATACGTGTAAACAAAGCCTTAAAAATCAGACCTATGCTACACCGCGCTTTGCCTTATTTATCGACAGATTAGAGGTATTATTATCATCGCCGCTGTTTAGCGACGCCGAGCGCAGCGCCTTTATCGAGCTGTTAGAGCGTCTTGCCACTTCCCATGCAGTGTTGATTCTAAGTGCCTGTCGCAACGATTTTTATCCGCTGCTAGTCAATTACCCCAGTCTGATGGCGGGCAAAGCGCGTGGCGCACATTTCGACTTAGCACCGCCCACTCGCACCGAGTTGTTGCAGATGATCCGCCTGCCAGCCGTTGCCGCCAATTTAGCCTGGGAAATCGATAGCGACACCGCCATGCCGCTCGATGAAATGCTCTGTAGCGATGCCGCCAGCAACCCAGATGCGCTGCCTATGCTGCAATACACCTTGCAGGCGCTGTACTTACAACGCAGCGACGACGACAAGCTATTGGTCTCTGTGTATCGCACCTTGGGCGGTATCGAAGGCGCTATTGGTAAAAATGCCGAGCAGGCCATCTCCCATTTAACCGAGGCCGAAAAAGCCAGTCTGCCACGGATTTTATCCCTGTTAGTCACCCTGCGTGAGGATGAAAAATCCATCACCAGCCGCACCGCCCGCTGGTCACAGTTGCAAAGTGCGGCCGAAACCGCCCTGGTGCAAGCCATGGTCGACAGCCGCTTATTTGTGTCCCATCTGCAAAATGGTGAGCCCTGTTTTAGCATCGCCCACGAAGCCCTGCTGCGCCGCTGGCCAAGGGCGACGGCGTGGATCAGCGAGCATAACGACAGCCTTAGCATTAAGAGCCGACTACAGCATTTATCTCAACGCTGGCTCAGCGAAGCCAAACACAGCGCCTATTTGCTGGCCGAGGGAAAACCCTTAAAAGAGGCCCAAAGCCTTAGGCAAAACCCCTTATTTGACTTAGACGAGCGGGAAACCGACTTTATTGCCGCCTCCAGCAAACGCGCCACTATGCTGCGCTGGACGAGGCGCGTTACCGTCGCCCTGCTGTGCGTACTCACCTTAACCTCAGTCATTATGAGTGTTCGCAGTATCGAAGCCGAAAAGCTGGCCCAGCAAAAACGCCTCGCCGCCGAAGATCTGCTCGGGTTTATGGTGGGTGACTTCGCCGATAAGATGCGCGGCATCGGCCGGATGGACTTACTCGACGGCATCAGTAATAAGGCATTGGAATATTTCACGGATTTCTCCAGCCAAGACGATGAGAAGTACTTAAGCTTCGATGCCCGCTTCCAGCATGGGCAAACCTTAGAGGCCATGGGCGAAGTCGCCTATTCACGTAATAAAATCGATGAAGCCCGCAGCGCCCTACTCGCCGCACAGGAAAAAATGCTGCCGCTGCTCGAATTGCAGCCCGAAAACTTAGCCCTGCTAAAAACCTTAGGCGCCAACGCCTTCTGGTTGGGGCAGATTGAATACGATGATAGAAAGTGGGAATCGGTCGAACCCTTTTTTGAACTGTATTTGCAATACAGTCAAAAGATGTATTCCTTAGCGCCGGATGATAAGGATGCATTGATGGAACTGTCATATGCATATAACTCCCTAGGTTCGCTTTCTATGCAACGACAACAATTCGTTGAAGCAAAGAATGGATTTCAGGAGTCTCTGACATTAAAACTTACTGCTCTAGAAACAGATCCTCGTAATACTCAACTTTTATCTGATGTAGTAAATGCACGGTCTTGGTTAGCCAGTGCCTTAACCTCATTAGGTGAAGTTACTTCTGCAATTAATATTCATGAAAAAATACAAACTGAACTTTCGAATGAAAAATTAGAGCAACAACCCTATCTTCTTGAAAGGCTTTCAAGTAGCTATCAGCTATCATCAACTTTGATTAATTATAGAAATGATACTGAACTAGCAGTTGAAAAGGCTAAACTTAGTTTTTTAACTATAAAAAAAGCATCAGACAAAGACTCCGAAAATAGAATAATTAAAATGCAGAAAAATTATTCATACTTAAATCTAATAAGCCTTGGTTATGGTGACTTTAATCAAGATGAAAAGCTTAAACTCGAACGTTTAATTGAACAAATAAAAATCAACGAAACAGCTTCAAAAAAGGATAAAGAATTATTAGCAAAATACTATCTAGCTCTTGCAAAGCACATGGAAAAAATAAAAAATTACAAAAGCAGTCTAGGCCTTTCTAAAAAAGCAAAGGCTATTTTCATGTCCTTACAAGAATCTAGCTCCAACTCTCAAGACAATATCACACCATTTTCAGAAAGCTTATTAATAGAAGCATCTTCATTGAAAAACTTAAATGAAAACGATAATTACATTGAAGTATGTAAAGATATAAAGTCCTTACTAACACCTTTTGTAAGTAAAAACAAAAGTCCAGGAATCACAATCCCATATATAAAATCATTGAAATGCTTAAACGATAAAAACACAGGAATAGAATTAATTGAGATTCTTACTAAATCAAAAATTAATAATCTTGAATTTTAATCAAAAAGGAGTAAGAAATGCAAAATGTACAAGGTCACGCTCACTTTATCAAAGTGATTGTTAACTTAGATAATAATGAACCCGTTTTTACCTATGTCGACACGACTGGTGAGCCGTGCCAAGGTGATGTAACAATTACAGAGGCAAGCACTATCACTTATCAATTAGTGGATAATACTGGAAAAGGATTAAAATTTGCTGGCGTTGGTTTCATCACTCCTTTTGATGAAATTATTGACGCCGTAACAATTAGTAGTGATGGACAGTTAGTACAACTTGTAGATTTGGACCACACAGCTGGTACAACAAAGTTTCAGTTTGTATTAACAAACACGACAAACACACTAATGTTATTGAGTCCTGATCCAGAAGTGGTTAACCGTCCTGAAAACTAATCTCCATTGAAATGGGACTGCTGAGCAGTCCCCTTTTTTCCTCTTCCACACTCCCTCTGCTTGCCACAGCCAAACGCCTTAGCTAGCCAATTCCCTCTACTTTTAACCAATTCTGCTTCGCAAACTTGCGCATTAATTCACCTTTATACGATATAAATCGCACCAAGTCGACGTGAAGATTGCCCTAAACCATTCGGAAGCTAATTTTTTATTCATTTATAAACAACAAGTTAAACCAGAAGGTAAGCAGAAGGTATCTTTTCTTCCACCAGAATAAAGTCATCCTCAGAAAAGCGCCTAGCGCAGATGATTAAAGTTCACGGAGAAAGATAACAATGACAAACTCACCGAAACTGGCACGCCAACAACCCGCCTTATCCATTGTCGATGATGCTGCATTGGCCGCAACTCAGCATGCAAAGGCTGCCGAGCTACCGCTGAACTTTTTCGAGCATTCTTCCCTCGAGACCATTGAACTCTTTATTCAACATTTAACCGAGCCAGTGATCCTAGTGAATGCCAATGGCTTTATCCGTTCGTGCAATCAACGTAGTGCCGAGCTGCTCGATTGCCCGCAGGCGAGTTTAAAGGGCCAAGACTGGCGCAATTTTTTGACCGAACATCATCAAGCGCGCTATGACAATCTCCTGAGCCACGATGTGCAACTAGGCACTAATTGTGGTCACCCCGTGCAGCACCCTGCGCAGGAAACCACGCTGATCTGCGCCTCTGGCAAGGCCAAAGATGTTGAATTGTCTATCTCTTATATTCCCAGCCATGAACCCGTGTTTGTGATGGTGATGCACGATTTAACTCAACATAAGGCGGAAAACCTCAAGCTGCGTAAGTTGGCCGCCACCGACTCCCTCACCCAACTGGCGAACCGTCGCTATTTTGATGAAATGCTGCAACAGCAATGGGAAGAATGCACAGCTAAACTGCGCCCCATCAGCGTAGTCATTATCGATGTGGATTATTTTAAGGTGTTCAATGACCAGTTTGGTCATATCCAAGGTGATGAATGCCTTAGAAAAATCGCCAAAGTAATCGCCAATATTGTGCCTATCGACATCGGTCTTGCGGCCCGTTACGGCGGCGAGGAGTTTGCGCTGATCCTGCCTAATCACAATGCCAAAATGGCGCTGACCATAGCGCAAAAAATTCAGCAAGGAATTAATAATATTCGCTTTACTGACCAAGGGCTTAGGGATTATGTCTCGGTAAGTGCCAGCCAAGGGATTGCCAGCGAAGTTAATGGCCAATTCCGTACTTCACTCGCCATGGTGTGCGCCGCCGATACCGCGCTTTACCGCGCTAAGGCCGATGGTCGTGACCGGATAAACGCCTCTCTGTAGGCAGTGGTGATTGCAGCGTAAGCAATCGTAAGGGAATGAAATTAAACAAGGATGTTGCCCATGAAAACGCCGAATACACCCCATAACACTTCGGATACCTCGACTAACACTGTGGCTCAAGCACAGGGTCAAGAGACAGCAGCCTCAATGAATTCACTTTCCTTAACGCCATTTTCTCTCAGTCAGACCCTAGATGTGTTTACCTTCCAAGCTTGGGTTAACACTCAACAGGGCGGGACGGTATTTCAATATTGCAACCAAGCCAATAATCCCTGTTTTACGGTACAAATAACGCCACTTGGGCATATCGATATTCGAGTAAACAGCCAGTTATTACAGATTGACACTATATCCACCTTAGGCGGCTTAAATGATGGTTATTGGCATTTATTATCTATCACTTATCAATACCATGAATTAAGCTGTTTTATCGATGGCGATCAAATCCATTTACAGCAGCATACAACGCCCTTAACGGATGAGGCTAAATTAAAAACCGAAAAACAGGCTGCTGCGACTTTCGATGGAGAAATCGTTAATATTAATTTGATTGAAACCTGTTTAACCAATACTGAAATTTTAGATTGTTATTTACATCCACAGCAACAAGCGGCGCTGATTGACAGCAACCTATATATTTATCCCAAACAACATTCAAAGCAGACTCTCAACTTAATGCCAGCTCAATTGGCAAGACAGGAAGTCATGCTGATTATTTTTAATGATACCGAATATAATTTTAGTAAGCAGAACTTAAACAGCAATAACTTTAACAAGCAGCTACCGAGTATTATCCCCGCCCATGAACGCTGCGCATACATGATTGAATCCAGCAGTAATAACTGGCCACATTTTATTTACAAGGCGAACTATCAAGCCAAAGAAAGCACCGATATTAAACTGAGCTTTGATATTTTAAAATCCCTCACGCCCCATCGTTCACAGATTGATTTACAGCTGAGCAATGAACTGGAATTTGATTGCTTTATCAGCCAATCAACTTCAAACCGATTAACGGCCGAGATCCGTATCAGCGAAAATGTGGTCACCCGCCAAGCCAAGCATTTTATGCGTTTTATTAACGAAGTGCGCAGCCACATTGCCAGCGACAATATCATTACCGATGGCCAGTATTATGCCGAGCAGGATTTTTGGGTAAGCACGGGACAACAGATGCTGGCCTACGAAAATGCCTGCCAACTGTTTAATCGACGCTTGCAAAAAAGGCCCCTCGCCATCATCAAATGCCGCACCAGCCAAGAGGTCAAACTGGTCTACAAGACGGCGGTCGATTATCACTTAGCCATTAGTGTGCGTTCTAGCGGCCATGATCACGAAGGGGAAAGTGGCGAGACCAATAGCATAGTGATCGACCTCTCCTTGATGAACAGCATCGAACTCGACCCCATCAGCGGCATTGTCGCCGTTGGGCCAGGTTGCACTATGCAAGCCTTAACCAGTTATCTGGCGCAAAAGGGCTTAATGCTGCCCCACAGCACCAGCGCCTCCCATGCCTTAGCGGGCTTTATTATGGGCGGCGGTTGGGGACCTTGGTGTCGTAAATACGGCATGTGCTGCGAAAGCCTAATGCAGGCGGAAATAGTGTTGGGCGTAGGTGAAACCCAAGTGGTGTCGGCGGCCAATAAGCCCGAACTCCTCTGGGCGCTCAAGGGCGGAGGCGGTTTAAGCTACGGTATTGTCACTCGTTTTTTTATTCAAACCTTTGCCCTGCCCCCAAGCCTGCTGAAATTTGAACTGGAATGGAACCCGTATCAGCAGGATAGCCAACAGCTACGAGAAACCACCCCAACCTTAAGATTATTGGAGCGTTGGGAGCAGATTATTCTGGCCGATAATTTGCCGTGTTTGCTGGGCACCAACCTTAAAATTCAAGCCAAACCCACCGTATTGCCTGGGGTAAAACCGCCATTAAACACTGGCGTGCAGAATCCCCAAGAGGCTAAACATAACTGCATTATGTACGGCTATTGGGAGGGAAATCCAGCAAGCCTTGCGCACTTTATCAAGACCCAGTTTAGTGAGGTCGGCTTAAAACCCAAAAGAGTGCAAATGGCGGCCATGGGCGGCTTAAGCCAATCCTATGGCGATGAATTGATGGAGAGCTGGAACCGCGAAGCCATTCGGGATTTACAACCCGTCTTAAACCATAGAATGGCCGAACTGCTTAATGATACGGATATACAGCTGTATAAAAATCAGCGCCAACATTCGCAGGATTTGCTCAAGCCCGCGCCCCATAGGGTGACATCGCGCTTGGCCCATGCACAGGGGCTAAAACAGGGGCATATCGCGCTTATCGACAGCCTCACCTCATCTCAACTGATTGATGGCAATCGGCAATTAGGCTTGTTTACCTATGTCACCCTAAGTGCCATTGCCGGCGATTTTTATCGCACGCTTGGTGAAGTGCAAAAAAGCCAGAGCGCCTTCCCTTACAAGGAGCAGGCCTACATTATTCAGTATCAGGCATGGTGGAACAGCGAACTCCAAGAGCAAGCCTTAATGCAGGTGAACTCTGTGTATCCCCGAGTGAATAAAGCGCTCGACTGGATAGACACCTGCCGCGATGCCAGCATTGCCAATAGCTCAGGCGCCTTTATCAGCTTTAAGGACAATACCATCCCTACCGCACGCTACTTTGGGCAAAATTATCAAATGTTGCAGCAGGTTAAGGCCAGTTATTGCCAAGATCCCTTGAATCATTTTCGCTCGCGCAAATCGATTGTGTAGCAGAGGATTGATGTCTTGCTAGCGCAGTCAACTCATCAATCTCTGCTGGTGTGGGGCGGTCAGGATCTTTGCAACACCACACCAACACGGCGTTCGCAATAGCGCTCGCCTAGGCGGCAATTTTAAGGCAAACTCAGCTTCCTTCGTCGTTGAATTATTTGCATTAAAGGTGATACATGACACCGCCACCCGCACTGGCCATAGTGCTTGCCCTGCTGGCCGCGAGCCTGATGGGCACCATTGGCGTATTCGCCCGTTTTGCCGCCCTGCCCGCCGAACATATTACCTTTTACCGCCTGCTACTCGGCGCGCTGTTTTTAATGGCCTATATGCTGTTAACGGGTAAAGGACGGCAAATTCGCCACAAACCGAGCAAGCGCACCTTGATCAATGGCGCTATGTTGGCGGGATTTATGGCTTTTTATATCGAGGCCATCGAATACACCCAAATGGCAACGGTGATCATGATTATCTATCTCGCCCCTGTGCTGGCGTCACTCTTTGCCCATTTTGTGTTTCACGAAAGACTTAAGCGCTCTAGCATCGCCACAGTGGTGCTCGCCTTGATGGGTTTTATGCTGATGCTGCCTGTGACCTCGAGTCAGTCACTCTATGACAATGAAATTATGGGGTATTTTTATGCCCTGCTCGCATTGCTGACCTATTGCGGCTTTATCTTAATCAACCGTAAACCGAGCGCCGCCTCGCCCTATCAAAGCACCTTAGTCCAGCTCAGTGTCGGCGCCCTATGCTTACTGCCCTTAGTGTTAACGACGCCCTTAGTGCCGAGTCTGGATCAATTTGCTTGGCTGCTGGCGATTGGCTTCTTTCCGGGCTTTTTAGCCATTCTGTTTGCAGTAAAAGCCCTCGCTCAATTACCTTCGGTCACCTATGGCACCCTTTCTTACGTCGAACCTGTGGTGGTGGTCGCACTGGCTTGGAGGTTATTTGATGAGGCGCTCACAACACAGCAAATGCTGGGGGTAACACTGATTATGCTGGCGGGCATGGCACAGGGCTACTTAAGCCAGCGCCACACGACCAGCAAAACCTTAAAGGATTGCCCGACTTAAACGTACAGTTAAGCGCATAGTTAAAGGTGAAGTTAAACACAAAGTTAAGCGCACAATTCAAACCTCAGCAATAAAAACGCCGCTAATAAGCGGCGTTTTTTATCTGATCACTTAAGGCTATTTAAAACAATTAATTAGCCTTCGATGCCTTTGCTCACGAGGAACTCATCGTAGGTGCCCTTGAAGTCATTCACGCCGTTCGGAGTGATTTCAAGGATACGGTTGGCCAGTGACGATACGAATGCGCGGTCGTGGCTCACGAACAGCAAGGTGCCTTCGTATTTTTCCAGCGCGTTGTTTAATGATTCGATCGATTCCATATCCATGTGGTTGGTTGGTTCGTCGAGCATCAGGATATTTGGTTTTTGCATGATGAGCTTACCAAATAACATACGACCCTTTTCACCACCCGACAGCACTTTAACTGACTTTTTGATGTCGTCGGCGCTAAACAGCATACGGCCTAAAATACCACGAACCGCTTGGTCGTCGTCCTCTGGTTTACGCCATTGGCTCATCCATTCGAACAGGGTCATATCGTTTTCGAAATCTGATTCATGGTCCTGCGCGTAGTAACCGATGTTGCTGTTTTCAGACCATTGGATCAGACCTTCATCCTGAGGAATATCATGGATTAAGGTACGCAGTAGTGTGGTTTTACCCACACCGTTCTCACCGAGGATGGCGATACGCTCACCCACTTCGACGATAAGGTTTAAGTCTTTAAACAGCGGCGTGTCGTAACCTTTGGCTAAGTTTTCAACCACTAATGCATTACGGAACAGTTTCTTTTCCTGATCGAAACGAATGAATGGGTTAACGCGGCTAGAGGCTTTAACTTCTTCCAGCTTGATCTTATCGATTTGACGCGCGCGTGAAGTCGCTTGTTTTGCCTTAGAAGCGTTGGCAGAGAAGCGCGCCACGAAGGTTTGCAATTCAGAGATTTGCGCTTTCTTCTTAGCGTTGTCGGCCAGCAGACGCTCACGGGCCTGAGAGGCCGCTTGCATGTATTCGTCGTAGTTACCTGGGTAAACGCGCAGTTCACCGTAGTCTAAGTCTGCCATATGGGTACAAACTGAGTTTAAGAAGTAACGGTCGTGCGAAATGATGATCATGGTGCTGTCGCGTTGGTTCAGTACGTCCTGTAACCAGCGGATAGTGTCGATGTCCAAGTTGTTGGTGGGTTCGTCGAGCAGCAGTACGTCTGGATCTGAGAACAGCGCCTGCGCCAATAACACCCGCAGTTTTAAACCTGGAGCGATTTCAGACATCAGACCGAAATGGCTTTCGATACCAATACCGACACCGAGCAAGAGCTCACCCGCGCGAGATTCGGCGGTATAACCGTCCATTTCGGCAAATTCCATCTCAAGGTTTGCCACGGCAATGCCGTCTTCTTCGCTCATTTCTGGCAGAGAATAAATACGGTCACGCTCTTGCTTCACCTTCCACAGTTCACGGTGGCCCATGATCACTGTGTCGATGAGGGTGAATTCCTCATAACCGAATTGGTTCTGGCTTAACTTACCCAGACGCTCGTTGACGTCTAAAGATACGTTACCGCTGCTCGGCTCTAGATCACCGCAAAGGATCTTCATGAAGGTTGATTTACCGCAGCCGTTCGCACCGATAAGACCGTAACGGTTACCGCCGCCGAATTTAACTGAGATGTTTTCAAACAGTGGCTTAGAGCCAAACTGCATGGTGATATTCGCTGTAGTGATCAAAATGAACTTCCAAATCGAGTTTAGGTTGGCCGGACGTCTGGCAAGGCAACTAAGTATAAACCTATTTGCAAAAGCCAAGTTGTCTAACCTGAGGGGGTAAAAATAAACGTGGCACTATAGCAGTTTGGGCTAAATTATCAACTAAAAAGGCCCACTTAGCCGCGAATCGTCAAGCAAAATAACGGGCTAGAAGGCTTATTTAAGTGCTGATATGAATCTAAGCTAACGGCTTATTTCAGCAACATTTTTACCGAATGATTCAAGCTAATAGAATTGGATGACAGCAGGATGAATCCACTCAAGTGATTAGCGAGTCGAATGTAACGTTTGGGCTGAGGTATGTGCTTGAGTTTGGGCGGGGACAGAGGCTGAGATTTATGTTCAAACAATACAGCCCGCAAAATGCGGGCTGTATCGGGAGTGCTTACTTACTGCCTCACGATTTAACGAGGCAAAGTGTTATCACTCATGCGAGCGCAAGCGTTATAACTTTTGCTGTCTTAACCGATTCGCATTGGTGACCACAGTTAGGGAAGACAGCGCCATCGCCGCCCCGGCAATCACAGGGCTTAACAGCATACCCGTGAGCGGATATAAGACACCCGCCGCCACAGGAATACCTAAACTGTTGTAGATAAAGGCCCCAAACAAGTTCTGCTTAATATTGCGAATGGTCGCGCGGGAAAGTGCCAATAAGTTAGCAATCACTATCAGCTGATGGGACAGCAGAGTCATATCCGCGCTTTCGATCGCCACCTCAGTGCCCGATCCCATGGCGATCCCCACATCGGCGCTCATCAGGGCGGGTGCATCGTTGATACCGTCCCCCACCATGGCAACCACATGGCCTTGCTGTTGTAAGGCTTTAATATGCTGCTGCTTTTGCTCGGGCAATACGCCCGCAATCACTTCCTCTATGCCCACTTGAGCTGCCACCGCCTGCGCCGTTTGCGGATTATCTCCGGTCAGCAGCACTACGCGAATCCCCTGTAAACGTATCGCGCTAATCGCTGCTTTAGCGTCTGCCTTGATCGGATCGGCAATGGCGATAGTGGCCACTAACTTGCCCGCCTTGGCGACATAAATCGCTGTCTTGCCCTGTTTGGTAAATTGCGCGGCGGCTTCTACCGCAAAGCCTGAGTGGCTGCCTGTCACGCCCTCCGCTGACTGCACATCAAATGCTGCCATTAGGGCTTGATTACCCACTAAAAAGTCAGCGCCATCGACTCGTCCTTCAATGCCCTTACCTTGATGATTAGTAAAAATCTCGGTCACGGGCAATGGAATCGAGGCTTGCTTAACATAACTAACCATTGCGCTGGCCAGCGGATGCTCCGAATGCTGCTCAAGACTGGCGATAGCGCCAAGTAGTTCGCGCTTGTCTTCATCACTAAGCGCTTGGTCTTTGGAAGCTTGGCCATTACCCTCAATCCAATGGATATCAGTCACTTGGGGTTTGCCCTGAGTCACAGTGCCGGTTTTATCCAGCACCACACAATCGACCTTGCTGGCGCTTTGCAGTGCTTCCCCATTTTTAACCAATACGCCCATTTGAGCGGCGCGGCCAACGGACACCATGATAGACATAGGTGTGGCTAACCCTAAGGCGCAGGGACAGGCAATGATCAGCACGCTGGTGAGCACCACAAGTGCATGGCTGAGCGCGGGTTCTGGCCCAACAAGATACCAAATTGCCGCCGCGAATAAGGCGATGACGACAACTGTTGGCACAAACACCGCCGAAATTTTATCGGCCAGACGGCCAATCGGCATCTTAGAGGTTTGCGCCTCCTGCACCAGTGCGATGATTTTGGCAAGGCGCGTATCCTGCTGCCCTGCGGTCACCCGATAGACTAAACTGCCGTTACCATTGACAGTCCCCGCACTGAGATTATCCCCAACATGCTTAGGCACAGGAATAGGCTCCCCCGTCAGCATGGCCTCGTCGAGTAATGACTGGCCGGACTCCACTACGCCATCGAGTGCGACCCTGTCGCCGGGGCGAAGTCTGAGTTTATCCCCCAGTTTTAGCTGGTCGATTTCCACCTCTTCATCGCCATTGTCGCCAATACGAATCGCGGTAGAAGATTGCAGGCCGAGCAAGCGCTGCACCGCTTCGCTGGTCTTGCCCCGAGCTTTGAGTTCTAGGGCGTGGCCTAAGTTAATTAAGCCTAAGATCATCACGCTCGCCTCAAAGTACACGTGGCGTGTGTCCATTGGAAACGCACTCGGGATAAGCACCACCAGCATGGAATAGAGCCATGCCGTACTCGTACCTAACACGATTAAGGTATCCATATTGGTGGTTTTGGCTTTAAGCGCGCGCCACATTCCCTGATAGAAATGGCGCCCGGTACCGACTAAAAGTGCTAGGGTAACTAAGCCCATAATGCCCCAGCCAAGCTGCATGCTAGGGCTATTAATCATCATTTCGCCGCCCAGTAATCCCCATAACATCATAGGGATACCAACAGCGAGCGCGGCGATGGCCTGACGCATCCGCAGGCGATACTCCGCCGCATCTTCGACCCGTTTTTCCTCAGCGGCCGCCTTTGCGTCCACAATCAACTGGGCGGGATAACCCGCCTTATCCATGACTGCCAGCGCCGCATCGCTGCTCATCTTGCCATCCACAGTCACTTGTTTATCGGCGAGATTGATACGGGCACTCACATTCGGCTCGGCCGCAAAGGCCTTTTCAATTTTGGCCACACACCCTGCACAATTCATGGTGGCGACATAGAGTTTTATCTGCGACATGGAAGATCCCTCACTTGAACTTAACTGCTATAGGGTTAAGATAAAGTCTCCCATCACGGGAGAGTCAAGGGTGTTTTTGTGGCAAGTATCACACTTGTCTGCATGAGTTTTTAGAACAGATAAGAACTGAGGTCAGTATGAAAATTGGTGAAGTCGCGAAGCACACAGGGTTAAGCGTTAAAAGCATACGCTATTACCACGATATCGGCCTTGTCTGCGGCGAGCGTAACGAGGCGGGATACAGGGTCTATCGCCATCGGGATATCGAATCGCTGAAATTTGTCCACCAGTGCCGCGACTTAGGTTTTAGTCTCGAGGATTGCAAACTCCTGCTTGGCCTTCGCAATAACGACAGCCGCAATGCCGAAGAGGTGAAGCAACTCACCCGCAACCATTTGGCCTATGTTGAGGAGCAAATTGGTAAATTGCAGAATCTTCGAAGCCAGTTACAGCAAATGGTCAGCGAGTGCCAAGGTGGCGACCAGCCCCACTGCGCGATTATTGATAGCCTTAACCACCAGCACTAAATGCTTAATCATCTGCATCAACCCAGCCATAAAAAAGCCTGCTTGGATGCAGGCTTTTTTATAGGGTTATCGCGAGCTAAGAGGCGTTATCACCAAGGCTTTAATGCTTCAGCCCCATCACATTATCGAGGGCGAATGTGGGTAATTTACCCGCTGGGGTAAAGTGAAACACTTGGCCATAAAAGGCTAACTCGGTTTCTAAGCCGGCGGCTTTATGCTCAGGCGTTCGCCCCTCGTCGGAATCATCACCATAGTCGATATAGGCCGTAGGCACGCCTTTGGCCTTCAGCGCCTCATAAATTTGCCGCGACTGCGCCGTTGGCACTATCTTGTTTCTCAAGCCTTGGAAAATCAGCAGGGGTTCATTCAAGCCATCTAAGTGATTGAGTGGCGATAACTCGCGATAGCGTTGCTTCATCTCGGGATAGGGACCGATAAGCTGATCTAAATAGCCCGATTCAAACTTATGTGTGCCCTTAGCGAGCTGCTCAAAATCGCTGATCCCCTCATAGCTCACGCCCGCTTGAAACACATCATAAAACGCCAAGGAGGACATGACGGTTAAACCGCCAGCGCTGATCCCGCGAATCGCCAGTTTATTGGCATCGACCCAGCCCTTAGCCACTAAATACTTAGCTGCATTGACGGCATCTTCCACATCGCTTTCCCCCCATTTGCCATACAGGCTCTGGCGATAGGCGCGGCCAAAGCCACTGCTGCCACGGAAGTTTAAATCCAACACGGCAAAGCCACGGCTGGTCCAGAATTGGATCTCACTGCGATAGGCAAGTGAAGCGCGCGCCGTCGGCCCGCCATGTAACATCACGATAAGCGGCGGCCTGGTGTCGTGGGGCGCGATGTAATTGGGATTCACCGGACCATAAAAATAACCATAGGCCTGCTGATTTTTACCCGTCGCGAAGGCGATATTTTTCGCCCGCGATACGTAATTCGGGTCAAGATTCGGCAGCGCAGGCGCATAGACTAACTCAGTACCACGGCCGACAACTCGATAAATACCCTTCTCTGGCGTCGCCTTAGCGCCGACAAAATAAACCCCATCTTCGCCCTTCACCACCTGAGTAATCTCAGCAAAATCAACGGCAAGGGATTCGGTCAATCCCGTATCTAAGTGCATACGCAGCAATGCCGCTCGATTGCCTTCGACATAGCTGGCTATCAAGGTCGAGGCATTTTCGAAGGCGTAGTTATGATTGCCTAAACGCCAATCGGGTACGGCAAACTCGGCATTTTTACTCAGCACAGGCACTAAAGTTTTTTGTGGCGTCACGCGGTAGATGTTCCACCAGTTACTGAGATCGGACACCACATATAAGTTACCGTCGGGGCCGAATAAGGGCTGAGTCACCGAAGAATCCTTGGGCGTATTCACTTTACGAATATTTTTTAACTGACCCTTACGGTCAAGATCCCCAAGCCAAAGCACGCTGTTATCCCAAGGCATATAGGGATGTTCCCAAGTGATCCACGCCAATTGCGTGTTATCGGGGGAAATCGTGGGGGAAGAAATAAAGTCATGGCCAGTGACAAAGGTATCGCCTTCACCGGCAAAGTTAAGATTGATGGTCACTAGGCTGGCTTTAGGTTCGCCGCCCTGACGGTGGTCTTCACGCACACAAATAATCCGCGAGCCCTTGGGATACGCCACGCAATCGGCATGGCGGGTGCCATTGGGGGTTAACGGTAATGGCGGTTGATTCGGGGCGAAACGGTAAAACAGCTGATCCTGCAATTTGGTGGCAAACAAGCTCTGGCCTATTCCTAAGAATGCTGCGCCGCCATACTCATGCACGGTAGATCTGACATTAAAATCAGGGGGAACCACTTCGGTCACTTTGCCAAGGTCATCGAGGCGTTTAATGCCAACTTTGCCCTGAGCGCTGCCACTGGATTCGGCAAAATAAATCGCGTCACCCACGCTTTGCAACTCGGCAATATCATCGGCCTGCTCAAACACCGAAGCCGCAGACAAGGGCGATTGCCAGCTGCCATAGGGTGCAACTTTAATATCGCCATTTTCCTTGGCACTTGAATCGTGTGTATCCGTACGCTCACACCCGCCCAGCAGCAAAACTGCACTCAGCAGATATGGTAAATAGCGTCCTAACCCCATTGTATTCCCCAAGTTTGCCAACTGAACAAACCGAAATATGCTACTGCCCTTTTGGGCTTATTTTTTAACTTTTCTGATAAACCACTTGATGACATTGGCCTGCTGCACTTGCGTGAGACCAAAATAAATACAAATCCAAGGTGACAGCAGAAAAAACCACGGGATCACCGCGACCGAACGACCTGTGAAAAGAAGAAAGAAGAAGCCGCCGTAGATCACTATCACACCCAAGACACCGACTATCAGCATCATGCGCTTAGTGATTTTTTCAAGCCAAAGGGCCTTATCCTGCCATGACATTCAGATAATCAACTCCATCACTATAATGTCAACCCTATTTGTAAAGTTATGTAAAAAAAGTGGAGTGCGATTGTTGAAGGATAGCCAGTAAATGTCAACTCCGATCCACCTTTGCACGGCGCTAAAATCGTCTGCCACACACAAATCTTTACCCAATAAAAAACCGAGCAAATGCTCGGTTTTGTTTAATATCAATAAGATACCATATTACAGACGGATACCGCCATCCACTTCAAAGACACGACCATTTACATAATCGTTTTCAATGATAAAGCGTACGGTAGAAGCTATCTCCTCCGCTTGGCCTAAACGGCCAACGGGCACAAGCTTCTCTAATCGCTCAAGCGCTTCTGGCTTCATCGCCGCGGTCATTTCAGTGGCAATCACCCCTGGTGCTACCGCTGCGCTACGGATATTGTAACGGGCTAACTCTTTTGCCCAACCCACAGACATGGCCGCCACACCCGCTTTAGAGGCTGCGTAGTTAGATTGACCTACGTTACCCGCTTTGGCGAGGCTAGAAATGTTGACAATCACACCAGCTTGACCCGATTCGATCATCGCCGCAGCCGCCTCACGGCCACAGAGGAAGGTGCCAGTAAGGTTAACATTGATCACCGATTGGAATTGGTCGAATGACATACGGTCAGTCACTTTGCCGTCTTTAGCTTTAACTAACATGCCATCGCGCAGGATGCCGGCGTTATTCACTAATACGTTGATTTTGCCGAAATCTTCCAATATGTAAGCAAAACCTGCGACCACGTCTTCTTCGTCAGTAATATCTAACGCATAACCTTGGACTTCGGTGGCTGAGCCTAAATCGGCGCAGGCGCGCTCGAGTTTTTCTTGATCAACATCGATCAGCGCCAACTTAGCGCCCGCCTGCGCAAAATTGTGCGCCATTGCTAAGCCTAAACCACCCGCGCCGCCAGTGATGACGACAACCTTATCTTTTAAATCCATCTGGTTATCCCTTGTTTATCTATTTTTTAAGTGGTGCAAATTGTTCAAAAATACTGGAGAAGTCTCGGCGACCATTGCCTTGTCTTGCATGATTCACATACAAGCTGCGTGCGAGTGAGCCCATGGGTGTACTCGAATTGCTCAATAATGCAGCTTCTTGAGAGAGGCCGAGATCTTTAACCATCAAATCTACCATAAAGCCGCCCTGATAGCCCTTAGAAGAAGGCACATTCTCCATTACGCCTGGGCAAGGATTGTACTTCTCTAACGTCCAGTTACCGCCGCTGCTGACCTTCATAATGTCCGATAGCACTTTAGGGTCGAGACCATGGTCAACCCCCATTTGCAGCGCCTCGGAAGTACCCACCATCAACACAGATAGCAGCATGTTGTTGCAGATTTTAGCGACCTGACCGGCTCCTGCGCCGCCCGCATGGAAGATATTCTTGCCCATAGCGTTAAGCACTGGCTGCGCGCGTTCGAAGGCGATGTCCGAGCCACCACAGATAAAGGTCAAGGTGCCTGCCGCCGCGCCCGCCGTACCGCCCGATACTGGCGCATCGATAAATTCGATACCACTCTTAGCCGCTTCGGCCGCCACCAATTGGGCGCTTTGGGCATCAATGGTCGAGCAATCAATCAACAAAGTATCGCCAGCGACTACGTCGAGTAGGCCTTTCTCGCTGCCATTACCTAAATATAAATTTCTAACATGCTTACCCGCAGGCAGCATAGTGATCACCACATTGGCCCCCGCCGCTGCGCCGCATGCCGTGCTCGACACTAAAGCGCCTTGGTCGGCCAAGGCTTGCATGGCGGCTGGCACTAAGTCGAAAACACGTACCGTCATGCCCGCTTTTAATAAATTGGCCGCCATTGGGCCGCCCATATTACCTAAACCGATAAATGCTACTGTACTCATGCCATCACTCCTGTGTTCTGGTGTTTTTATAATTCCAGATAGTTGTTATTCCAGACAAAAATGGCAGGCAAAGCACTCGCTCTGCCTGCCATCGATTGGCTTAGCTTAATTGGCTTAAGGGATGTTCTTCTCCCCAAGGTGAGGTCAAAATGTCCTCGATAACGCTATTTGGCACAGATTGCACATCGGCAAATTGCCATTTGGGTTGTCTGTCTTTATCGATCAGCAGTGCCCGTACGCCTTCACAGAAATCGCCCTTAGCGCAGGTGTTCACGCTGACGGTTAATTCCCATTTAAAACATTGTGCTAGGCTGAGTTTGGTGCCGAGTTGGGTTTGGATATACGCCAAATGCCAACTGATAGTACTGCCCGCGAGCATGGTCGCGCAGGCTTTATTTAACCAAGCTTCTTCGGTGCTTAAGGTTGACATACGGCTGACGATATCCGTCAAACTGCCCGCCATCAGTCTATCGATCATCTCCTGGCTCTCGGCCAGTAAACTATCGCCCTTAGGGATGTCCACTTGGTTCGATAGCTCGTTAATCATCGAGTCGAGTCTTTGATGGTTCAGTGCTGGCGTATCGCTCCAATCGAGGGTCGCCATGGCATCGAACATCAGTTCTTTGTCATCACGATTCAGATAATGATCGGCAAGGCCAACGTAACAGGCATCGGCGGCGTTCATTTGATAGGCTGTAAGCCCTAAAAACAGCCCCATTTTACCCGGCATACGGTTGAGGAAGTAACTGCCGCCCACATCGGGATAAAGCCCGATGGTGACTTCAGGCATGGCGATACGAGAGGTTTCTGTCACCACTCTATGACTCGCGCCCGCCATCAGGCCCAGACCACCGCCCATTACTATGCCATCGCCCCATACCAATACAGGTTTACCATAGGTATGCAGTAGATAATCGAGACGATATTCTTCTTCGAAGAAGACTTTAGCGACCTCAGTCACTTGTCCCTTAGCGGCTACAGACGCGTGATATAACGCCCGCACATCGCCACCCGCACAAAACGCCTTTTCTCCGCTGCCATCGAGTACCACACAGGCGATTAACGGATCTTTTTTCCACAAATTGAGCTGCACCGTCATGGCTCGAACCATATCGAGATCCAAGGCGTTGAGGGCTTTTTCAACATTGAGCGTCACTACCCCAACTAATTTACCCGAGGCGGTGGCTAAGGTTTGAAAAACCACATTTTGTGTGGTGGACGTGTGTGCAGCCTTATCTACTAAATGTGTCATTAGCGGTTCTTCCAATCAGCTTTACGTTTTTCCAAAAACGCGTTCACGCCTTCGGCCTGATCTTCAGTATCGAACAATCCGACGAACAGTTCACGCTCTATCGGTAAGGCTTGGCTGCGTGGCATTTTACGCCCAGCTTGGATGAGTGTCTTACAGGCGGTGACGCTGCTTGGGCTCTGATTCGCTACTTTAGCGGCCAGTGCAATCGCCGCATTTAAGGCTTCACCCGTTTCGACCACTTCCTCGACTAAACGCAAATTCAGCGCTTGGGCGGCATTCACCCGCTCACCGCAGAGGATCATCCGCTTCGCCCAACCTTCGCCCACTAAAGCGGTCAGATTTTGGGTGCCGCCCGCACAGGGCAGCAGGCCAACAGTGGCCTCAGGCAGCGCCATCACGGCTTGGGTTTCGGCAATACGAATATCACAGGCCAGCGCGACTTCTAAGCCGCCGCCCATGGCATAACCGTTAATGGCGGCAATCGACACGCCGCGGAACTGGCTTAAGGTTTCAAATGCTTCGCCAAAGTGTTTTGCCATGCTCGCCGCATTGCCCTTATCACCGTCGCTAAACAGTTTTAAATCGGCACCCGCGGAGAAAAACTTGTTGCCCTCGCCAGTTAACACCAGCGCATAAATGTCCTTATTGGCATTAAGCTCCAGCACTTTGGCCTTGAGCGCCTGCAAACTTTGGGCGGTCCAAGTGTTGGCTGGCGGATTGTTCATCGTCAGAATGGCCGTGTGGCCTTCGATACGCTCAACTAAATATTCCATCTGTTTCGGCTCCCTTATATTTCCAATCTGTTATCGCCAAATCCTACAGTCCCATCAGGACAGCTTAAAGGATTTGTCCGGCATTTTCGTCGAGTAAACGACGGGCGATAATGAGGCGCATAATTTCGTTAGTGCCCTCTAAAATCTGGTGTACGCGAACATCACGGAAGTGACGCTCTAAGGGGTACTCTCTGATATAACCATATCCGCCATGAATTTGCAGCGCAGCATCGCAAACTTGGAAGCCCACATCGGTGGCAAAACGCTTCGCCATCGCACAATAGGCGGTCGCTTCTGGGTCGCCACTGTCGAGTTTAAAGGCGGCCAGACGCACCATTTGCCGCGCGGCCACTAATTCGGTCGCCATATCGGCGAGCTTAAATTGCAGCGCTTGGAAGGCTGCCAGCGGCTTACCAAATTGCTGACGTTCATTCATGTACTGCGTTGCACGCTCTAAAGCCGCCTGCGCCGTACCGACAGAGCAAGTGGCGATATTGATACGACCACCGTCTAAGCCTTTCATCGCAAAGGTAAAGCCTTGGCCTTCTTCACCGAGCAGGTGCGCAACGGGCACACGCACGTTATCGAAGGTAACTAAGCGCGTAGGCTGCGCGTTCCAGCCCATCTTATCTTCGGCCTTGCCATAGATAATGCCTTCACTGTCGGCAGGAATGGCAATGGCTGAAATACCCTTTGGCCCAGCTTGGCCAGTGCGGCACATTACGACTAAAAGCTCGGTTGAACCTGCGCCCGAGATAAACATCTTAGAGCCAGAGACTACGTATTCATCACCCTCACGCACCGCTTTGGTTTGCAGTGAAGCCGCATCAGAGCCAGCACCTGGTTCAGTTAAGCAGTAAGACGCTAGCATTTGGCCCGTGGTCAAGGGCTCAGACCAAGCTTGACGCAGAGCCTCAGTACCCCAAGTGGTGACCATCCAAGTGGCCATATTGTGAATCGTCAGCATGGCGGTGGTGGCTGTACAGCCCTTTGCCAGCTCTTCGAAAATAATCGAGGCATCTAAACGCGACAGCCCCATACCACCTTCCGATTCGGGGGAATACAGGGAGCAGAAACCCAGCTCACCGGCTTTTTGGATCACATCCTTAGGGAAATGATGTTCTTCGTCCCATTTGGCGGCGAAGGGGGCGAGTTCATCCGCCGCGAACTGGCGGGCCAGATCGGCAAATTGGCGTTGGTCTTCGTTGAAATTAAAATCCATTTGGCTCTCCTATGACTCTTTGGCCATTTCTTTCGTCAATATCTTTTGCGTAATACACAGTGAATTTATCGGCAGACTTATCATCAATGGGCGCCAACTGGCGCCACGTTTAGACTGAAAAACCTGCTGTTTCACAATGCGTTGAAACTGTTTTTAAACCGCTTAGCGCAAGTTAATGCTCATATTTGGACCTGCGGCCACGGCAATGTCCGACTCGAACCAGCGGGAGGTAATGGTCTTAGTTTCAGTGTAGAAACGTACCGCTTGCTTACCATAAGCGTGTTGGTCGCCGTAGAAGCTGCCCTTCCAACCCGTGAACGAGAAGAAAGGTAATGGCACAGGGATAGGCACGTTGATACCGACTTGGCCAACTTCGATTTCGTGTTGATATTTACGGGCGGCGGCGCCACTTGCGGTAAAGATAGAGGTACCATTACCGTAAGGGCTGGCGTTAACCAGTTCGATAGCATCTTCTAATGAATCCGACTCCATACAGCAAAGCACAGGGCCAAAGATTTCTTCTTTGTAGATGCTCATATCGGTCGTGACCTTAGTGAACATGGTCGGTCCTACCCAGTTACCTGACTCGAAACCTGCCACGCTAAAGTGGCTGCCATCGAGTAAACACTCTGCGCCTTCTTCCTTACCTTGGGCGATAAGTTTGAGCACGCGCGCTTTAGCGGCAGGGCTGATCAGCGGGCCGTAACCGGCTTCTTTATCGTCCCATAAACCTGGGCGAACCTTAGCTAAGGCTTCTTTAAGCTCAGGGATCCACTCTTTAGCCGCGCCGACAAATACCGCGACCGAAATCGCCATACAGCGTTGACCCGCAGCGCCAACCGATGCGCCCACTAGGTTGTTGATGACTTGCTGCTTATTCGCATCAGGCATGATCACGCAGTGGTTTTTTGCCCCAGCAAAAGCTTGCACGCGTTTTAAGTTATCGGTACCGGTTTTGTAGATATATTGACCAACAGCCACAGAGCCGACGAAGGAAATGGCTTTCACCGCAGGGTCTGCCAGCAGGATATCGACCGCCGTTTTATCGCCATGCACCAGCTGTAATACGCCCTTTGGCGCGCCCGCTTCGACAAACAGCTCAACTAAGCGCTGCGGCGTCATTGGGTCTTGCTCTGATGGCTTAAGGATAAAAGTGTTACCGCAGGCAATCGCCAGAGGGAACATCCACAGCGGGATCATCGCTGGGAAGTTAAATGGCGTGATGCCCGCACACACACCCAGAGGCTGAGTGTAGCTGTAGGTATCGATTGAACGTGCGACGTTCTCAACGGTTTCGCCCATCAGTAATGAGGCAATGTTGCAGGCATGTTCTGCCACTTCAATTCCGCGCCACACATCGCCCTTGGCATCTTCAAAGGTTTTGCCAGTTTCTTTGGCAAGGATAGTCGCCAGTTCGTCGTGGTGTTCTTTAAGTAAGTGTTGGTAGCGCAACATGACACGGGCACGCTCAGATACTGGCACTTCTTTCCACGTCTTAAAAGCCGCCTTGGCACTGGCAATGGCCGCGTGCACTTCATCGGCCGTAGCGCTGTTGATAAGGGCGATTGGCTCGTTATTGGCGGGATTGGTCACCACGATTTGTGATGTACCTGTGCCTGTGGTGAATTCGCCATCGATGTAATGCTTAACTTGTGTGGTCATGTTGCAATCCTTTTCCTTGTTTAGGGTCGAGCTGGCGGTGCGATATTATGTTTATCCTCAGCGGGATGTTTGCCCTTGCCAGCTCAGTCTTGGTCTTGTTGATTGTTTTGCCGTTATTCGCGATTAAGCCTTTGATTAGACTTCGATTGCCATAGCGGTCGCTTCACCGCCACCGATACAGAGTGAGGCTACGCCGCGCTTAAGCCCACGGGCTTTAAGTGCATGAATTAAGGTCACCAGCAAACGGGCGCCCGAGCAACCGATAGGATGACCTAAGGCGCAGGCGCCGCCATTCACGTTCACTTTGGCCATGTCTAAACCTAATTCAGAAACCGCCAGCATAGTCACCATGGCAAAGGCTTCGTTGATTTCGAACAGATCAACCTCATCCTTAGACCAGCCCACATTGCTCAGCAGTTTTGCCATAGCGCCAACAGGCGCAGTGGTAAAGAGTGATGGCTCCTGGGCATGGGTGGTGTGGCCCTTGATGGTGGCGAGCACTGTTAAGCCTAACTGCTCGGCATTGGCGCGGGTGGTTAGCATCAGCGCCGCTGCACCATCGGAAATTGAGCTTGAGTTTGCCGCAGTAATAGTGCCGTCTTTAGCAAAGGCTGGGCGCAGTGCAGGGATTTTTTCAGGGCGAGCGTTACCTGGCTGCTCATCGGTATCGATAGTCACATCACCACGGCGATCGCTTACTGTGACGGGCACAATCTCCGCCTTGAAGGCGCCAGAGTTAATAGCCGCGTTGGCTTTTTCCAGTGAGCTTAGGGCAAAAGCATCCATTTGCTCGCGGGTTAAGCCGTATTCATCGGCGGTTTTCTGGGCGAATGTGCCCATGGCGCCGCCAGTGTAGGCATCTTCTAAACCGTCGAGGAACATATGATCTAAGACCTTGCCATGGCCCATACGCATGCCTGAGCGCGCTTTATCTAGCAAGTAAGGGGCTTGGCTCATGCTTTCCATACCGCCAGCAACCACCAACTTAGCACTGCCCGCTTTGAGTAAATCGTGGGCAAGCATTACGGTTTTCATCCCAGAGCCACAAACTTTGTTTACGGTCGTAGCACCCACAGACAGAGGTAAACCTGCCCCTAAGGTCGCCTGACGCGCTGGCGCTTGACCCAGACCCGCTGGCAATACGCAGCCCATTAACACTTCATCGACCTTATCAGGCGCTACTTGGGTGTCAGCTAACAGGGCTTTGATGGCTGTGGCCGCTAAGCTCGGAGACGTTACGCCAGACAAACTGCCTTGAAAGCCACCCATTGGGGTGCGTTTAGCGGCAACAATAACGATCTCTTGGTTAAATTGTTCAGTACTCATGGGGACTCCAAGCTAAATGTGCCTTGGCGGTAACACTCGCCAGCGGCGGATAAATAATGACAATGAAACCACTCTGACGTTTACGCGAACGTAAAGCAAGTATTCCTTGGTCTAATGTGTCGAGAAAATTCCACAAAAATTGTCAGTCAGGATTTACAGTCAAGGGAGTGAAATACAGCGTGAATGCTATGAGGCAGAAGTTGCCAAGCCCATTACCAATTTAAACCGAGGTAAAAGTAGCGGGATAAAAAAGCTTACAAAACGATATAGCGAACACAGTTTGAAAAGCAGAGTGGCCTTAGGTTAGCCAAAGCCACTCGATTTAAGAGAGCAGTAAAATAAACGCCAAAACAAACGCTAAAACAGTGCTAAGCCGAATGCGTAGAGGGAATTATTGCGATTCCCACGGCGTGACGGCCGACATATCGCTTAAGTCATAGGGCGTTAATTGGTAAACGTAATAGTTGAGCCAGTTGCTGACGAGCAGGCTGCCATGACTGTGCCAACGAGCAATGGCATCGGCCTTAGGATCGTCATTACGATAATAGTTTTGCGGCACATTGGGATTTAATCCCTGCGCCAAATCCCGATGATATTCATCGTTTAAGGTAGATTTTTGGTATTCGGGATGACCCATCACAAACAGGTTACGATTGTTACGACTAAGAACTAAGTAAGCCCCTGCCTCATCGGATTCCGCCAGTACTTGTAGCTCAGTGTGTTGTTTAAGCTCCTCGATATCCATCTCGGCAAAGCGGGAATGCGGCGCAAAGAACTCATCATCGAATCCGCGCAGCAATGGGAAATGTTGGCAGGTGCGGCGATGCACAAACACCCCAGAACGCTTTTGCTGCAGGATTTTCCGATTTAAACCATAGAGATGGTAAAGCCCCGCATGAGCTGCCCAGCAGAGGAAGAGCACTGAGGTCACATGCTGCTGTGACCAATCGATAATCTCGCGGATATGATCCCAGTAAGTGACCTCTTCGAAATCGATTTGCCCAAGGGGCGCGCCCGTGATGATCAGACCGTCGTAGTTTTTATGGCGCACATCCTCAAAGTCACGGTAGAAGGTGTTCATATGATCGATTGAGGTGTGCTTTGACTCTTTATCGTGAATGCGCAGTAAATCCACATCCACCTGCAATGGCGTGTTGCCTAATAGGCGTAGAAGCTGGGTTTCTGTCTCGATTTTATTGGGCATCAGATTCAGGATCAGCACCTTCATCGGTCTGATATCCTGATTGGCTGCCCGGGTTTCGGACATGACGAAAATATTTTCAGATTCTAAAATCCCTGCTGCAGGCAGATGATCTGGAATTTTAACTGGCATACCGCGCCTCTTCTATTCAACAATCAAAGGTTCCGGCGCGCGTATGCCACTCATCAAAGAGCAAACAAATTAGCGACCGACTTTCTCAAGCAGTATCGTCATAGGCTCAGTCGAATTGAGGTCGACATGATAGGCTTGAGTATTAATAAACAATAACTTATCACCGAGCATTATCCTTGCCCCAATGGCATAGGTATGCCCCGCTTCAAACTGATCACGCCCCATCGAAAAACTAAACGGCGTTGGGGTTTTCGCCCCTTGGGAAACGCGCTCTGCCATGACTACGGCGGGCACATCCATCTTAGAGACATCAAGCAACTGCACTATCAACTTGGCATCGGCGGGCAATGCGATACGTTCGCGGTACATGGCCTCACCTTTAATCTCGACAATCGCATTAGGTGTGGCACAACCTGAAATCACCGTGGTGACGGCGAGTAACACCATAGCCGCTAATTTTTGCCATGCAGATGTCAGTCCGCCAATCCTTAACCCTTGTCTCATTTCATTTCTCCTAATCATACATAAAGACTTCTGGATGTCTATACGCCCAAGCTATAAATCTTGTCATGCTGGGCATATCTTCCTATGATAAGCCACCATTTCGTTGCCGAAAAATTTATGACCCAAGCAACTGCGATAATTGTGGGCGCTAGCTCACATTTAAGCCGCGAACTTGCCAAACAATTGGCCGATCAGCAGGTTGAATTAGCCCTTTTTGCCCAAGATGTCGAATCACTCCGCGAATTTGCCTCGACCCTGCCCACTAAAGTTCAGGTCTTTTCACTGCAAATTGAGCAGCCAAGCGCCATCATCAAGCAACTCGAAAGCGTTTGGCACGACTTAGGTGGCGCCCACTTAGTCTTAGTGAATACCGGACTCAATAGCTACGATCCAGAGCTGCCATGGCTACCAGAGCAGGACATTATCGATGTCAATGTGCGGGGCTTTGCCGCTATCTGCAATACGGCATTTAGATTATTTCGCGAGCAGGGTTATGGCCAACTTGCCGCCATCAACTCGATTGCTGGTCTGCGCGGCGGCCCAAGTGTGGCTTACCATGCCTCTAAAGCCTTTGCGCAAAACTATTTGGAAGGCTTAAGCATGCATGCCCAGCGGCTTAAGTTGCCCATTACCATTACCGACATCCAACTCGGTTTACTGGATAAGGCCGCCATGCAGCAAAGTACGCTATGGCTTGCCCCACTCCCGCAAGTGGCGGCGCAGATCATTAAGGCCATGCAGCAGGGTAAACGCCGCGTGTATGTGACCAAGCGTTGGCGCTTAGTGGCTTGGCTCACGAAATTGCTGCCAGAGTTTATCTACAACACGCGCCACTGGAAGCCGAAAAAGGCTAAAAAGTAGTGTAATGCCGCGTTTAGCTTTATAAAACTGCGAAAACAAAAAAGGAGCCACTGGCTCCTTTTTTGTTACTTTAAAATCAGATGATTAGAAAGTGTAACCCACACTGACCATATAAACCCATGGGTTAATATCGGTTTCGAATACGTATTGATCAGTGCCCGCGGTGAATTTCACGTCGGTACTAATTTGTGCATACCAAACTGAAGCGTTAACTAACCAGTTTTTATTCACTTGGTAATCTAAACCCACTTGTGCCGCTAAGCCCCAAGAAGTACTCATACTTAAATTACTCAAACCGAGTGATTTACCATGTGCATTAAAATCATTGTCGAAAAAGTTAGTGTAGTTTACGCCAACGCCTACATATGGACGCAATTTAGATTGAGCATCACCAAAATAATATTGAGCCACTAAGGTCGGTGGTAACTGCTTAGTTTCCGCAATTTCACCAACGCCAGGTGCAGGTAATGAAACAGAGTGGCTAAAAGGTGTTGCCGCTAATAATTCGATACCGAAGTTGTCGGTCAACATATAACCGAAGTTCAAGCCTAGCTGCGTATCATTATCGACTGAAAATTCACCTAAAGTTAACACGTTAGCGCTTGACTCATTTGGCGCAACAGTCACAGCACCAGCACGAACAATGATATCGCCCGCTTGATGAGCAGAAACAGAAGCAGAGAAACCAGCGGCTAACAGGGTGGCGGCGATCAGTGTAGAAACAGTAGTTTTATTCATCATCATACTCCATATGTACAACATAGGTTTTTGTTTTACATTACATCCTTAACAATTGACGCCTACACTGCCAGATAAATTCGTTTACCTTATTGATCCAAATCAAGATTAAGTGGTGATACTTATTTTGAGGTATAAACCATGGGATCCGTGTCACGCTATCTAAACATTTATTGATAATGCCAGTTCATTTTTTGTGACTTACCGCATTCATTAGCCACAGCTAAATACCTCCACAAGGAGTAATTGCGTCATCGCGCCGCTTACAAAATGTTTACATCGGTTTTAAGAAAAACTCAGCCTATTGAGGTACAAGCAGGCATAAAAATAGGGAGGAAAAAACTCGACACAGACTTCAATCAAGCCAGGAGTCATCACACTCAAACTCGTTTATCTGGTGAGCTTGATATAGGTTTGAGTCACTAACGGGTGAAGGAGTCTGACGTTAACGACTGATGCTCTTACTCGGCCAAAGTCAGCCGCGGATATTGCGAAAACCAACCCTTTGCGGCAAGGCGCTGCTCAAACACCGCCAACGCGCGCTTGGGATTATGGGTTAACTGCAAGGCAAATAATGAGGTTAAACCGAAGGGAGCGATAAGCTGTAAGCTATCGATGACGGAAGTGGATGGGCTAGGCATTGGTGCAAGGTACACGGCGACGGCAGTTTCCTGTTCTGGCCAATAAGACATCGCATCCTGTGTCGATTGATAGGGGTTGTCGTGATTCTTAAGGTGCATGCGCGCCTGATTTTTTACCGACCAAGGTAACTCTGGCGCCAGAGTTTGCAGGTATGCTTCTATCGCCCTATCCCGCTCGGGACGAGTATCCAAGGGGCAATAGTAAATCAGATCGATATCGTTTAACGGACGCTGCTGAATATCATGCAATTTGTCCCACACCAAATTGCGGACAAACCCCGCCGCCAAGCACCACTGCGGCAAGCTATGCACTTGGGCGCATTGCTGCGCCAATTCAAGTACTCTCATCCGATGCTTATCTTGGCTTAGCCATGTGCGTAATACTGCAGCTAATTCCGTTTCAGTCATGCCTAAAATCCGCGGCTATCTTGGCTAGCACATAAGAATGGACGATCACTGGCCGTCGATTTATGCCATTTGTCATCGTTATTGAAATCGCTATTAGAGATCGTTATTAGCAATACTGCACTTAACCACTTAATGACAAAAAAGCCAATCACCTATTCATTTATTGAAAATCATCTTCCAATAACCACCATATCAACGCCATCGCTATGATAAGACTCATAAAATGAGTCTTATCATCTAGGTTAGTATGGCGATAAGCTTAACCTTATCTTGGACAAACGATACTCACCACAAAATGGCTTAAACCGCGTCGGCTTGGCGCTCTGGCGCCGCATCCGCAAAGGCTGGCAACAGATTACATTCAGCCCATACCCGCATGATATTGGGGTACGGCGTTAAATCCACATTGAAACGCTGGGCGTTGTACACCTGTGGCACTAAACACAGATCCGCCAGCGTCACTTTGTCACCAAAACAATAACGGCCACTATGGCGCGCAAGTTGAGTTTCGAGCGCCGCGAACCCACTCGCCACCCAATGGTGATACCAAGCGGTTTTGGCTTCTTCGTCGACGTTCAGCTTCTGAGTTAAATACTGCAATACCCGCAGGTTATTGAGTGGATGAATTTCACAGGCGATGGTTAACGCCATGGCGCGCACATGGGCACGTTCAAGTGCCGATGCAGGCAGTAGCGGCGTCTTCGGATAAAGCTCGTCCAAATACTCGATAATGGCGAGGGATTGAGATAAGGCATCACCATCCTGCTCATCATCGACCACTAAGGTCGGCACCAGCTCCTGTGGGTTTAGGGCGATATAATCCGCCTTGTGCTGCTCGCCACCATCACGCACTAAATGCACCGACAACTGCTCGGCGCTCACGCCTTTAAGATTGAGGGCAATACGCACACGATAGGCGGCGCTAGAGCGCCAATAACCGTATAGTTTCATCTCACTCTGTCCTTATGTCATCCTGAAAAAAACGGGGCTAAAAGCCCCGTCAATATTATCTGTCACTGTGTAAACACAAAAGCCTTACGCCTTGTACTCAACCACTTTTTGATCGATAGAACCAAAAATAGAGGCGCCATTATCATCAAGCATTTCGATGCGCACTGTGTCACCAAAACGCATAAACGGCGTGCTTGCTTTGCCGTCGGCGATCACTTCGAGCATACGTTTCTCGGCCAAACAGCTTGAGCCGGCACTACGGTCATAGTTAGAAATCGTACCCGAACCGATAATCGCGCCCGCGCCTAATGGACGGGTTTTAGCAACATGAGAAACTAACTGACTGAAGTTAAAGGTCATATCCACACCCGCATTCGGGCGGCCGAATAGTTCGCCATTCAAATGGGTGATAAGCGGTAAATGCACCTTTGAATCTTCCCAGCGGTGGCCTAATTCATCTGGCGTGATGGCGACAGGAGAGAAGCTGCTCGAAGGTTTGGATTGGAAGAAACCAAACCCTTTGGCCAGCTCTGCGGGGATCAGGTTACGCAGTGACACATCGTTCACTAACATCAACAGCTTAATGTGCGCGGTAGCATTTTCAACGCTCACCCCCATAGGCACATCATCGGTGATCACAGCGATTTCTGATTCGAAATCGATGCCCCAGTCTTCACTCGCCAGCGGGATATCCGCCTTTGGCGCGATAAAGCTGTCAGAGCCGCCTTGGTAAAACAGCGGATCGGTCCAGAAGGTTTCAGGCATTTCAGCACCGCGCGCCTTACGGACTAATTCCACATGGTTGACATAGGCGCTACCATCAGCCCACTGGTACGCACGTGGCAAAGGTGATAAACATTTGGCTTCATCGAAGGCTTGCGCGTTCGGTAATTTGCCTTCGTTCAGCGCATCATACAGCTCTTGCAATTGTGGCTTGAGCAGATCCCAACCATCGAGTAATTGTTGCATCGTGTGGGCAATCGCGGGTACGGCAACCGTTTGAGTAAGATCGCGGCTCACTAACATCAGCTGGCCATCACGGCGACCATTGTTATAACTGGCAAGTTTCATATCTGCTCCTGTGCTTCTACGGCTCGGCGTACTGCGCTTTTTATCTATTTATGGTTAGCCGATACGCTCAGCTAACGGGAATGGGTGACAACGAGTGCGGGCAATCTAGCCTTTTTTGACTCGGCGTTAGGGTTTGCTGCGCGTAGAAATACCCGAAGCGACGGCGGATTCCTATAGCGTGAGCAAAATCACATTTCACCCTATCATTTCACATTTTGTAAACTAATCATTACGTTTCATACCCTGCTGCCGCTTGTCACTATTTCGCAGAACGATATGGTGAAAAAGTCGGCAACAAAGTGGAACGATACTGTTACATCCTAAGCTTAAAGCAAGATTACTTTGGCTTGGCTATCTTGTATTCCCTGAGTTTGTTGGCGATGGCCGTGTGGGACACCCCTAATTTTTTCGCCAATTGGCGAGTACTGGGGTAAGCTGGATATAAGCGGCGCAGCAAGCTGGCCTCAAATTGTTTCATCGCGTCATCGAGATTGCCTTCAAAAGCATTATCGAAATAGCCAAAACCTTCGGCGTAGGATGGCAACTTAAGCTGCTCAACGGTCAACTCGCCCGAACCGTCCCACATAGATACCGCCCTGAAGACCGCATTCTTAAGCTGACGCACGTTACCCGGCCAAGCGTAGGTTAAGAGATGATCGCGGCATTGGGCCGAAATTCGTCTCACTGGACTAGAGAGTTGCTGACTGTAGTGCTCGAGGAACATCTCCGTCAGCGGAATGATATCGACTTTGCGCTCACGCAGTGATGGAATATGGTAGCTCAGCACATGGATGCGATAGTACAAATCTTCCCTAAACTCACCGGTTTGACACAACTCGGCTAAGTTTTTCTGGGTCGAGCAGATGATCCGCACATCGGCGCGAACTTCTTCGTCGCCACCAATGCGTCTAAAGGTGCCATCCTGTAATAACCGCAGCAGTTTAACCTGTGCCGCCTTTGACATTTCGGCCACTTCATCGAGGAACACAGTGCCGCCCTTCGCTTCTTCAAAAAAGCCGCGCTTAATCACTTTGCCTTGGCTGACGTAACCAAAGAGTTCCTCTTCGGCGGCGCTATCGGGCAGTGCCGCACAGTTAATGGCGATAAAGGGTTTTTCGCGGCGCATGCTGGCATCATGGCTGGCTCTGGCCATCAGCTCTTTTCCCGTGCCAGTCTCGCCAGTGATTAATAGCGGCGCGTCGAGCTGCGCCATACGGCGAGCTTGTTTCAGCACTTCTTTCATCTTGTCACTGCTGGCTAACACATTTTCAAAGCCCGCGGTTTGATTTTGCAGTGCATTGAATTGTTTACCGACCCGCGCCGGCGATTTAAGCGAGACCACAGCGCCCACAAGGATGGTCTTATCATCCTCATCGGGTAAGTAAATCGGTAACATTTCGGCCAAATATTCGTTTTGGCCGATATTGACCCGCGCCGCCTGCGGCAACACTTGGCTCTCACTGAGCCAACGGCTGAAGTTAAACCCTTGCACCCAATGGTTTAAGGACTCATCGAGCACTTCGTGCTCCCCCATGCCCATGTTGAGTAGCGCCGACTCGTTGACGATACGAATGCGCGCCTTCACGTCGATGGAGAACACTGAGTCAGGGAGGGTTTTGAGTAGGGTTTTTAAGGCGTAGTGTTCCTGCTCCGAAGGCATAAACGACACAGTTCGCACATCGTGAACACTCTCCACTTTGCGGATCTGCGGCATCAAGGCACTTAAGGTATCAAAACTGACCTCGGCAAATTGCAGGTAGAGAAAGCCCTGGTTACTGGCATCGATGGCGATGAGATTAATGCCATAACGTTCTAACACGACTAAGATGTCTTTCGCTAAACCCACGCGATCTTGACAGCTAACTTCCAAGCGCATAATGACTGATATTCCCTATTTTGATTCGAATTTTGGGATAAACCGTGCAGAGCTATTATCTCGAGGTTAATGCCCTTAGGCTTGGCCTCGTAAGACATTCGTTTGATGATGCCTCTATAGTTTACGCAAACGTAAAAGGCAGGATAAGTAGCTGGGCGTGTATACGTTAGAAGGTTACGCTCAAAGTGGCAAGTCTAGTTTACAGCGTATTTGTAACAGGAAGAAAAAATCAGCGCCTAAATACAATTAAAGCGCTGATTTTAAAATTGAATTTTTTAATCTAACAACTGGTCGGTCTTGGCTGCCATGATGAAGTCATTCTTATGCAGCCCCTTGATTGAGTGTGACCACCAAGTCACAGTCACCTTGCCCCACTCGGTTAAAATGCCTGGGTGGTGGAATTCTTCTTCGGCCAGATCCGCTAACTTATTGGTAAACGCCATCGCTAACTTAAAGTTTTTAAACTTGTAAACCCGTTCCAGTTGCATGATGCCATCACGCACTTGCACGCCCCAATCGGGGATCATGCGGATAAGTTCGGCCAATTCTGCATCGGTCACTTTCGGCGCATCGGCTTGGCAAGCTTCACATTTCATTTGGGTTAACGCTGTCATACATACTCCTCTTGGCAACATTAGGGGATCAATCCGTTGCAATTATTACGCTTTATTCAATTCGTTTTTAGTGGTCAGCCATTAGCTGGCTTTCTTGGTCTTGGGCGGATACTTAGGGGCAAATAAGCCTAACTGACGCGCCTTAGCCACATAGGCCATGATGTCCATCTTGGCTATTTCATCCAGCATATCAATATGTTCAATCACATAATAAATCGGCTGCATAATATCGATACGGTAAGGCGTGCGTAGCACATCTAAGAGATCGAAGGGCTTACGCTCCGGCACTTGGCTTTCCATGGCATACAAGGTTTCGCCGGGAGAGCTTAAAATACCGCCGCCGTAGATACACAATGCGCCATCTTGAGGTTTGAGCAAGCCAAACTCGACGGTAAACCAATACAGGCGCGCCAAAAAGACGCGGTCTTCCTTGCTGGCATTTAAGCCCAATTGACCATAGATATGGGAAAAATGGGCGAAAGAAGGATTGGTCAGCAAGGGGCAATGGCCAAAGATCTCATGGAAAATATCCGGCTCTTGCAGATAATCAAACTCTTCCTTGCGACGAATAAAGGTCGCAACTGGAAATTCCTTGTTGGCCAATAGCTCAAAGAAGCGGCCAAAGGAAATCAAAGCTGGTACGGCCGCGGTTTTCCATCCAGTCGTGGCCTGCAAGACTTTATCAATCTCAGCCAATTGTGGAATGCGGTCCTTCGGCATCGCCAAGGCATCGAGCCCTTGGAGATATTCCTTACAGGCACGCCCCGGTAGGTTTACCGCTTGGCGAGCATACAATTGGCTCCAAATATCATGTTCTTCCTGCGGGTAATGGATAAACCCAGAATCATCTGCACTTCGCGCAACATAGGGCGCAGTGTGCGCTATCTCTTTAGTCATAAAATTCACTTCATGGCTGACGCTAATGCCTCCATAGTGATCTAAGCCTCGATTTTTGTTAACTCCCTCACAGTTTATTGTTCATGCGACAATGTGACGCAAACGTAAAGCAAATATTACAAGGCGATTAAATCCTTGGTCATTCCAAACCGGATCTGAGTTAGACCGGTAGCAAACCTTGACACTGCCGCTCAAAAATGACGACGATAGACTGATAATATGCAGAAAAACCGACAAATTTCGGTGTTTGCAAATGGCTTTTCTGCGTGGGTCATTTACAATATTGCCCAATAACCGCCTCTCCTTAATCTGAAGGTTCGCAATGAAACAACATCAAATTCGTAAAGCCGTTATTCCCGTCGCTGGACTTGGCACTCGTATGCTTCCTGCGACCAAAGCAATTCCTAAGGAAATGCTGCCTGTTGTTGATAAACCATTGATCCAATATGTGGTTAGTGAAGCCATTGATGCGGGGATCAAAGAAATTGTCCTCGTGACCCACGCCAGTAAAAACTCTATCGAAAACCATTTCGACACCAGTTTTGAATTAGAGGCGCAATTAGAGCGCCGCGTGAAGCGTCAATTACTCGAAGCGGTACAATCCATTTGCCCGAAAGACGTGACTGTGATCAGCGTGCGCCAATCCCAAGCCAAAGGCTTAGGTCATGCGATTTTATGTGCGAAATCCGTCGTCGGTGATGCGCCTTTCGCCGTGTTACTGCCGGATGTGATTATCGATGATGCCAGCTGCAACCTGAAAACCGACAACTTGGCCGCCATGGTGAGCCTGTTTGATGAAACCCAAGTGGGCCAAATCATGGTTGAAGGCGTGCCACATCATCTAGTGAACCAATACGGTATTGCGGATGTGAATGGCCACGATCTACAGCCTGGCGAATCAGAGCCATTGGTCGAACTCGTTGAAAAACCACCGGTTGACGAAGCACCGTCTAACTTAGCCGTAGTGGGTCGTTACGTATTGCCCGCAGCCATTTGGCCACTGCTCGCTAAAACCCCAGCAGGCGCGGGTGATGAAATCCAATTAACTGACGCCATTGCAATGTTAATGAAGCAAGAAACCGTAAACGCTTACTACATGCAAGGTAAGAGTCATGATTGCGGTAACAAGCAAGGCTATATGCGCGCTAACGTAGAATACGCCCTGCGCCACAGCGAAATCGGTGAAGATTTTGCTCAATATTTAAAAACAGTAGTAAAAGGAATTAAATAATGACGATTTTAGTGACCGGAGGCGCCGGTTATATCGGCACTCATACCGTAGTGGAATTACTCAATGCGGGGAACGAAGTGATTGTTTTAGACAATCTGTCTAATTCAAGCATCGAAGCCCTTAACCGTGTCGAGCGCATTACCGGTAAATCGGTCACCTTTTACCAAGGCGATATTCTCAATAAGGCCTTACTGCAGAAAGTCTTTAGCGACCATAACATCGATGCCGTTATCCATTTTGCAGGATTAAAAGCCGTTGGCGAGTCAGTTACTAAACCGCTGAAATACTATGAGAATAACGTGACTGGCACCTTAATTCTTTGCCAAGTGATGGCAGAGTTTAAGGTGAAAAATCTCGTCTTTAGTTCTTCTGCTACTGTGTATGGCGACCCTGCCAGCCTGCCGATTACCGAAGATTTTCCAACGGGTGCCACTAACCCATACGGTCAGTCTAAATTGATGGTGGAGCATATACTGGCGGATTTACACCATAGCGATCCGAGTTGGAATATCGCCCGTTTACGTTACTTCAACCCTGTTGGCGCCCATGCCAGCGGCTTGATTGGCGAAGATCCTAACGATATTCCAAATAACTTGATGCCATTTATCGCGCAGGTTGCGGTCGGTAAACGCGAAGCGTTAAGTGTGTTTGGTAATGATTACCCAACCCACGATGGTACAGGCGTTCGCGACTATATCCATGTGGTGGATTTAGCCCTTGGACACCTCAAGGCCCTTGAAAAACTGGCCACCAAACCAGGACTTGTCACCTATAACCTAGGCACAGGCCAAGGCTACAGTGTGCTCGATATGGTCAAGGCCTTTGAAAAGGCTTGTGGTAAGTCGATTGCCTATCAAATTGCTCCGCGCCGTCCGGGTGACATTGCCGCCTGTTATGCAAACCCAGATCATGCTAAAACCGATCTGGGCTGGCAGGCGACTCACAGCCTAGAGGATATGGCGAACAGCAGTTGGCATTGGCAATCTACCAATCCAAATGGTTATAAAGGCTAATCATCTAAATGGCTTGTGGTAACTCCCAAGCCATTTTTATTATCCCTTATCACAATTAAACTCAGTAATACCTATGACAGAAAGCATCAATCACAGCCGCCGTAATCTCTTTAGCCGCCGTAAATCCTCGGCAATTCGACCGCCTTGGGTACGTGAAGGCATTGAGTTTACTGACATCTGTACCCGATGCTCAGCCTGTATCAACGCCTGTGAAACTAAGATTATCTTCAAGGGAGATGGCGGCTTTCCCGAAGTCTCCTTTAAGGACAATGAGTGCACTTTTTGTCGCCAATGTGCCAGCGTCTGTCCGGAAGAACAGCTCTTTGATCTGAACCAATCCCCATGGCAACACAAAGCCGTAGTACAAGATAACTGCTTAACATATCAGGGTATTTGGTGCCAAAGTTGTAAAGATGCCTGTGAGCCTCGCGCCATTGGTTTTACCTTAAGCGTGGGTAATGCCCCAATGCCGAAAATTGATACAGCACTCTGCACGGGCTGTGGAGCCTGTGTCGCCCCCTGCCCGAGCCAAGCCATCAGTATTAAGCCTGTAGAATAACCTTATGCCGTGAGTGTTACTGGGCTTCACGGCGTATTTAGGTTACTATCTCGCGCTCTAACCCTTCTCCAATTACCTAGGTTTCCTATTACCATGTTTGGCAAAAAATTTACCTTTACCCGAAGCGCTTCCCCAGCACTGAGTTTTATCGCCGAAGGGACTAAGCTTACGGGCAATATCGAATTTGCCGGAGATGTATTGATAGGCGGTGACGTACAAGGGCAAATCTTATCGCAGGCCAATGTCATTGTTGAGCGCACAGGAAACCTCCACTGCGAGGTCAAATGCCGCGAGCTGATTATCGATGGCTATTTTAAAGGTCGCCTGATTTGCGAGCGCTTAGTCATCCAAGCCCATGGTATTGTCGATGGCGATGTGGCTTGCACCTCGATGCAGATCAGTGAAGGGGGTCAGTTTATTGGATTAAGGATTAAAGAAGACCATCAGACTATCCATGCCCATAGCCTGCCGTCTGCAGCCTCAAGCAGCACGCGAATCACCCCTGTGCCGACATTGTCGCCCGAGCAGGAATAACGCTCTCCTTCGCTAATGAGTGCTCACAGCCAATCGAGATGATGACCCTTTAACCAAGTAAAGACTTTTACTGGCAAGTCAGCGCGGTCAGCACCGCCATCATTGTCCACTTGAGCAAACAATCGTTAAGTAATTGTTAATTTAACGAGTAAGATCACAGTTACGCCGTACGGCAACTGCTAACCTAGCCTACCAGCAATGCATTTCGTGCATGATTTCTGCCGCTTAACAAAGTGTCCCCATGTGTCTTGCGAATAGGAGCACAGGGCCATTGCAGACTAAGACTCATACAAGGCGAGACCAAATGAGCAACCCATTACTAAAACAAATCTGCGAACTGGATGTCTTCACCTTATTGGTATTTAAAAGCATTTTTTATAACGGACACGCAAATAGTGCCGCCAAGGCGCTCAATGTGTCGGCGCCTAAAATTAGCCGCTGCCTGAATGCGCTTCGTCTCACCTTTAACGATGAGCTGTTTTATCGCCGTCAACAGGGCTTGAAACCGACGCCCCTCGCCGAAAGTTTGTATGTCGCCATTTGCCAATTTACTGATTCGGTGTACTACCTAGAGCAATCGGCACTACAAATTCAAAATGCGGCTAATCATGTTGAGCGGCCGCTACATATCGCCGCAAGTAATGGATTATTAAGCTTTTTAGCGCCGCAGCTCAGTACACCCGAGGCGATAAGTGAACTAGGCCAAGTTAGGTTACATAAATGGCAGGAAAACAGTCCTGAGTTAATCCACGCAGGAGAATTAGACTTTGGCATCACCATAGAGCAGACCGACACTAAGGAGCTCAGCGTCTCCCGCTTAGGCTGTATTTCCAATGTCTATGTGGTGGCCTCAAAGCAGCATCCCCTGTGGGAAAGCCAACTGGAAATCAGCTTAGAACAAATCTGCCGCTATGCCTTTTTGTGCCTCGAACTTAAAGGATTCAATAGCCGAATTGACCCACTCGAACTGTTTTGCCAACGCCAAGGGCTGCTGTTGCCATCGATTGAAAGGGTGATCGATCGGGAAGAATGGTACGCCCATTTACTCACCATGCAGAGCGTCGCCTTCTGCTCGAGTATCGATATGCATACCGCCAAACATATGCCTGGATTGAAGTTGGCGCCGCTGCCCGTTTCTGAGCAGCAGCGCCTGCATGACACTCTTATGCCGCCGCAGTATTTTCTCATCGAAAAGCCCCGCAGCCACAGGCGCTATAGTCAAAATCAATGTGAATTAGTGGTCAGTTCATTATTAACCGCACTGACCGCACAGGCACCACAAGCTGCTAGCCCACACGCGGCTCAATAGCGCTTACAAAATAGCAATTCAGATAGAACCCAACACCCTAAAGCATGGACGCTTTTTACTGTTAACCATTCGATGTTAACCAAATGCATCGACTGTTAACTAACGGCATTTCGAGCCGGATTTTACCCCACATGCCCTAATCGCCCAGCTCGAAAAATGCGGTGTTCTTGACTCTTTTGTACTTCTTACCGAGAGTCATAAAAAGCCATACATACAAGTTTCAACAGTCTCCTCCGTGAAAATTAATCGAAAATTAATCCGATTAAATCACTCAAAATAAAAACAAAATTTTGCTGCGCAGCTCATGTTTTTAGCATCGAATTCTAAATTGAGAAATATTCAATTTCACAATATAGAATTGCCGTTTTGCTGTGTTAAATCATCGTTCACATATCGGATACAAACTTATAAATACCACTTTATAAGTAGGTGAATCGACCTATAGTAGAGTCACTGCACACGCAGTCTTATAGAAAGAAAAAGGGACGCGATGATGAAAAACTACAATAAATCTCTACTGGCACTAGCACTCACTAGTGCCTTATGTTTAACCGCCTGCGGGGACGGCAAAGACGGGCAAGATGGTGCCCCCGGCACACCAGGTACTCCTGGAACGCCAGGTACGCCTGGCACACCTGGTTTACCCGCTGGCTCGTTTGCTAAAACCGCTGAATCTATAACCGATCTGAAATTTACCCTCAGCCCTGCAGACATTAAAGTCACTAGCAGCGAAGGCTTTAGTGTCAAATTCACCTTAACCGGAAAAAGCTCTGGCAAAGATGTGCCCTTTATGGGACTCGACAAAATTGCTCTTTATTCATTAACGGCGAATGAAAACACCTCGGGTACAGGCGCTCCCATTCAGTGGCAAAACAATGCCATGGCAAACAATGCGGGCAGCTCATTAACTTGTACACTCAATGGCCTAAACGGCACTAAGAATGCGTGTACCTTAACCGAAGATACCGAAAACCCAGGCACTTACACTGCCACTTGGACCTATGATGGCGCTGCGCCCATCATCAATCCAAACGATAATCCAAATGCGGTGCACAGAGTCTTCGTTCGCGCTTACAACATTGTCAACACGGCTGGCGTAGCCTTGTCAGATAAAGTGCTCTCGGTACCTGTTGATTTTATCCCTGCCACCGATGAGCTTGCCGCATCAGGCAAAGACACAGTATCGAGCGCTGCATGTAAAAACTGTCACGGTGAAGTGGACGGCCATATCGCTAAGATTGAAGCCCACCACAACTACCAAGACGTTAAAAACTGCGTAACCTGCCATAACCCAGACCAAGTCCCAAGCGATGCGCAACTCGCAGAAGGTTGGGTATTCGATTTCGCGCCGATGATCCACCGTATCCATGCCGGTGAACACAATGCAGACTACCTGTCTGGCGAAGCGAAAGAATACTTCGGTGAAATTGGTTTCCCATCAGACTTGAAAGAATGCAAATCCTGTCACGATGGTGCACCAAGCTATAACACCAATATCTATGCTCAGGCTTGCGTGGGTTGTCATATCAATGTCAACTTCGCAACCGGTGAAAACCACTCAGAATTTGGTTTAGCTCAAGCCGATGACACTCAATGTAAATCCTGCCATGGCAGCGGTAGCTTAACGCCAGAAGCGGTTCACAGTGTCGGTAAACGTGCTGAATACGGCCCATTAATGACGGTCGACTTTACCAGTGCAACGCTAGGTACTTCAGCAACATTAGGTATGCAAACTCTGACATTGAAAGCCAATGTCACACTCAATGGCGCACCTATTGCCGATGGTACTAGCCTAAAAACCTACAATGCCACCAGCAACCCAACAGGTATGTTTGCGGCAAACGGTCTGCTGCTAGGTAATGTCGCTACAGATGGTACTGTGTACTCATGGCGCGATGTTAAACCTACAGCCATCAGTCTGAAACTGGAAAACGGTACCCTATCAGGTGGTGTATTAACCTTCGTGAAAGATATTCCAGATGCACAAGCAACTGGCACTATCTATGTTGGTTCTGAAGCCAACTTCTGTGCGAAAGCAGGTAAAGCGGTGAGCTGTAATACCGACGGACTTGAATATGGCCCAACTAGCCCTGTAGGTAACATTTCTGCGGTTAAATTCTTCAACTTAAGCGGTGGCACTCCAGCCGTAGCTCGTATGAAGGATCCAGCACGGATTACCGTTGAAGAAGCAAAATGTAACGCTTGTCATGGCAGCTTGGACTATGCGAAAGGCTACAGACACGGGGTTTACACCTTCGATCAATGTATGAACTGTCACAACGATACCACTGGCGCTTCTGGCCATGGTGCAACAGGCTACAAAGGCGAAGATGGTAAGTTAGTCGTTAACCCTGATGTAACCTTCAACAACAAAGATCTGTTCACCGTGGCTCACCGTTTCCACAGTGGTAACTTTGGTGTTGTCGAAGGCATCTTCCGCAATGCAGCTGGCGAACTTGAAGGTTATCCATCACCTGAAACCGCATGTTCAGCCTGTCACAAAGATGGTGCAACGCTGTTCGCAGCTGATGGTGGCTTAACTTCTGGCAAACGTTCTATCAAAGTGGGCAGCAACTACATTAGCCCTGTGGCTGAATCCTGCCGCACCTGTCACGCTCACTCAGATGCAGCAGCAGTGGCTCACTTTAGAAGTAATGGTGCGATTGTAGAAGCGGATGCAGTAACTGATCCTAACCTACCAGTAGAATCATGCGCGACCTGCCATGCTGAAGGTAAAACCTATGGCATAGATAAGGTACACGCAGAGGTAGCACACTAGTACTAGTACCTCCGGGTTGCCCCCTGCACAACCCGAACTTCCTCTCTGCAACTTATTGGGGCTCCTTCGGAGCCCCTTTTTTATCGGTACTTTTAATGAGTTGTGGCATCAACTTGAGTCGCACTTTGTGCGATACGTTGCCTTAAGAGCTTAATAAATTCTCTCGGGTCACGGTCTAAACTGTCGTGGGGAATATAGAGATGGTAGCCAAGATGAGTATTGAGCATCACGCAGCGATGACCAAACATCGCCAACACGCCGCGGTAACGGTCTCCCTCGATAACGAGCGGGCTAAATTCGGCGCCAAGATAGGTTTCTAAGGTCGCCAAATCTTCCTGCTGTGAGGCTGCAGTCACCAATAACGGCCGCTGCTCAGTCAATAAACCCGCCGCAAGGCGCAATGAAATATTATCGAGGATCGGATTTAGCTGCTTGAGCTTAATGCCAATATAGGAAAGCTCAATAGTATCAACACCCTGAGTAACTCGAGGAATATCTACCCGTTGAATGTTGCTCCAGTTTATTGCAACTTTACCGCGGCGATGAAAATAGATCAGTCCCAGCTCATCCATGCTCAAGGTGGTCTCAGGTTCATAGACCTTCGCCAAGCCCAATATCAACGCAATCGCACCTAGGCTGAAAAACACTAAGCCCACGGCAAATAGCTCAGGAAGTAGTACAAATAGGCCAAAGCCTAAGACAAAGGCACTGGCGCCCACAATCGTTAAGGTTACACCATTACGTTTTGAGAGCGGGCGAACCGAGACAACATCGGACTCTAGCGTCATATTTTTATTCCTGTTTAATCCAGAGCCATAAACGGCCTATGTATTCATGTATCGCCCGTTGCGAAGCGAGCAAGTTATCCGCAGTCAAGCGCCAGTAGAAACCGTCTCTGGCTCTAAAATCCGTCGGTGCGGCGCTCGCCGTTAATCCTTGACCGCTAAAAATCGCCATCGACCTTGGCATATGGGAAGCCGAGGTCACTAATCGTACAGCTTGATTACCGAAGTGTTCTTTAAAATAGTGCGCCTCTTCAATTGTGTCGCGCGGCAGAGGCAATTGAACGATACGTGACGCATCAACGCCGAGTTCAACCGCCGCCTTGGCCATCACTTCGGCATGGGGATGCTGCGTTAGCTCACCCTCCCAACCACTGACCACTAAAATGCAATCTTGACCTAATTGGAGTTGCCTTAGCCCTTCCGTTAACCGCGCTAAGGCGACCGCAGACAAAGATTGTACCGCAGTAGCACCTGGGATATCCGAGTGTGCTGACCCCAACACCATGACCACACAGGTACCCGCAATAGGCGTGGAATTAATGGGATATTGAGTCTCGAGCGGTTTAACGAGATAGTCGACACTCAATTGACTGCTGAGCACTAAGAGCAGCGAAAACGCACCGCCAATCGCCCACTTTGCTAACCTAGGTTTGCGCCAAACCAACAAAGATAGCAGTAATAACAACAGGATAAATGGAATAGGCATTATTGCCTGAGAGACAACTTTCTTAACCCAAAACATGCGTTAGTGCCCAATTATTCAAAGGAGCGCAATCATAACATCAAAAGAAAGCAAAACGCATCGCCAAGGCGATGCGTTGTCACGAGGGAAAACATAATGTTACTGGGTTATTTTTCCCATAACCAAGCGGCGCCGCGCACACCCGAAGAGCAGCCATAAAGGTTCTGTACGACAGGCGTTCGACACTCTCTTCCCACAACATAACGAGTTAATAATGCAGGTAATCGTGGATAAATCGCCTCAATATTAGACATGCCACCACCGAGGACAATCGCATCTGGGTCGAGCATATTAATCACATGGGCGAGTGAGCGCGCGAGTCTATCCATGTAACGATCAAAGGCCGCGATGGCCATTTCATCCCCCGCATCGACTAAGGCCATGATCTCAGTGCCGGATTTCGCGGGCGCAGCCTGGACATTCACCGCACGGCTTAGGGCCTCGTTATAATCGCGAACAAAGCCAGTGCCCGAAATAAAGGTTTCGATACAATCGGGATTACCGCAGAAACAACGGGTAGTATTAAACTCCTCCTTGGTCATCCAAGGCAGCGGATTATGGCCCCACTCACCGCCAATGCCATTACCGCCCGCGTGGACTTTGCCGTTAATGGCCACACCCGCGCCGCAGCCCGTGCCAATGATCACCCCAAACACCACGGATTTACCCGCAGCAGCACCATCGACGGCCTCAGATACCGCAAAACAGTTGGCATCGTTAGCAACCCGAACTTCGCGGCCGAGCAGTTCCCCTAAATTCACATCGAGGGGATGACCGTTGATCCAGGTCGAGTTGGCATTTTTGACTAATCCTGAATAGGGAGAAATGACTCCCGGGATCCCCACACCAACCGTGCCCTTTTCACCTAAGGTCGCTTCGGCCTCATTCACTAAATCGACGATGGCATTCAGGGTGCCCTGATAATCCCGAGGGGTATTGATACGCTTACGAAAAAGTTCATTACCTTCCTCACTTAAGGCGACGAGTTCTATTTTTGTGCCACCTAAATCGATGCCCATGCGTATCATGAATGACTTACTCCACTGTTATTCGACCAAGACGTCAGTACAGACGCCCTTGGCATTATTCGTTATTCTGCCCAGCCTGGCGCCGTGGCAATAAAATAAGGGTTTAATATGTCAGGTTTTTGATTGTAGGTTAAGGGTAAACCTGAGTCATAACACACAACTTTGCCGCCTGCGCTTTCCAGCACAGCCTGCGCGGCTGCCGTATCCCATTCGCTCGTAGGCCCTAATCTGGGATAGAGATCGGCCTTGCCCTCTGCCAACATACAAAACTTCAGCGAGCTTCCCACGCTTAACATCTCGTGTTGACCGAAATCCTTTAAATATTCCGCCACATCAGGGCTTAGATGCGAACGACTGCCCACAACAATTGGCACTTCTCTTGGCGGGTTACAGCCCTGTAGCACCAGCTCTTGTTGCCCATCCTGTCGCCAAGCGCCTAAGTGTTTGGCGCCAAAATAGACAGTATTGAGCACGGGCGCATAAACCACACCCGCAATAGCAACACCTTGATGGATAAGCGCAATATTGACGGTAAACTCACCATTTCGCTTAATAAATTCCTTAGTGCCATCCAAAGGGTCAATCAGCCAATAGGTCTGCCAGTGTTGACGTTCATCCCAGGCAATATCAGCCGCCTCTTCCGACATCACGGGAATGCCCGCAAATTGCTCGGTAAGCTGGGCTAAAATAACTTTGTGAGCCGCCAAATCAGCCGCCGTCACCGGGCTCTCATCACGCTTTTGCGTAACGGCAAAATCCTCTTGGGCATAAATTGCCATGATGGCGTCGCCTGCCGCATGGGCAATCTTTACCACCCGCAGTAAATCGGCCTTCGAAAAATGCGCTGCCATCGCTGTATTATCTGTCACTTAGCCACCTGTATTCGATTTGCTTTTCGGCATTATGCCACTGGCAGCAATTGATAATTAAGAACAAATTCATCATACATCGAGCAAAATCGACTAAGGCACTGACAAATTCTGTCAGGCGCAAGGCTTACGCCACGGGCATAAACGCTAAATAAGTCGAGTCTAAGCCAAGCCGAATACGCTGAAAAGAGTCATTGCCTAGGCTGCATTCGTATTCACAGCCTTGAAAACACTGCAAAGAGGAGAAAGAAAACGGCGGAGTAAGATGAAGCCACTTGAAGCTAACACTTGCCTTAGACCAAGACTAAGAGCTTCATCTCCAACCATTTATTATGAGAGATAACGCTTAATGAACTTGCGCGGCATAATCCTCAAGCATGGCCTTAAGCTGCCATCGCCAGTCACGCCACAGCTCGGGGCAAAGGGTTAATGCCATATTTTGTCCAGTTAAGCACTGGCGTACTCTACCGCTATTTAACGCGCTGTAACTGGGTCTTGGTGCCAGTTTATTGCCTTTCTCAAGCGCTTTTGCCGCATAACTTAGGCTATCTATGGCGCTAATCGGCACGGCTTTATCTAATAACTTCAGTGCCAAGGCTTGGCGCTGGATTTCGAGGGCAAATTCATACCAACTGCATTGCCCCTGCCCGGCATAATGGAATAATCCAGTTCCGCAACCGACGTTTAACGGACTCGCTATCAACTGCCAAATAAGATGTGCGAGCGCATCTGCCCATGTTGGCGAACCTATTTGGTCGTTTATCACGGTAAGTGGCTGAGCATCTGGCGCAGCAGCCATCAACCTCAGCATGGTTTTCACAAAATTATGTCCATCGACACCGTAGAGCCATGCGGTGCGAATAACCACCGCGCGCTCAGCCAAAATACGCAGCACCGCTTGCTCCCCCGCGAGTTTACTCTGGCCGTAGACAGATAAGGGCGCAGGCGTGGCGTTTTCAGTTAACCCGCCTTCAGTTAAGCCGCTTTCAATTAAGCCACTTTCAATTAAGCCACTGCGGGTTATCCCGCACTGATTTAATGCCTGTGAAGCTACCTCCGCTTGCTCGCCGCTAAAGACATAATCGCTGGAGAGATGCACCAAACGCGCGTCCGTAAGCGCACATTCGCTTGCCAATAACTCTGGCCCTAGGCTATTGACACGATAAGCCTCATCGGCCGCCGTTTCCGCCCTATCGACCGCATTGTAGGCGGCGCAGTTGATCACCCACTCAGGGTTAAAGCGGGCAAAGGCAGCGGCAACACTTTGTTTATCACCGATATCTAACTGGGCATGGCTTAGCGCGTGCACACGAAAGACGCGGCCATCTAATCTATATGCCGCCTTGGCAAGCGTTCGTAATAGAGCCTTAGCGAGTTGGCTATCAGCGCCAGTTAACAATACTGTTGTTGTCGATTCTGGCTCGCCATTAGGCGCATGCATCGCCTTTATATTCTTTTGCATTCTTAACGCTGGCGCCTCAAGCGATATCGTCGCTAAACAGCGGCACTAAATCGGCAACGCTTTTATGCCCCCGCTGAACTAAGAAGTTAAGCAGCGCCATCGGCGAGCGGTTGAGCAGCTTATCTTTCGGATAATCAACCGCTTCAATAATACTTAAGGCACGGTCAAACCCGCCGAGACTAAAAGCCACATGGGAATCCGACCCCATCACTAAGGTGGCCCCCAATTCTTTTGCCGCTTTGGCAATCGCGGTACAGTTAGCTTCGCTGCCCTTGCGAGAGACTTCAAAGGAGGAATTATTGATTTCAAGCGCCACACCATATTCGGCAGCAGCTGCGGCTACAGCTTCAATATCAATGGGATAAGCAGGATTACCCGGGTGGGTAATAATATCGACCTTGCCGCTTTTAATGGCATTAATCATCGCCTCGGTATGGGTGGCCTTATCCGAAGGCGGAAATACTGGTTCATGGAACCCTGCCAACACAATATCGAGCTGCGACAAATAATCGCCAAAGTAATCGATTTCACCCTCGCGGTTTTTAATATTGGCTTCGATGCCGCGTAAAATTCCCACGCCATCGACCATACGCGGGAGCACACGTAAATTCACAAAATGCCAAAAATGCGGTGCATCCGCCATCGCCGGACCATGGTCGGTAGTGGCAAACAGACGGATCCCCTTTTGCTTCGCCACCGCCAAATAATCGTGGATAGTGCTATAGGCATGGGTAGATGCCACGGTATGAGTATGGGTATCGACTGGGTACTGCATGGGTCACCTCTGTATTGTACTAGTGTTCTGACTATTGTGATCTGTATGCGCTAACCATTAGTCGGTTAACGTCCCTTAGGCTCAGCTAGTGGAATAGCGAGAGCAATTCATCGGCACTGCCCTGCCACGCGCCTTTGCCTTTTCCTTCGAGAATGCTATCCGCTAAACCTTGCTTATGCTGCTGCATTTCTTGGATTTTCTCTTCCACCGTGCCTTCGGCAATCAGCTTGTAGACGAACACGGGATTTTCTTGGCCAATGCGGTGCGCCCTGTCCGTCGCTTGCTTTTCTGCAGCCGGATTCCACCAAGGATCGTAGTGGATAACCGTATCCGCCGCGGTAAGATTAAGCCCAGTGCCCCCCGCCTTTAAGCTGATTAAAAATACTGGCGTATCGCCTTCTTGGAACTTATCAATTTGCCCCTGACGCAGCCGAGTTTGCCCCGTCAGTTTGCTGTAGTCGATGTCGAGGGATTGCAGCAATTCCTCAATTAACAGCAACATACTGGTAAATTGGCTGAAGATTAAAATCTTGCGACCTTCCTGCACCATTTCTGGCAGGTTTTGGTTGAGCCAGTTTAGCTTGGCATTATTCTTAACCTTTTGCGCCTGTTCGAGTTTGACTAATCGCGGATCGCAGCAGGCTTGGCGCAATTTGAGCAAGGCATCTAAAAACTCGATATGGCTGCCCGCCACGCCTTGGCTTGCAAACAATTCTCGAATTTTTTTCTCCATACTCAGGCGAATACTTTCGTATAGATTACGCTGATCTTTCTCAAGCTCTAGGGTTTGATGGATCTCGGTTTTAGGCGGCAGCTCAGTCACCACCTCGGCTTTGGTTCGCCTTAACACAAAGGGGGCGATACGTTGACTCAACACCTTCGCCTGCTCGCCATCGCCATAACGCTCAATCCGATAGCGAAACGCCTTATTGAAATAGGCCGTTGTACCCAGGAGTCCCGGTAAACAAAAATCCATCAATGACTTGAGTTCACCTAAATGATTCTCAAGGGGCGTGCCGGTAAGGCAGAGTCTAAATGGCGCTTGCAACGCCTTAATTTGCTGGCTCACTTTGGCTTGTGCGTTTTTAATCTGCTGCGCCTCATCGAGTACAATATGTTCAAATGGCTGAGCTTGGTAATAATCGTAATCCCGCACCATAAGGGGATAGGTAGTGACGACAACATCAAACTCGCTTAATCGCGATAACAACGGGCCACGCTGGGCACCATGGATCACCGCCAAAGTTAACGATGGCGCAAACTTGGCCGCCTCCTTCGCCCAGTTCCCCACTAAACTGGTTGGGCAAATAATCAGGCTCGGCAATTTTGGCTGCCCTGCTAATTTAGCCTCCTGCTGCTTTAACAGAAATGCCAAGGTTTGAATGGTTTTCCCAAGCCCCATATCGTCGGCTAAGATGCCACCGAGTTGGTATTCCTTTAAAAAACAAAGCCAATTTAGGCCCTGCTGCTGATAAGCCCGCAGCTGTGCATTCAGTCCTGTCGGCGCGCTGACCGCAACCACACCATTAAATTCGGCTAACTTTGTCGCGAGCTGACGCACCCTTTCACCATTGAGCAGACTAATCTCGCTTTCGGCTAATTCATTGAGTAAATGCGCACGGTACTTAGGTAAGGCGATACTGTGGCCGCGATGCTGCTCAAACAACTCTTGAATAATGCTCATTAATGGCTTGATAACACTGGCTTTAATTTTAAGCCATTCGCCAGAGGGACTAGGTAGCAATAACTCGGCATCATCGGCGGGCTCGCCATGTTGTTTTAACCAAGCGGCCACCAGCGGCAACATAGGCAAGCGTTGGCCATTGATATCGGCATGCAACGACAGGGAGAACCAGCCTTCTTGGCTGTCATCCAGCTCAACCGTTAACGGCGTATCGACCACCTTAAGGCTAAACTCTGGGGCAAATCGCACCTCTATGCCTTGAGTTTGTAATCTTGGGACTTCTTCATCGATAAACGCTAGCCATTCCCGAATCGCATCGGGCAAGTGACCTAAGCTCCAGAGGGAAGCCCCATTTGCGGCGCCCTCCAAGGAGAAGCGGCTAAAGCCAAGGGTTTGCAGTTTGGACACGGCTTGCTGCTCTTCTTCAAGCGCGCGGTTAATTTGATAGGTGGTGCCGCCTTGAGTCACTAGGGTTAATGCTTCTTTAGCGGCATTGCCACTTAAGATGAGATCCCCGTAGACAAACTCCAGCGCCAGATACGGCTGGGCAATACCAGTCCCCATTGCAGCTGACTGAGTGCTGCCAGGTGGCATTGTGCCTGCGGGGACAACCTTAAGCGTCAAACGAAGCTGTAACTGATCTCTTAGCTCGACAAAATCGATCGCACTTGGCGGCGGCACAGTACGCGCCGAAAAATGCTTGATCAGTCGATGGCTCACCAGTTCAACCTGAGTGCTCGGCACAGGCGGCATTTGGCTAAGTAGCCGCAGCTTATCGACGCTAATGTCGGTATCGATAGCGCCAATATGAAAATAATCCAGCTCGATATAGTAAGGCGGCTCTGTCGGCACGAGTTCCCAGTTATCCCGCTCGGGTAATACAAGGCGCATTTGCTTGTGCTCGCTGTCGATATCTTGCCAGAGAAATTGCGGTGTAATGGCCTCGCCCGCGGTTAATGCGAGGCGGCTCTCCTCCCAGAAGCAGCGTTCGGTGGCGAGCATTTTCTCAATCGCTACCGCCCCTAGCTGCGCCTTAAGATACAGGCGCGATGCGCCGTGGCGTCTGGTTGACATGATAAGATTTAAGATCAGCACATCCTCGGCGCCAATCCAAGCGGGCATATAATATTGCACGTCCGAGAGCGCAATCTTAGTGCCCTTGTTGTAACCGCCCTTCTTGCCAAGCTTGCCGCGCCTAAGCTCGATAAACACCCCGTTATCGTCCTTTGAAAGGATATACAGCACCCTGTCATCGTAGAGGGATTCGACATCATTCACATTGGGGTCATCGGCTTCATCGAGTAGGTGTAACCACTGGGCGATACGTTGATCTTCAACGGTTTTGTCCGTAAGCAGACTGTAGAGCACCGCGGCCATATGCTTGCAGTTGCCGCTGGCGGGGCAGGAACAAAAGCCATTCATCACTAGCTTATGATTGACACTGACCAGACGAATATCCTGACGATAGGGCGTGGTTTCCGTGCCCGTGACTGTGCCTTCGATATGGCGAAAATCGGCATTGGCTTTCGCGCTTAACACCCTCCCCTGCATCACATAATCACGGGCGCGCATCAGTGTCGGCGGCGTGAATAAGGACTCAATAGCCGTTTGAGTCAATTGGATTGGCTCTTGGGGGGACAAGCGATTCATCTGCAAAACCTTGAAACTCAAAAATACCTCGACGGACAATAAACCATGATTGTCTAAGGCATTTATCAACGTGTAAGGGAGAATTGTATTGAAACCGAATGGGGAAAGCCAGAATAGGACTCACATACGAGAGCCGGATAACATACCCGCAGGGATCACCTGCGGGTCGTTAGCTTACGCAAGCTTAGGCTTGGCTGCGTTTTTCGGCGATATAACGGTCAACTAATTTTTCTAGAATATCTAAGGGGACGGCACCATTTTTCAGCACTACATCGTGAAAATCCCGTAAATCGAATTTATCACCTAGGGCTTGTTTGGCTTTTTCCCGCAGCTCGAGAATTTTCATCATACCCACCTTATAGGCCGTCGCTTGGCCGGGCATAACGATATAACGCTCGATTTCTGCGGTCACGTCGCGGTCGGACATACCGGTGTTTTGTTTCATATAGTCAATGGCTTGCTCACGTGTCCAGCGGCTGTGGTGAATTCCCGTATCGACAACCAGACGCACGGCCCGAAACAGCTCCGCCTGTAAGCGACCGATATTGTCGAAGGGATCTTGCTGAAAACCGAGTTCCCAGGCTAAACGTTCAGAATAGAGTGCCCAACCTTCGATATAGGCCGTAAAAGGCGCCATCTTGCGGATCAGCGGTTGCCCTTCTAACTCCATCGCCACCGCGATTTGGAAGTGATGCCCAGGGATCCCCTCATGGTAAGCCAAAGTACGCATGCCGTATTTAGGCGTTGCTTTGATGTCGAACAGGTTGGCGTAGAAACGTCCCGGACGACTACCGTCAATCGCCGGCTGCTGATAATAAGCGCCCGGTGCTGTTTTCTCTTTAAATTCAGGAATGCGCACCACTTCCATTCCCGCTTTCGGGCGAATACGGAAGGCATTGTCTAAGCCCGCATTCACTTCATCGAGGATTTTTTGGTAATCCACTAAGATCTGCGCCCGGCCCGCATCTGAGTCTTCATAATAGAATTTTGGATCGGCGGCCAGCGCTTCGATTGCCACCGAGAATCCTTGGCTGGTGTCGTATCCCTGTGCGGCCAAAATCGTCATGATTTCGTCCTGAATACGGCTCACCTCGGCTAATCCCTTGGCATGGATTTCATCGGCGCTGTAATTGGTGGTAGTAAAAAACTTCAGTAACTGCTCGTAGGCCACATCACCATTCGGCAAAGCCCAGTAGCCATCGTCCGTGCCCGCTTTGGCTTGTAACGCCGTGAAGTAATCGATAAAGAGTCGATATGCCGGTTTAACGTCGGACTCAATATTGGCTTTTGCCTGCGCCAGCAAACGCGCCTGTTCATCGGCACTGATTTGCGTGTCGGCGAGCTTAGTCTTAAAGGAGCTGTAGAGAATATTGTCTTCGACGGGCGCGTTAATGAAGTCATTCATCTCGGTTAGCACCCGCTCAATCACAAACTTTGGCGGAATAATGCCCTTAGCCTCTCGAAGCTTTAGTCCTTCTATGGTTTGGCCAAATTTAGTCTTCACCGCAATTAAGCGTGATAGGTAGTTTTCGGCATCTTCAACCGAGTGAACTTGGTGCTGCGCCTGCATAAAGCTTGGATAACCATTTTGCACACCAAACAGCTGATTTACTGGATAATTGTGATAACGATAGGGTTCAGATGCCAAGGCAAAATCCGCCAGATACAGTGCGATGTCCTTCGAAATGCGCTGATTATCATCCAGATCGGTATCTTGGTAGCTGAGTAAGGTATCCCTTAAGGCACGGACTTGGGTAAAGGTTTTATCCATGGCCGCAGGGCTATCATCGTCGAGCAAGGCATTGTGACCAGTGATGCCAACGGATTCTAAAAATCCCAAGGAGGTTAAGGTCTCTGGGCTTTCGAATGCCATTTTGACCATGCTTCTATCTAAAAATGCACGGAAGAAAAAAGGCTTTTTCGCAAACCATTCATGGGCGGCGAGCGCCCCGAGCAACAGCACTATGGCGAGTGTGCCAAGTCCAATTCGTTTTAATACCGTTTTCAATATTCACGCTCCACTGGTCGTTATTATCAGCATCAATGGGACAATATCCCGAGCGAAAACAATACCACCACCAAGAATTAACAACAATTTAATAAAGTAACGAAAGATGACAACAAACCCATTCTCCGCGAGAAGATTAAAAGCGATTTTATTGCCACAATGAGTCTGGCTAATAAATTATTTTCACTTAGGACTTATGGATGCCGAAAACTGCTATCCTCATGAATACGTAAAGTAAAAATATTTATTTTTTCAATAACTTTTCATAAAAACTCAAATATGAAAGCCCTTATTAAAAATAAAGCTATACAAAAAGTCAGCGTATGTTATTCTGCGTCCTGGCCTGTGAGTCAGACCTATTTATAAGCAATATTATGTTTTTGAAAACCTTCGCTGTATCCTGCAATTTGTTTGCTGTCATGAAGCTTTCCACTCATAACTTATCATCGATGTAAATAATTCTATTTCTGGCTAAAGTCCCGCATTGTTGCGAATTATTTTTGATAAAAATTTGGAGACATTCATGTCTAAAACTACTGGTATAGTAAAATGGTTTAACGAAGACAAAGGTTTTGGTTTTATTTCCCCTGATAACGGTGGCGCTGACGCATTCGTTCACTTCCGCGCAATCGTATCTGAAGGCTTTAAAACTTTAGCCGAAGGCCAAAAGGTTTCTTACGAAGTCGAACAAGGCCAGAAAGGTCCTCAAGCTGCGAACGTTGTTGTTCTGTAATTAAACTCCCGTAAGGGATTAATTAACAACAAGTTTACAGACAAAAATGCCGACTCAGTGTCGGCATTTTTTATTGGTGTCTTTTGGGGATTCTCGTTTTTTTACCTAGTCGTAAACTCTACTAGGGCGTGTTGACGTTTCGAGATTAAATTTTGTTCGTTCTGGCAAGCACGTGCTCGCGAAACGAGGAATGATGTGTAGTTATTCTACTCAAATGACGAGTGACAAAGAGCAAGGGCTTGCCAGACGACCCCTTCGGGCAGCATTTGGCTGGCTTTTTTGCTGCGTTATCGTCCGTTTATGTAGAATAACTACACTGCACGGACTTTGCCTTGCATAAAAGCCAGCCACATTGCTGCAAAAATAACCCTGAAACGTCAGCACGCCCTAGCCATGTAATAATTTCGCTTCCGCTTTTTCTAATCTTCTAGGTTTACCCACAATCAGTAAAATATCACCGGCGCGAAAGACCCAATCCTGCTCAGGATGTTCAACTTCGGCGCCGCTGCGGCGGATGGCTCTTAACTCTACCCGAAGCAATTCCCAATCAATATCGGCAACTTGCTTGCCCACGGCATCCGCGCCGCGGTGTAACAACACGGCGTGCAGCGACTCTAAGGTAAAGTCGGTTTCGGTACCCGAAAAGAAACCGTGTAAAAATTGATAATGATTGCGCCGCTCCGACTCCAGTCGCTTGAGGATCCGCGCCAGCGGCACACCACATTGATGCAGCACCTGCGAGACCAACATCAAACTGCCCTCGAGGGATTCGGGGATCACCTGATTCGCCCCCGCCTTTTGCAGCATATCTAATTCACTGTCATCGCGGGTTCTGACCAGTATTTTGGCGTCGGGCGCCAACTGCTTACACAGGGGTAAGGCTTCTTCTAAACTGCGGGTCTCACAGAAGGTAATCACGATCATTTTGGCGTGTTTAATCCCCACTTGCTTAAGGATCGCCCGCTTGCACACATCGCCAAAATAAATCGGCTCCCCCGCACGGCGCGCCTCGGACACCCGCGTGGGGTCAAGATCGAGCACTAAATAGGGCACGGCTTCTGTCTTTAAAAACCGGGCTATGGTTTGACCAACCCGGCCGTAACCTAAAATCAGCACCAGATCGTGATCCTCGGTAATAATAGGCACCACTTCATCCACATGCCCAGACTGGCGGATCCCCAACAGCCACTTGGCAATATCCACGCTATGGCGCACCAACCAAGGAGCAATACTCATAGACAATACCGCGACCATCACCAACATAGTGCTGGTCTCGTTACTCAATAGCCCATAACTTACCGCAAGGGCTAACACCACAAAACTGAATTCACCAACCTGCGCCAGACTCAAGGCCGTGCTGATGGCAATCCGAAAAGGCTCTCCAACCAGCCGCAATAAGCCATGGATAATCAGCGCCTTGCCAACGACTACCGCCAGCAGAATAAGTAAAATCTGCCACCAAAATTGAATAACGAGCGCGAAATCGAGCATCATGCCGATGGAGATAAAGAACAGCCCCATGAGTAAATCGCGAAACGGCCGAATATCCGCCTCAAGCTGGCGGCGGTACTGACTCTCGCCAAGTAGCATTCCCGCCATAAAGGCCCCTAGCGCCATAGACAAGCCTAACCACTGGGTAAAAGCCCCCGTGACTAAGGCCACCACCAGCGTCGAGAGTACAAAGAGTTCATTGGAGCGGGATCTTGCCACCTCATCAAACAGTCGAGGTAAGGCCCATTTGCCTAAGGCCATCAGCAAGAAGAAAGCAAGAATCCCCTTCAGCAGCGCCAAGGCGATTGCCGCTAACATCAAGGGCTCATCATTCTGCCCAAGCAATGGCAGTAAAATAAGCAGAGGAACGACGGCTAAATCCTGAAATAACAACACACTGACCGACAGCTCACCATGGCGGCGCCTTAGCCAGCCCTGCTCGTTAAGTAGCTTGAGTACAATCGCGGTGGAAGAAAGTGCAATCGCCGCGCCGATGACGAGGGATTCTACGCCATTCAAGCCACAGGCTAAGGCAATCAGCATAGTCAACACTGTGGTCACCACCACCTGCGCGCTACCTAATCCAAATACGGTTCTGCGCATGGCCCAAAGCCGAGGGACCGAAAACTCGAGTCCCAGTGTAAACATCAAGAGCACGACCCCTAGCTCGGCGACGGACTGCATTTGCTGCTGGGTAAACCAATGGAACCCACTGGGCCCACTCACCACACCAGTTAACAAATACGCCAAAATCGCTGGCAAGCCGATACGCCGCAGCAAGGCAATCGCGACGATCGCAATCACTAGCATCAGCAGTATCTGGATTAAGAAACCATGCTCCATAGGCGAAATAACTCCTGTCAAATAACTGGCGTGTCAAAAATATGGGAGTGCGCTTTAAGCTTAACTGATTGACATACAAAGACAAATTTTATTAGCAAACAATGCGGCACACATATTGCTTAATAGGGGTAAGAGTTCCAATCGCCATTTCATTTGCTGGGGTAATCATAATGGACTTTGGCTTAGCGACAACCTTATATCCTGATGAATATAACTATCAAACAGAGGCATACAGTCCAGCTTCTACGCCATTGGATTTAGTGCAAGTGATCCAACAGCTGCACGCGAGTTTAGATCCGCGGACAGTCTTTGCCTGCTACGGCAAAGTGCTAGGACAACATCTGCCCGTCCAAGGTGTTCGCCTGCAAGCCGAACAACAAAAATTAAGTTGGGGCAAACGTTATGGGATCAGTCTTAAACGACAGATCATCTGTGGCGGCACCCCACTGACACTGCAGTATCAACTGCTGACGCCGCTCACGCCTTCGCAAACCATTATCCTGCAAGAGATTGAGCCCTTGCTGCTGCAGCCATTATTAAATGCCATGCAGTATCAAGAGATGTCGATGCAGGCGATGTTCGATTCCCTAACAGGCCTTGGCAATCGTCATTATTACACTCAAAGTTTGAAAAACGCGGTAGCCAGAGCCCACAGAAAACAGGGCGCGGTGTCACTTATCGTATTGGATTTGGATAATTTTAAGCAACTTAACGATAGATATGGTCACAAATGCGGTGATTATATTTTGAAAGAGTTTGGAGACATTATCCGCAGCAGTATCCGCAGTACCGATCAAGCCTTCCGTATTGGGGGCGACGAGTTTGTGGTGATAGTACAAGGTAATATTCATGCGGCGGGATTACTGTGCGAACGTATCGTCACAGCGACTAATGCCCATGCGAGTTTCCATCAATTTGGCGTGAGCAGTAGCTTGGGAGCCGCTGAGGCGAGCGACACCATGGAAGCTGAACAACTCTATGAGCAAGCAGATAAAACCTTGTATCAAGCCAAAGCCTCGGGCCGTAATTGCTACAAGTTAAGCCCAACCCAACTGTCTTAATCGAGCATGGATGCTGCTCACTGGCGATAAAGCATGGCAAATAGACTTTGCTATCCGATTGCCTGCCCATCAAACTTAAGCCCGACGTCATCCCCTTGGGCACAAAATGCCTTTTCAACCCAGAGTCCCAGCGCCATCACTAAACGCTCGTTATAGAACAAGAACCCCACCTCAGCACGTAACCATGGCGGCACAGCGCATTCTTGCCAGAGTTTTTTTAGCTCGCGTCCCTTATCGCGAAAATGCGGCTGACAGCGAAATTGTCCCGGCAGCTGATAGCGCAGGCTCACCACCTCATCCGCATTGGGTAATCGCAGCCGAGGACCTTTGGTCGCGAAGGTAAATGGCGCAATGTTATCTTCAACCATTGTTGATGCTTGAGTCAGTAAAGCCAGAATATCTTGATGCAGCTCGCGCGCAGTGATTCGCGGCGTGGCGGATGCAGTGCTTAGCGTATCCAGATAAAGCATGCCAGCGAAGCGGCGCAGCACACAGTCACCAATCTGGAGCTGCACTTTGGCATCCTCTTTTGCCCCCATTAACTGCTGCAGAATTTGCTGTAGCTGCACATAGGAAGGCAATGCAAAGCCTTGGGATTCGATAAAGCCCCGCAGCAGTAATCCTTGCCATTCGCTAGTTTGCGTAGAGAGCCCATCAAGCTTAAGCACGGTTTGCTGGGTAAAGGGCGCCTCGGTTAACAGCTTAGGTAAACGCTCACTCACCTCGGTGTCCACTATGGCCTGCTGCTCGGCGCAAAGCTGGGCGCTGCGACTTGCGGTGGTGGCGATACTGGGCCAACGTGCTTTTAGGCGTGGGATAATCTCAAGGCGTAAAAAGTTACGATCGTATTTATCGTCTTGATTACTTTCATCTTCGATATGCACTAACTGCTGCGTTTGGGCGAAAGCTTCAATCTGCTCACGGCTAATATCGAGCAAGGGACGCGCTTGCAGACAAGCCCCCTTCTCTCCGAGTGAGAGCATTTGGATTTGTCCCATGGCGGCTAATCCTTTGGGGCCCTGACCGCGTTTGAGGGCGAGGAGAATCGTCTCGAGTTGATCGTCTTCATGGTGGGCGGTCAGCAGCACATCCTGAGGCTTAAGGTGCTGCAATATCGCCTGATAACGCATTTTTCGCGCCTCGGCTTCAACACTCACTCTCGGCCCTAGGGTGAGTTGCACCCGCTCTACCGTGATTGGCAAACCATAGCTGGCGGCGCGAGTTTGGCAGTGATCGGCCCAAGCATCGGCATTAGGGCTCAAGCCATGGTGCACATAAATCAATTGATAATGTAACTCGGGGTGATGTTTGGCGAATTCACTCAAACCGTAGGCGAGCACTTCGGAATCGACGCCGCCGCTGTAAGCAAGGACTAACTTGCTCCCCGCTTGCAGAGGTAAGCTCGCTAAAAATCGCGCTATATGGGCACTCAGTTCCACCGCCGCCATTCGACTCACCCTATAAAATCCATCGCTCGCTGATGCTAATTATCCCCTGCCAACCCCAAGTCTTTGTCAGCTTATCAATTAGGGGAACAGGATCCGTACTTTATTTGGCCCAAGCAGGCTCTCAAGGGCAAACACCAATTCATCGCTGGGATTGACTCGCCAATGTTCCGCCAACCTAAATTGGCCCTTGGCCTGCGCTTGACTGTAGTTAATCACCACAGGCACGGCACCGTTGCGCCACGGGCTTATCGATTGCTCGATACTTTCGAGCACGCTTGGATTTAACTGCGATGCGTCTAGATCGATTTCTAAGGCGCTGGCAAAGTGGCTGCGCGCCTCGCTGATATCGATAATATTGCGCGCCGTCATGCGGTTGCCACCGGCAAAATCATCGAAGCTGACTTCACCTTCGCAGATCAGGATCCTGTCCTTCTCGAGCAGATGGTTAAACTTCTCAAAGGCTTCGGTAAAGAGCATCACCTCGAGGCGCGCACTCTTGTCATCTAAGGTCAACAGACCCATTTTCGAGCCACGCTTAGTGAGCATCACCCGGGTTGCGACCACAAGGCCAGCAGCCTTCACGGTTTTGCCGCGATCGGTTGGATGCACGTCCTTTAAGCGCCCAGAAGTGTAATGCTTAAGTTCTTTAAGGTATTGATTAATCGGGTGACCAGTTAAATATAGACCTAAGGTCTCGCGCTCCCCTTCGAGCCAAATTTTATCCGGCCACGGAGTGCATTCGACAAACTGCTGCTTGCTGTCTTCAGGGTCGCTATTAAGCAGACCAAACATATCATGCTGGCCGATGGCCTCGGCCTTAGCGTGCTGATCGGCGGCGCTTATTGCCTCTGGCAAGGTGGCCATCATAGAGGCGCGGTGCGGCCCAAGCGCATCTAAGGCGCCGGCGCAGATAAGCTTTTCAATCACCCGCTTGTTGAGCTTTTTAAGATCGATACGGGCGCAAAAGTCGAATAAATCTTTAAAGGGGCCGTCCTTACGCGCCTCTAAAATCGACTCAACCGGCCCCTCACCCACACCTTTGATGGCGCCTATGCCGTAGACGATACGCAGATCATCATCGACGGTAAACTTAAACAGACCTTTGTTCACATCCGGCGGAATAATGGTGAGTCCCATGCGCTCACATTCATCCACTAGGGTGACGATTTTGTCTGTGTTGTCCATATCGGCGGACATTACCGCCGCCATAAACTGCGAGGGAAAGTGAGTCTTGAGCCACAGGGTTTGATAGGACACGAGGGCGTACGCGGCGGAGTGGGATTTGTTAAAGCCGTAGCCCGCAAACTTTTCCACTAAGTCGAAGATCTTCATCGCCAACTCGCCGTCAACGCCGTTCTTAATCGCTCCTTCTTTAAAGGTACCGCGCTGTTTGGCCATCTCCTCGGGCTTTTTCTTACCCATAGCACGGCGCAGCATGTCCGCGCCGCCTAAGGTATAACCCGATAGTACCTGCGCAATCTGCATCACCTGCTCTTGGTACAAAATAATGCCGTAGGTGGGCGACAGCAGCTCCTTTAAGGATTCATGCTGGTATTGAGAATCGGGATAAGAGACCTCTTCACGGCCGTGCTTACGCTCGATAAAGTTATCCACCATGCCCGATTGCAGAGGCCCCGGACGGAACAGTGCCACGAGTGCGATCATATCTTCGAAGCAGTCGGGTTGCAGACGCTTAATCAAATCCTTCATACCACGGGATTCGAGCTGGAATACCGCAGTGGTTTCATAGCGTTGCAGCAAGCGGAACGAAGCTGGATCGTCGAGGGGAATCGCCTCAATTCGCACAGGTGGACGGCCGTTTTTAACCTCCACCTTGTTGATCATCTCCAGCGCCCAGTCGACGATGGTGAGGGTTCTTAACCCTAAGAAGTCGAATTTGACTAAGCCGGCGGTTTCCACGTCGTTCTTATCGAACTGTGTTACCGGGTTTTTACCTTCGGCGTCGCAGTAAAGCGGCGAGAAGTCGGTGATCTTGGTGGGCGCAATCACCACGCCCCCCGCGTGCTTACCGGCGTTACGGGTCACACCCTCGAGCTTACGGCACATGTCGATAAGATCTTTCACATCCTCATCGGCATCGTAGGACTCCTGCAGCGCAGGCTCGACTTCAAAGGCCTTGGCGAGTGTCATGCCAGGCTCTGGCGGAATCAACTTAGAAATACGGTCCACAAAGCCATAGGGATGGCCAAGCACACGACCCACGTCGCGGATAACAGCCTTGGCCGCCATGGTGCCGAAGGTAATGATCTGCGATACCGCCTCACGGCCGTAGAGTTCGGCCACGTGGTCAATCACCTCATCGCGTCTATCCATACAGAAGTCGACGTCGAAGTCGGGCATAGATACCCGCTCTGGGTTGAGGAAACGTTCGAACAGCAGGTCGAATTCGAGGGGGTCTAAGTCAGTAATCTTAAGGGCATAGGCCACAAGCGAGCCCGCGCCCGAACCACGGCCTGGCCCCACGGGGATGCCGTTATCCTTACCCCACTGGATAAACTCCATTACGATAAGGAAGTAACCGGGGAAGCCCATCTGGTTGATAACCTTAAGCTCAACATCGAGACGCTCGTCATATTCACCGCGGCGCTCGGCGCGCACTTGTGGTTCGGGGAATAAGAACTCTAAACGCTCTTCAAGCCCCTTCTTAGAGCAATCAACCAGATAATCCTCAATCGACATATCGCCGGTGGGGAAGTTAGGTAAGAAGTATTCGTATAAGCGGATGGTAACGTTGCAGCGCTTGGCAATTTCAACGGTATTTTCAAGCGCGGCAGGAATGTCGGCAAACAGCTCGCACATTTCCTCTTCGCTACGAAGATACTGCTGCTCACTGTATTTTTTAGGACGGCGGGGATCGGCGAGCGTAAAACCATCGTGAATCGCCACACGGATCTCATGGGACTCAAAGTCTTCAGGTTTTAAAAACACCACCTGATTGGTGGCCACCACAGGGATGCCCTTTTCCTGCGCCAGTCCCACCGCCATATGCAGGTAACGCTCCTCATCGGTGCGCCCCGTACGCAATAACTCGAGGTAATAACGCCCTTCAAAATGCTGCTGATAAAACTCGCATAAGGACTCAACTTGAGTATTGTTGCCCTTAAGCAGCGCCTTACCTACGTCCCCTTCTCGACCACCAGACAGCAGTAAAATGCCTTCGTTGTAGGTGACCAGCCACTCTTGGTCAATCACCACGCGCCCTTGAACATGGCCACGTAAATAGGCTTGGCTGATGATTTGAGTAAGGTTTTGATAGCCATCATTATTCATCGCAATAATGGTTAAGGCACAAAACTCACCATCAAACCCCGGCACTTGCATCCAAAAGTCCGCGCCGATAATCGGCTTGATCCCCGCCCCATGGCAACCACCATAAAACTTCACCAGACCACAGAGGTTGTTTTGATCCGTTAAGGCCACCGCGGCCATGCCCTTCGCCTCAACTTGGGCGAGGATGGGTTTTACCTTAGCCACACCATCGGACATAGAGAAGTCACTGTGGACACGAAGATGCACAAAACGAGGATCGGACATAATTAGAATTATCTTTGAATAGCAGGTTAACAATCACTAAAAAAGCAGACTAACAAAGTCACAGCCCTTGGGCTAGTGACTTTGCTCTCAAGCTGAAGTGAAAACACCCAATCGGTGTTAACGCTCCAGTAATGCCTTGACGGGTTTGAAACTTTTACGATATTGGTCGAACACGCCGTGCTCGGCGATGGCGTCAAAATGCGCCTTAGTCGGATACCCCTTATGCTTAGCAAATCCATACTGGGGATAGGCCGCATCGAGGGCATCCATTTCCCGATCGCGGGTCACTTTGGCAATAATTGACGCCGCACTGATACTCGCAATCAGGCCATCACCTTTGACTATGCTATGACTTGTCAGAGATAGCCCCTGGTGCGTAAACGCCGGGCTGCGATTTCCATCGACTAAAACTAACTCGGGCGCACGTGTAAGCCCCGCTACCGCGCGCTGCATCGCAAGCATTGTGGCATGAAGAATATTCAGCTCATCGATTTCCGCTGGACTGGCCCGCCCCACATGATAACTCAAGGCTTTTTCACAAATCTCATCGAACAAGGCCTCGCGGCGCTTCTCGCTGAGTTTTTTAGAGTCATTTAAGCCAGCAATGGGACGATTGGGATCGAGGATCACCGCAGCGGTGACCACATCGCCCACCAGCGGGCCACGGCCGACTTCATCCACGCCCGCCACTAAACCTGTTGAGAAGGTGGCGATATCGGCGTCGGTCAACGTCTTAAATACCGCCATTAGTTCACATCCTTAGCATCGACGAGCGCTAACACTGCCTCGGCCGCTTTTTGGCTGGCATCGCAGCGCAGCATTTGGTGCAAACGCTCAAATTCGGCTTTGATTGGCGCAAAGTCACGGTTCAGCTCAACGCCAACCGCTTCGGCAATCTTCTCTGGGGTGCAATCGTGCTGGATAAGCTCTGGCACCACATCTCGCCCCGCTAACAGATTCGGCAGGGAGAAACGGTTCACTTGCATCATGGTTTTCGCTATCTGATAGGTCAGCGGACTCACGCGATACGCCACCACCATAGGACGTTTGATCAGCATGGCCTCAAGTGTTGCCGTGCCCGACGCCAGTAAAATGCCATCGGCGGCGGCCATCACTTCGCGTGATTTGCCTTCCACCATGTGGATTTCCAGATCCGGCGCATGCGCTTTTAATGCTTGCTCAAACTGCTCACGGCGCTTTTGATTCACTAAAGGCGTCACAAAGCGAATATCGGGAAATTGCTGCTTGATAAGTAGCGCAGCCTTCACAAAAGGCTCGGCCAATTGCTTTAATTCGCCGCCACGTGAGCCGGGTAAAATCGCAAGGTATTCGGCATCAGGATCGAGCTCAAGCAACTGACGGGCGCTCGCCTTATCACTCTCTAACGGAATATCATCGGCCAAGGTATGGCCAACAAAGGTACAAGGCACCTGATGCTTATCGTAAAAGGCCTTCTCAAAGGGCAATAACGACAGCACCATATTGGTGGCCTTAGCGATTTTAAAAATACGCTTAGGGCGCCATGCCCATACCGAAGGGCTGACGTAGTGAACTGTTTTAATCCCCTGCGTCTTTAACTTAAGCTCAAGACCAATATTAAAATCCGGTGCATCGATACCGATAAAACAATCGGGCTTAAGTTCGGTGATGGACTTAATCAGGGATGAGCGCACATGGAGTAAGCGTGGCAGACGTGATAGCACTTCGACTATCCCCATCACGGCTAACTCTTCCATCGCGAACAGAGATTCGAAGCCTAGGGCTTCCATTCGAGGTCCACCAATACCGACAAAACGGGCGTTGGGGTGTGTTTTTTGTAGTGCGGCCATTAAACCTGCACCTAAAATATCGCCGGAGAGTTCTCCGGCGACCATTGCAAACACTAATTGAGATTTTTTGCTCATAAACCAATCATATCTGACAAGTGAATGGCACCGCAGCGCATCTCTGCCATGGCATTGTCTAAAGCAGAATAGTACGAGCAGTGCCTATGAATGGCATAGTGTAGAGTCTAGGACTCTTAACGAATAATGCCGCGACCCGATGATTTAACAAACTCAATGAACGACTTAACTTGCTCATCGTTCTGCGCATCTTCGGCAAGCGCTTCAATCGCTTCATCAACAGTTAAACTGCTGCGATATAAGGTTTTATAGGCACGGCGTACCGCTAATTGGCTCTCCTTAGAGAAACCACGGCGCTTCATACCTTCGCTGTTTAAGCCTCGAGGAATGGCAGGTTGTCCCGCCGCCATCACAAAGGGTGGCACATCCTGTAGCAATAACGAACAACCCGCAGTAAAAGCGTGGGCACCGATATGCACAAACTGATGAACCCCAGTCATACCACCGAGAATCGCCCAGTCACCCACATGCACATGGCCTGCGATAGAGGCATTGTTGGCCATAATCACGTTATTACCGACCACACAGTCATGGGCGATATGCACGTAGTTCATAAACAGGTTATTAGAGCCGATACGGGTTTCGCTATTGTCTTGAACCGTACCACGGTGAATGGTCACATGTTCACGGATAACGTTGTTATCGCCAATAATGAGTCGAGTCGGCTCGCCAGCGTATTTCTTGTCTTGGCATTCTTCACCCACGGAGGCGAATTGGAAAATACGGTTGCCTTTACCGATAATGGTTGGGCCCTTCACCACTACGTGGGAGCTTAACCAACAATCGTCGCCAATCTCGACACCCGCGCCCACATAACTCCATGGACCTATGGTGACGTTTTTACCAATTTTTGCATCGGGATGCACAAACGCTAATGTATCTATCACTGATTAATCTCTCTGCGGGCACACATGATTTCAGCGGAACAAACCACTTCACCATCCACTTTGGCCTCACCATAGAAAACGCCAATCCCGCGGCGCTCTTTAATCATTTTGACTTCAAAATGGATTTGATCGCCGGGCTCAACTACACGTCTAAAACGGGCGTTATCGATACCAGCAAAATAGTACAACACACCAGGAGGCGGTACATCGTCACTCATGGTCTTAAACGCGAGCAGACCAGTGGCCTGTGCCATGGCTTCTAAAATCAGCACGCCCGGCATCACAGGCTGAACAGGGAAATGTCCCTGGAAAAAGGGTTCATTAATCGTCACGTTTTTAATCGCATGGAGACTCTCACCTGGGGTGTAATCCAAAACGCGATCGATTAATAAAAATGGATATCTATGGGGTAGATACTTAAGGATCTCCGTAATATCCATAGTGTTCATTTGATTTGACACGAACCTAGTTCCTCAAAATTGCCTTGGGGCAATTACTCTGGTGTATTTGAATTCTTTTCCAACGTTTTCACACGTTGAAACAGTTCATCCAATTGACGGAAGCGAACTGTATTTTTACGCCACACTTTGTTTTCCATTGCCACTGTCGCAGAAGAATACAAACCAGGCTCACGCATGTTACCTGTAACGTTTGTCGCGCCAGAAAGATGGACACCGTCAGCAATGGTCAAGTGGCCTGCAATCGCGCAGTTACCACCAATAATACAATGTTTACCAATTGTTACACTGCCAGCAATGGTCGTGCTGCCAGCGATCGCGGTATTTTCACCAATAATATCGTTATGGGCAACCTGTACTTGGTTGTCGATGATCACACCGTTGTGGATTTCGGTATGACCTAAAGCCCCACGGTCGATGGTTGAGTTCGCACCGATTTCGACGCGATCGCCAATTCGGACACCACCGGTTTGGGGAATTTTAATCCACTGACCACGCTCGTTAGCGTAACCGAAACCGTCGGAGCCAATAATGGCGCCGGAATGGATTATACAATCTTGGCCTAAATGGACATTATGATAGAGGGTCACATTGGCCCACAGACGAGTGTTAGAGCCTACTATGGAGTCTTGACCAATCACAGAGCCCGCACCAATCTGCACGTTTTCGCCGAGGATCACATTCGCGCCGATCACCACATTGGCACCAATGGCTACACCTTCGCCTAACTGGGCAGAAGAGTCGATTTGTGCCGAAGGATGGATACCCACGGCCGCCTTGGGCGTGGTATCTAAAAACTGTGCCACACGGGCAAACCCCACATAGGGGTCTTTAACGACTAACGCAGTGCCTGAATAGTCCTGCGCGTCTTTAGCCGACAATAACACCGCACTCGCTTGAGTTGACTCAAGCTGAGCACGGTATTTGCTGTTGGCTAAAAAAGAGATTTGACCCGATTGGGCATGTTCAAGTGTCGCAACGCTGTTGATCACTAACGTTTCATCACCTTGGACAACGCCATCTAATAACAGGCTTAGCTCTTTTAAAGTCACACTTTTCATTAATTACTTGCCTTTGCTTAAGGCTTCAACCACTTTGCCACTGATGTCAGCATTTGGCTTAACATAAATGACGGCACCGCGCTGTAAAACTAAATCGTATTTTTCTTTTTCAGCGATAGTGTTAATGGCTTTTTGAACCTTAACTAACAGTTTGTTTTGCTCTTCACCTTGGCGACGACGTAAGTCTTCATCCAACGCTTTACCTTTCAGCTGATATTCAGATTTTAACGCTTCCATTTTACGAACCAGCTCAGTTTTTTGCGTGTCATTCATTAACGCGCCGTCACGTTGCTGCTTCTCCATCAGAGAGCGCATTTCTTCTTGCATTTTCTGAACTTCAGCCATGCGATCACCAAACTCTGATTTCAGAGATTGGGAGATTTGCTCACGTTGAGGTAACTGCTCAAACACAGCGCCCATATCAACAACAGCAATATTTTCTGCCTGCGCCGCTAAAGGTGCACCTAATAAAGCCAACGTCACCAGGGCACGGTTTACCATCTTGTTCAAAATAGACTCCTTGTTACCTTTGTTATATTCAGCAAAACCTGCCGAGTGTATGCCTTTTAAAAAGTTTTGCCAATATTGAACGAGAAGATCTCTGTTTGATCGCCTTCGTATTCTTTAATCGGCCATGCCAAGCTGAATACCATGGGTCCCATAGGAGACAGCCACTGTAAGCTTAGACCCCAAGAGGCTCTGATACGACCTGGATCACTGTAGTCCTGCAGCTTGTCAAACTCTTCCGCTGGCAGCGTTTGATACTTAGCGAAATCGAACTCAGTATCCCATACGTTACCCGCATCGACGAAGAAGCTGGTACGAACAGAGTTAGTGTAGGCCTCATCCAAGAACGGCGTTGGTACAATCAGCTCCATACTGGCAGTTGCAATCGCGTTACCACCGATTGAACGACCTGAACTGACCTGAATACTGTTTGGATCGCCCGGTAAGCTACAACCGTCACCCGATGGATCCGGCGCACAAGGCTCACTACCACGATACAGATAGAATGAACGAGGACCGACCGAGTTAGACTTAAAGCCACGTAGTGAGGTACTACCGCCCGAGTAATAGTTTTCCCAGAATGGCAGGATTTGGTCATTATCATTAAATTGACCGTAACCGTTGCCATAACCTAAACGACCACGTGCTAACAGCACAAAACTATGGCTGCGGGTGATAGGGAAATAATAGTTAGTATCGAAGTCTGTCTTAAAGTACTGCAGATCCGAGCCTGGTACTGTCATCTTACCGCTTAAACGCTGTGACGAACCGTCTGTTGGGAAGGTGCCACGGTTTAAGGTACTGCGGTACCAGCCTAAGCTGAGCTCGAAGTTGTCGAAGCTTAAATCGGCATTCGGATCATCGTCACGGTAGATATTGTAGAAACGCAGCGCCTGTTCGTAGGCTGAGATTTCTGAAATCGTGTTATGACGATAGCCAATACCACCGTTGATACGGTTGTATTCGTTAATTGGGAAACCTGAGTTTAATGCCACACCGTAGGAGCTGTTCTTATAGCGCTCAAGGTTAGCTTCGTTCGCATCAAACTCGTTCCAGTAAACGCTACCACCTAAGCTCACACCATCTTTGGTCCAATAAGGGTCGGTGTAAGATAAGTTTACGTTCTTAGAATACTTATTAGTGCTTAAACTCACGCCCGCTTGGTTACCCGTACCGAGGAAGTTATTTTGCTGCACACCAAACTGCAGACTTAAGCCCGATTCAGTACCATAACCCACACCGGCGTTAAATGAGCCCGATGGCTGCTCTTTTACCTTCACGGCCACGTCGACTAAATCGTCGGTACCCGGCACTTGAATGGTTTCGGTATCAACGGTCTCGAAGAAGCCTAAACGGTTTAGACGGGCTTTAGATTGCTCAACCTGCGCCGAGTTTAACCAAGCACCTTCCATCTGACGCAGCTCGCGGCGCATCACTTCGTCTTTAGTCACTGTGTTACCGGTGAAGTTAACCGAACGAACATATACACGTTTACCCGGTTTGATATTGATGTTTAAGGTCACTTCCTTAGTTTTATCATCAATTTCAGGGTAGGTTTTCACTTCAGGATACGCGTAACCGAAACGACCTAAGTATTTGCTGTACATCTCTTCGGTGAAGGTCACATCACCACCGTTGTACATATCGCCCGCCTTAATTGGCAGAATCGATTTCATTAACTCTTCGCGGCCCATTAAGTCGCCGGTGAGGTTAACGTCTTTAACCTTGTACTTCTCACCTTCGTTGACGTTGATGGTGATATACAAACCTTTACGGTCAGGCGTCATCGCCACTTGAGTCGAGGTGACTTCAAAGCGAATATAACCCTTGTTGTGGTAATAGGTTTTAATGGTTTCAAGGTCAGCTTGCAGCTTTTGCTTCTGGTAGCGACGCTCACCGAACAGATCCCACCAAGCCACGTAGTCTTTGAGTTCTAACATGCCGATAAGCTCAGCATCGGTGAACTCTTTGTTACCAACCACGTTAATTTGGCGAATTTCAGCCGCTAAACCTTCGGTGAACTTGAATTTGAGTTCGACACGGTTACGGGGCAAGTTAATCACCTGCGCTTCCACTTTCGCGCCGTATTTACCTACACCGTAGTAGAAGTCTTGTAACCCCTTCTCGATGCCCGTCAGCATAGTCCGGTCTAAGGACTCGCCGACTTTCACGCCTGAGCCGTCCAGACTTTCCTGTAACTGCTCATCTTTAATGTCTTTGTTGCCTTCAAAGGTCACTGCGCTGATCGTTGGTCGCTCAGTGACTTTAACAATCAACACGCCGCCATCATGACTGACTGAGATGTTCTCAAAGTTAGTCGATGCATACAGGCTTTTAATGGCTTGTTGAATTTTTAACTGGTCAACAGTGTCACCCACTTTCACTGGTAAGCTTAACAAGGCAGCACCCAGTGCGACTCGCTGCAAACCTTCAACTTGGATGTCGGTCACTTCAAAGGGTTGGAAAGTATCCGCCAACACAGTCCCTGAAAACGACGCACCGACGAATAACATCGAGGCAAAAAGTTTATTCAATCTCATAGAGCACTTCTAATTATTAGTCTGTCCTTGCTCAGAGTCGGGCAAAGTCATTGAAGAGCGCGATGCTCATCAACATCAGCAGCAATGCTGCCCCAAATCTGAATCCTATTTCCTGTACCTTTTCAGACACAGGTTTACCAGTGATTACCTCAACGAAGTAATACAGCAGGTGTCCCCCATCGAGCACAGGCAATGGCAGCAGGTTAATGATGCCTAAATTGACACTGATAAGCGCGAGGAAACCGAGAAAGTAAACCAAGCCATAGTTTGCACTATTGCCCGCACCCTGTGCGATTGAGATAGGTCCACTTAAGTTTTTCACTGACACATCGCCAGTAAATAATTTGCCAATCATCTTAAAGCTCACAGCAACAAGTTGCCATGTTTTATCCACTGCGATAGCGAAAGAATCGATTGGGCCATATTCGAGTTGTAGGCGCATATTCTCGGGCCATTGCGCCTGAGCAGGGCTCACCCCAAGCACGCCTATATCTTTGCCATCGCTATTTTTAACACTCGCAGGTGTCACAGAGATGGCAAACTGCTCGCCATTACGGCGCACAGTTAACTCAACAGGCACATTGGCAGAATGTTGAATAATGTCAACAAAAGCTTGCCAATCCGTGTAATTTTGCCCATTGATGGCAACCAAAGTATCGCCGACTTTCAGGTCACTCTTAGCCGCCGCACTACCTTCGCTGATAAGCGCTATTTGTGGCTCAATCGCAGGGCGATACACACCCAAACCCAACGCCGTAATCGGCGACTCTTTTTCTGGGTCGAAACGCCATTCGCGGGTATCAAGGGTATAAGTGCGAGCCGTGGTATCTAAACCTTGCAAGCCATTTAGCGGCGCGAGAGAGACGGTTAAGCTGTCATCGCCGATATGGCCCACTAGTGCTAAATTCACTTCTTCCCAATTGCGTACAGGCTGGCCTGAAATTGCCGTCACTTGCATCGGCTCATTCACTTGGATTTGCGCCGCCGCTGTGCCAGGTGTGGTAGAGGTAATCACTGGCTTGAGCGATGGCACGCCAATTAAATACATTAAATACAGTGCGATAATCGCAAAGATAAAGTTTGCAATCGGACCTGCGGCCACAATCGCAATCCGTTGCCATACACTTTTACGGTTAAAGGCTTGGTCCTTTAACTCATCGGGTACGTCTTCTACTCGCTCATCGAGCATTTTGACATAGCCGCCTAACGGGATCATGGCGATGACGTACTCAGTGCCATCTTGACCTACTTTGCGCCAAATCGCCTTACCAAAACCAATCGAGAAACGTTCAACCTTCACGCCACAGCGACGTGCAACATAGAAATGGCCGTATTCGTGGGCGGTGATAAGCAACCCAAGCGCAACGATAAACGAACCTAAGTTCCACAAAAAATCTAACATTCCACTCCTTATGTCATCGTCAAATTCGCTTATTCCTCATCAAATGAGGATTAAGCCAATTTCGCTAACTGTTCGCGGGCATATATCCGCGTTTGCGCATCGAGGGCGATAATATCATCGATGCTGGTCATCGTCCGTTTAGGCACTGATGATAAACAAGCTTCATTCACCTTAGCGATATGGGTAAAACCAATCTGTCCCTGTAAAAATGCCTCAACGGCGATTTCATTGGCGGCATTGAGTACCGTAGTCGCTTCTTGGCCTTGGGCACAAGCGGCGATCGCTAACGCCAAACAAGGGAAGCGATTAAAGTCCGGCTCACAAAAGCTTAACTGTCCGACTTTGAAAAAATCCAAAGGTTCAACGCCAGAGCTAATTCTTTGTGGATAGGACATACAATGTGCAATCGGTGTACGCATATCCGGGTTACCCATTTGCGCGATCACACTGCCATCGCGGTATTGCACCATCGAATGGATAACGCTCTGCGGATGGATAACCACCTTTAATTGGTCTTTCTGGGTATTAAACAACCAGCGCGCTTCAATAAACTCCAAGCCCTTATTCATCATAGTGGCGGAGTCGACTGAAATTTTCGGCCCCATCGACCAGTTTGGATGTTTACAGGCCTGTGCTGGCGTCATCGATGCAAGGCTGGCAAGCTCCGCGGTCAAGAAGGGGCCGCCCGAGCCGGTCAGTAAAATATGGGAAATTCCCGATGCGCCTAAATCACAGCGGCCCAAATTGGCCTGCACTTCTTCGGGTAAGCATTGGAAAATCGCATTGTGCTCACTATCAACCGGCAATAGAGTCGCGCCGGAGGCTTTCGTGGCCTCAATAAAGAGTTCACCTGACATCACCAAGGCTTCTTTATTGGCAAGCAATACACGCTTACCCGCCTTAACAGCGGCTAAGGTGGGTACTAACCCCGCCGCGCCGACGATAGCGGCCATCACAGTATCCACTTCGGTGGCTGTGACTAAGGCGATGAGTTCATCCTCACCGCTGCTCACTTGGATATTAAGCTCAGGGGGAAGCTTGGCTTGTAGCGCTAATGCGGCCTGACTATCGACCATATGGGCGACTTGGGGGCGATGGGTCAAACACAGGGCGAGCATCTTATCGACACTCGCATTCGCCACTAAAGCGTAAACACGGTAGGCATCGGGATTAGCCGAAATCACACTTAAAGTGCTGGCACCAATCGACCCGGTCGCACCCAAAATCACCATTTTTTGCATAGCGTTACATCCAAAATGCAATGTAGATTAAGGTAAACACCGGCAAGGCCGCAGTAAGGCTGTCGATGCGATCGAGCACGCCACCATGCCCAGGCAGAATCGTGCCAGAGTCTTTGATGCAGGCAGCACGCTTAAACATACTCTCGGATAAATCGCCAAGCGCCGAAATCAGCGCCACGAAAATAGTGACCGCGACCACTAAACCTAATTCCTGCTCAGGCGAAATATACATCACGCCCGCGACAACAATCAGTGTCGTCATCAGGCCGCCCAGTAACCCTTCTAAGGTTTTGGCTGGGCTCACCGCAGGCATCAGCTTGGTCTTGCCGACAGCCTTACCGACAAAATACGCGCCCGAATCAGCCGCCCAGACAATCAGCATCACCAGTAATACCAACGACGCGCCATAGTAAGGCGATATTTGCGAACTAATGGATTTGAGTGCAATCAGCGCCACGAAACAAGGTACTAAAGTGAGTTGCCCGAACATGGACTTTAGCATCGGGTTCTTTTGCCAGAGTTTGGCGCTCTTAGGGTAAGTCACCACTAACAGCAGCGACACTATCCACCACAGTGCACCGATGGCCATCACGGCAAGATAGATAGGATGAATTTGTCCCCTAAGCCAAATCGTGTCGGCAGGAACAATTAAATTCAACGCGATAAGTAAAATACCGACGGTGCAAGTAAAACTCCATTGAGTGACATCACATTGACTATCGATGATCCTGCCCCACTCCTTAGCGGCGATCAGAAACACGGCCACTAAGGCCCAAGCAAAGTACTCTACGGGGAGTAAAAAGATTGCTCCCAAAACTAATGGAATTAACCAAATTGCTGTTATTATACGTTGTTTTAGCAAAAAAAATCCCTCATGACGTTTTACAATGCGCGCATCTCATCAATTTGACTTCCGGTCAAACCAAAACGGCGCTGGCGACTGGTAAAAGTAGCAATCGCTTCATGAAAAGCCTGTTCATCGAAATCAGGCCAAAGGGTGTCCATAAACACCAATTCAGCATAGGCAGCCTGCCAGAGCACAAAATTGCTGATCCGGTAATCCCCACCCGTACGGATCATTAAATCAACTTCACTCTGATTTTGCATGCACAAATGTTCACTCAAGGCTTCTTCGGTGAACTGACTGCTGGTCATTTCGCCATTTTCCACCTTTTCAGCTAACTTTTGCGCAGCTTGCAGTATGTCCCAACGGCCACCGTAATTAGCCGCTACATTCAATATCAATCCACTGTTGCCTGCGGTTTTTTCTTCTGCGGCACGAATTTGTTTTTGTAAACGCGCAGAAAAACGGCTGATATCGCCGATGATATTCAATCTGACTTGGTTCTTATCGAGTAACTTAATTTCCCGTTGTAACACGGTAAAAAACAATTCCATCAGCAAGCTGACTTCTTTATCGGGTCTACGCCAATTCTCGCTGGAAAACGCAAATAGCGTCAGCGATTGTATCCCTAACTGACTGGCCGCACTCACCGCACGTCTCACCGCCTTTACGCCGGCTTTATGCCCCATCACTCGTGGTTTGCCCTGGGTTTGGGCCCAACGCCCATTACCATCCATAATAATCGCAACATGTTTAGGTAATGACTGTTTAACGAGTTCGGGTAATACCTCCGGTAAGCTTGTCTGAGCACAAGCATCCTGCTCAGTTGACCTAGATTGCGGATCAAATTCCACTGTGGATGACATCTATTACAACCCTTTAAAATAGACAAACGCCGTGTAGTATACCCCTACACGGCGTAGCAACTCTAGCTTATAGCGCCTGAGATTAGACTTCCATCAACTCAATTTCTTTGGCCGCTAAAATCTCATCGACCTTCTTAATGTGAGCATCGGTGAACTTTTGCACTTCGTCTTCAAAGCGGCGAACATCATCTTCAGTACATTCTTTGGCTTTTTCGAGTTTCTTCACTTCAGAAATCGCGTCACGACGTACGTTACGAATCGCCACACGGCCGCCTTCAGCTTCTGCACGAACCACTTTGATGAAGTCTTTACGACGTTCTTCAGTCAGTGCGGGTAATGGAATACGTAAGGTTGCGCCCGCTGACATTGGGTTTAAGCCAAGATCTGAGCTCATAATCGCTTTCTCAACCGCTTGGATTGCACTACGGTCGAATACAGTCACAGACAGGGTACGCGCATCTTCAATACCCACGTTCGCCACTTGGTTCAGCGGGGTCATAGTGCCGTAGTAAGACACTTGGATAGAATCCAGTAAGCTTGGGTGTGCACGACCAGTACGTACTTTCGCCATTTGGTTCTTAGTCGCTTCTACGCATTTACCCATGCGCTCTTGAGCATCTTTTTTAATATCTGCAATCACGTTAAATGTCCTTCTTGGTCATTAAAAACTTATTTCGCTTTGATCAATGTGCCTTCTTCTTCACCCATGACCACGCGGCGCAGTGCACCAGGTTTGTTCATGTTGAATACTAGGATTGGCATGTCATGATCACGCGCCATCGTAAAGGCTGCTAAGTCCATTACTTTTAATTCTTTGTCCAGTACTTCAGTGTACGATAATTCATCGTACTTCACTGCTTCTGGATTTTTCATCGGGTCGTCAGAATAAACGCCGTCAACTTTAGTGCCTTTTAGCACGACTTCTGCTTCGATTTCAATGCCGCGTAAGCAAGCAGCAGAATCGGTAGTGCAGAATGGGTTACCAGTACCCGCAGCAAAAATCACTACACGGCCTGATTTTAATAAGCTGATAGCCTCAGCCCAATTGTAGTCGTCGCATACCCCTTTTAACGGGATTGCCGACATCAGACGAGCATTAACATAGGCACGGTGCAGGGCATCACGCATGGCCAAGCCGTTCATAACCGTTGCCAGCATACCCATGTGATCGCCCACCACACGGTTCATGCCCGCTTTTGCTAGGCCTTCACCGCGAAATAGATTACCACCACCAATGACCACACCCACCTGAATGCCTAACTCTACCAGCTCTTTCACTTCTTGAGCCATGCGATCTAACACTTTAGGGTCGATGCCGAAGCCTTCGTCGCCCATCAGTGCCTCGCCACTTAATTTTAGAAGAATGCGTCTAAATGCAGGTTTTGGATTGGTGCTCATATTTTTTTGTCCTGGTCATAACAAGACCGCAGCCATTGCTGCGGTCTTGGGGGTATTTAGCGTTGGCGATTAAGCCTTTTTAGAAGCAGCGATTTGAGCAGCAACTTCAGCTGCGAAATCTTCTTCTTTCTTCTCAATACCTTCACCCACTTCTAAACGAATGAAGTTAGTGACTTTAGCGCCTTTCTCTTTCAAGAATTCGCCAACAGTTTTCTTTGGTTCCATGATGTAAGCTTGACCAGTCAGAGAGATCTCACCGGTGAACTTCTTCATACGACCAACAACCATTTTCTCTGCGATTTCAGCAGGCTTGCCTTCATTCATAGAGATTTCGATTTGCAGAGCTTGTTCACGAGCAACTACGTCTGCTGGAACGTCTTCTGGGTTAACGTATTCTGGCTTAGAAGCTGCAACGTGCATTGCTAAGTGCTTCAGAGTTTCCTCATCCGCTTCACCAGTTACTACAACACCAATACGCTCACCGTGACGGTATGAAGCTAATTGAGTGCCGTCGATGTACTCAACGCGACGAACGTTGATGTTTTCACCGATTTTAGCAACCAGAGCAACACGGGCTTCTTCGAATTGGGCTTTTAAGTCTTCTAAAGACACTTTAGACGCTGCAGCAACGTCTAAAACAGCGTTAGCAAAACCTAAGAAGTTCGCATCTTTAGCAACGAAGTCAGTTTGGCAGTTTACTTCTAACAGTACTGCGAAACCTTCACCGTTTTTGATCAGGATAGTACCGTCAGCAGCGATGTTACCTGCTTTCTTAGCAGCTTTAGCAGCACCAGACTTACGCATGTTGTCAATTGCTAACTCCATGTCGCCGTTGGTTTCTTCTAACGCTTTTTTACAATCCATCATGCCTGCGCCAGTACGCTCGCGCAGTTCTTTAACTTGGGCAGCAGAAATTGCCATTGTTAAATCCTCTCTAAAAATTCGACTAATTTGCAGATATAAAACAGGGGCCGAATGGCCCCTGTTAACCAATCAAAATCTTGGTTAATAAGGGTGATGAAACTCATCCCGCCTTATTATTCGGCTTCTACGAAACCGTCTTGCTCAGCTTGAACAGCTAAATCTTGACCACGGCCAGCGTTAGCAGCTGCAGCAACAGAAGTAGTGTACAGGCGAATAGCGCGCATTGCGTCGTCGTTACCAGGAACGATGTAGTTAACACCGTCTGGAGCAGAGTTAGTATCAACAACTGCAACAACAGGGATACCCAGGTTGTTAGCTTCTTTAATAGCGATATGCTCGTGGTCAGCGCCGATAACGAATAATACGTCTGGCAGGCCGCCCATGTTCTTAATACCGCCTAAAGATTTTTCCAGCTTTTCAAGCTCACGAGTACGCATCAGCGCTTCTTTCTTGGTCAGCTTGTCGAAAGTACCGTCTACTGATTGGCTTTCCAGTTCTTTCAGACGCTTGATTGACTGACGAACGGTTTTCCAGTTAGTCAGCATACCGCCTAACCAACGGTGATCAACGTAGTACTGATCGCAAGAAATAGCAGCTTCTTTGATCGCTTCGCCAGCAGCACGTTTAGTACCAACGAATAATACTTTACCTTTCTTTGAAGCAACGTTGCTGATGAAAGCCAGTGCTTCATTGAACATTGGCACAGTATGCTCTAGGTTGATGATGTGAACGCCGTTGCGAGCACCGAAAATGAATGGCTTCATTTTTGGGTTCCAGTAACGGGTTTGGTGACCGAAGTGGACACCGGCCTGGAGCATATCGCGCATTGAAACTGTAGTCATTTCTATTACCTTAAAATTTAGGGGGTTAGACCTCCACGTATCCCATGTCTTCGACCCCGCAGTTAACAGCTGAGGGCACCCCGAAGAATGTGTCGACACGTGTGTGATTTAGTATTTAGATAAATTGCCATGTATAATGGCCGCCATCTTTAGTCTTGCCTTGGGTTAAGATAAGCAAAAGCTGACCTTATACATCCTGCAAGACTTAAACATAACGGCGCGCTTTATACCATAAATAGCCCTAAAGCACAAATTTTTGCATCGGGTAGATGCCGCCAATAGACATCGAAGACACAAGAGAAAACGCAATGAGTATAGTCATTAAGACAGCAGAAGAAATCGAGAAAATGCGCGCAGCGGGTAAGCTGGCCGCACAAGTATTAGAAATGATCGCCCCTTATGTTAAGGCTGGCGTGAGCACTAATGAACTAAACGATATCTGCGCCAAATATACCGAAGAGCAAGGCGCGATTTCTGCCCCGCTCAATTACCATGGTTTTCCTAAGTCGATTTGTACTTCGTTAAACAACGTTATTTGCCATGGTATTCCGAGTGACCGCGTTCTCAAGGATGGCGATATTCTCAATATCGATATCACAGTCATCAAAGACGGTTACCACGGTGATACCTCTAAAATGTTCTTAATCGGTGAAGTCAGCCCTAAGGACAAGCGCCTGTGCCGTATCGCGCAAGAGAGTTTATACCTCGCCATTCGTAAGGTTCGCCCGGGGTTAAAACTGGGTGAAATCGGTAATACTATCGAAAAATTCATCAAAGCCAGCAAAACAGGTCTTGAGAAATATTCCATCGTGCAAGATTATTGTGGTCACGGTATTGGTGCCGGTTTCCATGAAGAGCCGCAAGTCATGCACTACCGTAATGGCGATAACACCATTTTACGCCCTGGCATGTGTTTTACCATTGAGCCAATGATCAACGCCGGTCGCCACACCACAGTGTTAGACCGTGACGATAAGTGGACTGTCACCACCTCCGATGGTAAAAACTCTGCCCAATGGGAACATACATTATTAGTGACCGAAACCGGTGTAGAAGTCCTGACTCTACGTGATGAGGAAGACTTCCCGCGTATCATTAATCACTAAGCGACATACTTAGTACGTTAGGACTCAGAGGATTACTGAACACCTAACTCATCCAAACAAGGGACTCGATGAATACAGCTCTGCTAGCTAAACAATCATTAATCGAACAGAATCAAACGCTTTTAGCAAGATTCAAGGCCAAAACCCCGATTGAAGAGCTAGTGACGCAGCGCTGTCAGTTCGTCGATTCCCTCGTCAAGCAGGCCTGGCAACAGCACGGTCTGGACCAATATCCTATCGCCCTGATTGCCGTTGGCGGCTACGGTCGCGGCGAGTTACATCCGCACTCGGATGTCGATTTATTATTCCTGTTCGAAGGCGAGTTATCGCAGGCGGCTGAAACAGCACTGAGCGAATTTATCGCCTTTTTATGGGACGCCAGCCTTGAGATTGGTCACAGTGTTCGCACTCTCAGCGACACTCTAAATCTAGGTCGAGAAGACATTACTATCGCCACTAACCTGCTCGAGGCACGGTTACTCTCAGGCCCAGAATCCCTGTTTGATCAACTCTATGACGCCATCCGCCAGAGTGATTTTTGGACGTCGAGCCAGTTCTTTATCGCCAAACGTGATGAACAAACGGCCCGCCATGCCAAGGCAAGCGCCTTCGATCTTGAGCCAAATATTAAGAGTTGCCCCGGCGGCCTGCGGGACATTCAAACTATCGCCTGGGTTGCCATGCGCCACTTTGGCGCCTCACGCCTAGAAGAACTGGTTCAATACGAATTTTTAGAACCCGCCGAGTTAGAAGAGCTGCTCGAGTGTCAGCATTTTCTGTGGAAGCTGCGCTTTGCCCTGCATATGGCGGTCGGTCGCGATGAAAATCGCCTGCTGTTCGATGTCCAGCGCCAAGTGGCCGAGCTGATGGGTTATGAAGACGCCACTCAACTCGCCGTTGAGCAGATGATGAAACGCTACTATCGCACGGTGCGCCGGGTGATGGAGCTGAACGAAATGCTGCTGCAACTGTTTAAGCGGGCGACTCTTGGCCAAACCAAGGCCTTAGAAATTCAAGCGATTGACAATAACTATCAACGTCGCGGTGCCTTTATCGAGGCCCTAAGAGACGATTTATTCGATAGCGGCGAAGAAATTGTACGCCTCTTTGTCCATGTCGCTAAAAACTCCAATATTAAAGGCATTTATGCGCCGACACTGAGATCACTAAGGCGCGCACGCCGGGCACAGCAGCAACCCTTGCAGGAAAATCCGCAGTGCCGCCAAGCCTTTATGGAAATCTTAAAGCATCCACGTGGCATTGCGGCCCTATCGTTGATGCATAAACACGGGGTGCTGTCGGCCTATTTGCCCGCTTGGCGCAATATCGAAGGCCAAATGCAGTTTGACCTGTTCCACGCCTACACGGTAGATGAACACACCCACAGATTGCTGCTCAATATCGAGCGCTTCTCTCAGCCGGAGCAGAAGGAAGAGTTTCCTTTAGGCTCAGTGCTTATCAATCAGTTACCGAAAAAAGGTTTGTTGGTACTTGGCGCCATTTTCCATGATATCGCAAAAGGACGCGGCGGCGATCATAGCAAACTTGGCTCGAGCGATGCCCTCGCCTTCTGTAAGCTCCATGGCTTGAACGACCACGATGGCCGCTTAGTCGCTTGGCTGGTCGAAAATCACTTAGTGATGTCGGTAACTGCCCAGCGCCGCGATATTTCCGATCCCGATGTGGTGGCCGACTTTGCTAGCAAGGTGCGCGATGCGGTGCATTTAAGTTATTTATATTGCCTAACCGTCGCCGATATCTGCGCCACGAACGAGAAGACCTGGAACAACTGGAAAGGCTCACTGCTGCGCGACTTATATTTTTCCACCCAAAGGGTACTGGCGCGGGGGAAAGAAAAACCCGTCGATATCCGCGCGCGGGTACGGGAATATCAAGCCAAGGCCAAGAAAGAGTTGCTGCGCCGTGGCGTAAAAGAAAAAGAGTTAGATACTCTCTGGCAACGCTTTAAGGCCGACTATTTTTTGCGCCACCAGCCGAATCAAGTGGCCTGGCATGCCGAAGCCATCCTTAAGCATAAACAGTTGGACGAGCCGCTCGTGCTGGTGTCTAAACATACGACACGCGGCGGCACCGAACTCTTTGTCTACTGTCAGGACAGGCCTAAGCTGTTCGCGACTGTGATGGCGGTGCTCGATAATAAAAACATCAACGTCCACGACGCTAACATTATGACATCGAAGGATAATTATGCCCTCGACACCTTCGTTATCCTCGAGCAAGACGGCGCCCCTGTGAGCCAGCTCTCACGCATTCAGAGTATCCGTAAGGCCCTAGAAAAGGCGCTTGCGAGCGATAATCCTAAGCTGCCGCGTTTTAGAAAACTGTCACGCAAGATGAAACCTTTTAATGTTCCCACTCAGGTGAGTTTCCTTGAGAGTAACCGTCATGGTACAAGTATGATGGAACTCATCGCCTTGGATACGCCGGGATTATTAGCTAAAGTGGGCGATATTTTTTATCGCTGCAACACGACCTTGCTAGCCGCCAAGATCACCACCATTGGCGAGCGAGCCGAAGACTTTTTTATTTTGCAAACCAATGATGGCTTGCAACTCAATGAAACCCAAGAGAATACGCTCAAGGAAGCCTTGATTAGCGCACTCAGCGCCATCAACACAGAGTCAACCAATTAACCAAAACGGGAGAAGTAAATGGAGGCTTTACGCCAACGTATTGAGGCCGCATTTGAAGCGCGTGCCGACATCACACCAAGCACTGTTGACGCAAGCGTGCGTAACGATGTGCAAAATGTCATCAATATGCTCGATAAAGGTGAACTACGCGTCGCCGAGAAAATCGATGGCCAATGGCATGTACATCAATGGTTGAAGAAGGCGGTATTACTGTCATTTCGTATTTTCGATAACGCGGTTATCGATGGTGCCGAAACCAAATATTTCGATAAAGTACCGTTAAAGTTCGCCGAGTATGACGAAGCCCGCTTTAAAGCCGAAGCCATCCGTGTGGTGCCATCGGCAACCGTACGTAAAGGTTCATTCATCGGTAAAAACACAGTATTGATGCCCTCTTACGTGAACCTTGGTGCCTACGTTGACGAAGGCACTATGGTTGACACTTGGGCAACCGTTGGCTCATGTGCGCAAATCGGTAAAAACGTGCACTTATCTGGCGGCGTGGGTATCGGTGGCGTACTCGAGCCGCTGCAAGCGGGCCCTACCATTATCGAAGACAACTGCTTTATCGGCGCACGCTCAGAAATCGTTGAAGGCGTTGTGGTTGAAGAAGGCTCAGTGATTTCCATGGGCGTTTATATCGGCCAAAGCACCCGTATTTATGACCGTGAAACGGGCGAAATCCACTACGGCCGTGTACCAGCAGGCTCTGTCGTGGTATCGGGTACCCTGCCATCGGCTTGTGGTAAATACAGTCTATACGCTGCCATCATTGTGAAAAAAGTGGATGCGAAAACCCGCGGGAAAGTGGGTATCAACGAACTGTTACGTATCGTCGATTAAGCGAAACTCGCGCTACACGCAATCCTAAAATGCCAAGCTAATGCTTGGCATTTTTTATGGAAAACACACGCCCTATGGGGCTGAAAGACACATCAAGTTACACAGAGAAACACTCTGTTCCCAACCCCACATTTAGATACACTTCTGTGGCCAAATCCCTCTGCAAGGCCCGCAAAAACAGACTTTACTCAAAGTGTCTACTCACCCGACAAGGAGCTAAAGATGAAATCAACATTAGTAAAATTGGGCGGAGCCGCCCTGCTCTGCACCTTAGGAATGGGCTCAAACGCTTTTGCCGCCATGGACCCTCAGTTAGAAAATACCTTAGTGGCGGTTTGTAAGGCTGGAGCCAGTAATAACCTGATCTCGTTTAGCAACACTATGCAGGAATATCGCATCAACCAAAGCCGAATATTCCCCCGCTTAGTCTGTAACGGCGAAAGCTTCCATCAGTTCGCCCTCAGCCAAGGCGCCGACAAAACCGCCAAACGCATAAGCCGTTATGTACAAGGTACCGTGACGATTAAAGATATTGCACAAAATCCAGTGGATGAGGTTTATGCCGTTAATTTTTAACTCAATACGATTGCCAATATTAGGGCGTCTAATTGACGCCTTTTTATTGCCATAAATACTTAGGCTTAAGCATGTTAAATTAAACGCTCAACCTCTTGGCGCTCCTTGTTGGCCATAGCAATGGTTCGCCAGCCAATAATCCCTATCGCATGCTGCGCTTTATTCACCACGACCAAAAACTCAGTATCCATTTGATTCAGCAGCTGCAATGCATCTTCTGAAGTGGCGACATCGCTAATCAAAGGCACCGAGTGCTCCATAATTTGATGGGCTTTTTTACGCAGGAATGCCCTGTCGTGTTCCCGCTCCGCCGCCGTACCAATCAGAGGGCTAAGCCAATAATCGAGTAAACGCTGAGTGATAACACCGATAATCTTATGATGCTCATCGAGCACCACGGCCACTTTGGCATGGGCTGAGGTTAATAAGCGTTTAATATCGGCAAGTTCGTGGTCTAGGGTCACAGACACCACAGGATCCAATACCGCTGAACCGATATGGTCACTAATACTCAGTTCACGATTGATTAAAATCTCGAGGCAAGTATCGACGATTTCAGAGTCGAATAAAGTGCCTCTTCCCGCCTTTAAGACCTCGGTCATTTTAGCGAGTCCCAAGGAGGGACGATAAGGACGGTGAGATAAAATGGAGTCAGCCACATCCGCAACGGCAATGATCTTAGCCTCATAAAGAATTGCTTTATCCTTCAAGCCTAAGGGATAACCCGAGCCATCGAGTCGCTCATGATGCTGCAAAATCATCTGTTTAATCGGCCATGGGAACTCAACATCCTCAACAATCTCTGCCCCATGCAACGGATGGGTTTGGATTAATGCGTACTCTTCTTTGGATAGTTTTGAAGGCTTAGTCAAAATCTGCGACGGTATCGCCAGCTTACCAATATCGTGCACCAGCGCGCCGATTTTTAGCCCCTCTAAACGCTGCGGCTCAAGTCCGAGTTTCTCACCAATCAGGTAGCTTAATTGTGCCACCGATTTTTGGTGCCCTGCGGTATAGGCATCCTTAAGTTCTAACGCCTCAGAAATCGCGCTGATAAGCTGAGTTAATGATTGGGATAACTGCTCTTTTTGCGCCTTGATGATTTTGGACTGGCGAGACACCGCCCTTAAACTTCGTGGAAGCTCAATCGAGTGCCACAAAATACTGGCAAAGGTCAGTAAGGAACGAGCATCGTTACGGCTATAGGGCTCATCACGCCCCACCACACACACTATACCCACTAAGCGATTATGGAAAATCATAGGCACAGCAAGATAGCGCTCGCCCAGCAGTAAGCGGTCAAACAGTAGATTATCGGAGCGATTGCTCTCTAACTTATTCTGAATAATGGGTTTGTAGTCTTTAACGCATTCTTGCCAGAGCTGACTTTCAAGCTCAGAGGCTTGGGTGTTTTCCTCCACAAACTCGGCTTGGTTAACCTTAGGCGCAGGATAGTGAGAGCGGGCCGCTAAGGTGAGGGACTTAGATTTATCATTATGCAGCAGGATAAAACCATACTGACTGTCCATCAACGCAATCGCCTTGGCGACCGCCACTTTGAACACCTCTTCCTGCGGCGATTGGATCACATCGTCAATATGTTGTAACCAGGCATCACTCGCTTGGATAGCCCGGCGATAATCGGAATGCAGGCCCTTAATCGGCAATTCTTCATAGTTAATATCGGCAAGGATAAGCTGCCACCCCTGCTCAGGAATGGCATATAGGGCAAAATGCACTCGCCTGCCCTGATTATCCCTCAGCACCAGCCCGATGTAGTTATCGGTACGTTGAAGAATATCGCCGCAAAGTTTGGCATTAAATTCATCGAATAACTGGCAGATGGGTTGATTGATGATTTGCGCAGCCGAACGTTGGCACCTTTCGTAAAATGCCCGGCTCATGCACTGCACTCGAAACTGCCGGTCAAGCCGTGCCCAAGAAAGAGGTAAATCCTCAGGCAGGTCTTTAATTCCAATAATGAGACTACGGCTCATAGACATCAAACACCCCTTCCATGAGTAATACACTTTGAATGGCATACAATTCAAAGTGTCATGTGACTAGATGATCATGCTTTAAATATTGCAATTAAACATACTGATAGCAAGCGCAGTGCCTTGGCTTAATCCTAAAGTCTTAACAGACAAGCAGTTAAAGCCTACTTGCCTGTTACTTTAAACTGACGTTAAAACACTATGGTTTTATTGCCGTAAACCACTACTTGCTCATTTAACACTAGCTGTAACGCTTTACTGAGGACACTTTTTTCGACATCGCGCCCCGCTTTGGCCATTTCGAGTGCGCTGTAACTGTGATCGACGGGGATCACATCCTGTTTAATGATCGGCCCTTCATCGAGGCAATTATTCACAAAATGCGCCGTCGCGCCGATGATTTTCACTCCTCGCTCCCAGGCTTGGCGGTAAGGTGCGGCACCGATAAAGGCTGGTAAGAAAGAATGATGGATATTGATGATACGGTTTGGATATTCGGCGACAAAATCCGGCGTCAGTACCCGCATATATTTGGCGAGCACCAGATAATCGGGCGCATATTGCGACACGGCGGCCAATAACGCCTGCTCATGCTGAATTCTGTCGAGCCCTTCGTGACTCACGAGGTGAAAAGGAATATCAAATTTTTCAACCAATTCCCTTAACACATCATGGTTACCCACCACGGCTGCTATCTCAACATTCAAGCCGCCATAGTAGGCCTTCATCAACAAATCGCCCAAACAATGGGCCTCTTTGGTGACTAATACTACGATGCGCTTCTTGCCCGCGCTGACCAAGGTCATATGATTTTGGGCGGGTAAGACCTCCCGCAGGTCCTGCAGTAATTGCTCGCTATTAAAGTGCCCTTCGAGCTCAGTACGCATAAAAAATCGCCCCTGAGCATTATCCACAAACTCACTGTTTTTAATGATGTTAAGCTGATGATTGAAGCAAACACTGGTGATTTTGGCGATAAGCCCTTGGGCATCGGCGCAATCCGTCATCAAGATTTTACGTGCTAAGGCGGGTTGCGCGTTCGATACTTGTTCATGCTGTGACTGCAAAATCTGATCTCCTCTATGGTCCCTCATTCGAGTGTGCCATAGCCAATCCACTCACACAGCATGAAAAGCTTATTTTTTGTGATAAAAAGTGAATTTATTGTGAGTTAACTTTATTAAACACAATAAAGCAGCGATTAATTTCAATAAGATTCAATATCAGCGCCGAGTATCTAAATAGCGCTGCAAGACTTTGCGTAGAGTTTCAGCCTTGGTGCCATACACCACTTGTACGCCTTTGCCCATCACAATCACGCCCTTAGCACCGAGCTGGCTGAGTCGCACTTTATTGACGAGCTCAGGGCTGTGCACACTTAAACGTAAACGGGTGAGACAAGCATTAAGCTCGACAATATTCTCACGACCACCCAATGCCGCAATGATGGCCCTTAAACTCTCTTTGGCGCCATGGGGTTCATCGGGTTCGAGTCGTCCTGGCGTCTTTAAATTAAATGCCAGAATACTGCCCCTAAACAGCAGGTAATAAATCACCGCCGTCAGCGGGCCTAAGAATATGAACCAGCCCGTATTGCGCGACAGCGAAAACAGCAGCGTGAAATCCACCAGCCCATGGGAAAACACAATACTGTGGTGAATATCGAGCATGATGCAGACAAAATATGCCAGCCCCGACAGCAGCACATGGATAAGAAACAAAAATGGCGCCACAAACATAAAGGCGAACTCGATAGGCTCTGTGACTCCGGTCAGCCAACTGGCTGCCGCCGCGGAAAGCATAATACCCGCGACCCGATTACGCTCTGAGGGATCGGCGCAGCGCCAAATAGCCAGTGCAGCTGCGGGCAGTCCCCACATTTTAATCAAATAACCGCCCGCTAAATTCCCCGCCTGCGGATCGCCAGCTAAATAGCGCGCCACTTCCCCCCGAACCACTTCCGAATTCTGTAACTGGTATTGGCCAACTTCTAAATAGAAAGGCGCATTCCAGATATGATGCAAACCGAGGGGAATGAGTAAACGTTCGAGCGCGCCATAAACACCAAAGGCGATGGCCGGTTTTTGGTAAACCGCCCAGTCGGACACACGCTCGATGAGCAGAGATAACGGCGGCCACACATGGGCAAGGATATAACCTAAACCCATCGCCAACGGAATGATCAATAAAGAGGCGCTACGTCGCCCCTCAAAAAAGGAGAAAATCGCGGGCAGGCGAATATATTGACTCCAGCGCACGGCAAAGCAAGTCACGCCACCTATTAACATGCCGCCAGCAATGCCAGTGTCTAAGGTTTCCATGCCGAGTAGCAATTGGGTCGGCAGTTGGTAAAGATCCGCTAAGGCGGCTAAGGTGGCAGTCATCACCCCATAACCAAATACGGCAGTAAAAGCGGCGATGCCTTGATCGCGGCAAAACCCTATCGCCACCGCCACCGCGAACAAAATGGGCATGATGGCGAAAATCAGTTTGCCAACCGCCAGCATTAATACGGTTAGCACCTCGGGCATAAAAGGGATTGGGCTCACAGTTAAGCCCAGCATCACACCCGCTGCGGGTAAAATCGCAATCGGAATTAACAGTGCCTGACTTAAGCGCTGGGCAAATTTAAACCACTGCTGAGTAACGAAATGACCTAAGCGGCGCGTTCGGATTTGACGATTTGATTCCAGCTTTCCAGCCATTTTATCGCTTCGACCTCGGGTTCCATGGTTTCACAGGCATCAATTTCAAGACGCGCCACAACGGGTTTGGCGCCTAGCTCGCTGAGCAATTCATCTACCGATTTACCCGCACCACAAAAGGTATCGTAACTCGAATCGCCGAGTGCTATCACACTGTATTTCAGCTCAGGCAGATAAGGCGCTGTCTCCTTAAGATGATAGTACCAAGGCTGAATATCGTCGGGTAAATCCCCTTGCCCTGTGGTCGAGGTCACTACCACTAACAACTCATCCTGTGGCGGCGTAAATTGACTAATTTCATTCGGTTGCCACAATTTGGTGTCATAACCTAGTTCTGTCAGCGCTTTTTCTAAGGTTTCGGCGGTAAATTGTGCGCTACCATACACAGTGCCAAACACCAGATTAACTTTTTTCATGATATACTCCGTGCCACATGCGTAAACGCAACTTAGCTGAAGTTACTTTATTGTGAGGCTTTAGGGCAAGCAACAAGGTAAAAATTTTATAAATCAAGTTATTGAGCATGAGGAAGCGAACTGATGCGACAGAGCAATAGGCAAAAACACCTCAAGCACCAACATAAAACCACCCAAATTAGACGCAAACATTACTTTCACGCCGCCCAGCAAAATCTGCAATTCCCGCTAACCGTTCCGGCGGAATACGCCAACTTAGCCAGCTTGATATCCAGTCTCAAACCAACCAGTAGTTAAGACCGCCGGATGTTGCAACGAATTGCATGCCACTAAGCAGATAGCCACGATGCAAGCTTAAGTGAGCACACGCCTTAAACGCCCAAACAAGTATTGTTTTAAACTGTCGTCGTTTGCTCTGCAATCAACACACTTGGCTCGCGACAAAGCGCGGCATCGTCCCAGCCCAGTCCGGCAAACACGGTTTCCCATTCTGGCTCAAGCTCGGTTTCAATACTTAAGCGCTCAAGTGTCACCGGGTGAGTAAAGGTTAACTTCTTCGCAATCAGCCACAATCGATTGATATCGAAATGCGCGCGGAAAAACGCATTTTGCTTCCCATCGCCGTGGGTGGTATCGCCAATAATCGGATGGCGTAAATGCGCCATATGGCGTCTGAGTTGGTGCTTACGCCCCGTTTTTGGGCTCAGTTTCACTAACGCGAAGCGGCTGGTTGCATAACGCCCCGACGGATAAGGAATTTCGGTATTTAATAGCGGCTCATATTGAGTCACAGCATCCTGCGCGGCTTTATCTTGATTGGCAAATTTGTCAGCCACCTCATCCAATTCGACTTTAAGCGCATAATCCAAGATGCCACTCTCGTGCATATTGCCACGCACCAGTGCCAAATATTGTTTTTCAATACTGTGGTTGGCAAATTGCTCGCAAAGGGCGTTGGCCACCTCACTGCTTTTGGCAAATAACAACACGCCCGAGGTGGGTCTATCTAAACGGTGTACTGGAAACACATGACAACCAACCAAGTCACGAGTCAGCTGCATAGCAAAAAAGCGCTCACGCCGCGCTAAGTAGCTGCGATGAACCAATAATCCCGCGGGTTTGTGGATAGCCACCAAGTGCTCGTCTTGATACAAAACACACAGTTCAGGCGCAGGCTCTGACTGCTCGTCGCTCTCGCTTGGGTTATATTTATCCTCTGGCATATCCAGCCAATCATCATCTAGGTTCATTTAACAACATATCCAATTCATTCAAGACACCGATTAAAGGCGCTAACGCCGCTTGTTCAGACCACACATGTTCCGCCATCGGGGCTATCGCAATTTTGCTTGGCAAAGGTTGCCCCGCATCGATAAGGGCTTGCATGCGCGGAATAAAGATAAACTGCAACCATTGCTCTAACGACATCAGATCGCAGGCAAAAGGCGCCGTACTGGCCATGGCTTCATCACTGGGCGCACGAGTAGACCAAAGACCGGCACTTTGTAGCTCGTGGGCAATTTGGGCTAGTTTGGTTTGAGTTTGGCTGTAAAGCATAGATATAAGGTCCATTAAGCCACAGTCATTCGACAATTTAGCGCTGCGACTGAGGCGATAAAACTGTGGCAATCATACCATCGCGGACAACTTCCCCCTATAATGTCGCCAATTTATTGAGCCTTTTTGATTGATATGGCAGCCAAATGACTGAAATTACAACGCTTAGCCAATTTTTAACGACAGCCAAAACCCAATTCCAAGTCTATGAATTAGGACGAAGAGTGCAGCACATCGATATGCTGGCCTTCCATCAAATCGAATCATTAGTCACGCCCTACCCTTACCCCATACAAGGGCATGCCCAATTTGCCATCGTGTTTTGGAATGAGAGCCAACAACACTTTATTTGGTTCCTAAAGCTACCGTTAGACGAACAAGGACTGCTCTCGCCTGCGCCGCGCTCACAGTTTATTGAAATGGTATTAACGGCACTGGGGCAAGATCCGACTCAGCCATTAACCGATGAACAGCAGGATCGCCTCGCTAACAATCCGTTTAGCTTTAAACCCAGCCAAGAAAAACTGGCGGTATTTAACGCCTTAGTGCGTAAACAGTTAGGGTTAAGCGCCTCTATTCAATATGAATTTGCAGTGCAATATCTCTCGGGACAAATTGCAACGAGTGAATGGCAGCATATTGGCCTGCAAGGATTGAGCGACGTGTGTGTTCGCCTTGGCGAGTTAGATCACGAGCAGCAACTCCTTGCCAGTTTTGACAATAGTGCGATTGAAGTGCAAATTGCCCTGTGCCAATGTCTCGAACATCTGCATTTAACAGAAGCGCTTGCCAATAAGCTTTACGCTAAGTTTGTGGCGGCTCCTCCCGAGTACCAAGCCTATTACTTGCGCGCACTCGCTTCTCATACCGAATTGAGTCAGCAAGCCCTCGCCCATCTTCAACAAGCCGAGCGCTTAGAGGCCAATGAACTCATCAGCATCGCGGGCCGAAACTGGACCGTATTAAAGCAAGAGCTGAGTCGCAGTATTTACCTGGAAGCACTGGCACGACAACCCCAAGCCTTTTTTAATCAGATCTTTGCTGATATTGTGGCGATTCCCAGTTTGCGTAACCACTTATTGGGTGAGTTAAGAAACCCCAATCGGAGTGTTCAACTATCACAGGCCATTGGCGGCTTGTTTAAGGCTACAAGTAAATGATGTCAGATCTGCTGTTAATTATTGCGCTAGTTGTGGTTGCGGCCTTCTTTTGGCAATTACGTCAAATGGCAGAATTGAGCCGTATTTTTGCCGAAAAAGAATGTTGTAGACAAAAAGTACAACTCTTAGCCATCGCAATGGAAACGGCTCGCCCCAGCCTTGGCGGCACGACAGGGATCTGTTGGAAGGCAAAATACCTATTTGAATTCAGCACCGATGGCATCAACCAATACCGCGGCCATATTTGGATGCTAGGGAAAAAAGTGCAAAAGATTGAATGGCCTATTTTCCCAGAGCCAGAATGGCAAGAAGCACCAATGGCCAAAGGCAAGTTTGGTGGTTGCGGCAGCCAAAGTAGCTGTAGCTCGGGCAAATGCCATTAAGCGATTACAGTGTAAAGCTGGACTGAATAGATAACGCCGAGCTGTATGGATAACACTAAGCCATAGCTCGGCTCTACATCCGTACTCAATCAGCTTAATCTGCACGAATACCAAAAAAGAAAGGGCGTGGTCATAAGACCACGCCCTTCTGTTCTCTGTTAAGCTATCCCGCTATTTTCGTGCTCCCTGCACCATCCATGCGTCAACTTGCGTCCTGCATCATCCCTGTTCAATCCGTGATATTTCCCTGTACTCAACGTACTTCCCTATCTCTTGGCGTTCCTTTTACCAAGCTTGCTCTTTCCTGAGCGGTTCCAGCATCATCCGTGAAATAGGTTCAGTAGCATCCTTTCTATTGCACTCCATGTGCCATTGCAATCCTGTGCAATTAGGCTATCTATCCCTGATAGTCTTTCCTTCCGTGGTTCGCATCGCTTTCATCCTGAAAGTCTCTCCTTACCACTCCATCAGTGTTTAGTCCTTAAACACTGTCCAGTCATCCTGACTGCTAACTTCCTGTTCGCTGTAGTTCCGTCTACAAATGAATTCTACGACAGCCATGGCAGGGCGGCTTTCGCAAAAGATAAAAATGTAAGCCGCCATATTAAGTTCATAATAGAAAAAATTTCTTAACATATTGATTAGATGTGACTCACCTAAAACTAGGTAGTCATTGTCAGTCAAAAAACTTACAAATCACTTACAGCCTTGTGAGATATATCTCACAAGAAGTCGGGCAATTTATGCCATTGGAAGGCACAAACATTGATTTATCCCGAGACGTTTAAACACTGCAAAGGAAATAACGACCGCATAAAAGAGTAAAAATCGTCCGCTATATTTTATTTTCAGATATACCGCACGTAAAAGTGGACATTATGACGTACCGTAAAAAAAGGCGTAGGAGAATAGAAAAAAGAAAGGGGCGCACTATGTGCACCCCATTTATCCTCTGCAAGCCATCCTGCTTGATTGTGCTCCCTGCACCTTCCTTGCGATCGTTTGCTCCCTGCAAGCGTCCTTCTATCCCTTTATTTCCCTGTGCAGTGAAGTCTCCACTACACTCAATCCTTTGACCCGAATATCCTATTTCGGCTCCTGTCACATCCAGTGACTCTTCCCTATCGCGTCCTGCTGAATCCTTTCCTCACCTTAGTACAAGCTGTTCACCCTTATACTTATCCTTTTACTTGATACTTCCTGCATCCAGTAACGCTTAATCCTTAAGCTTGTCCTTTTCATCCTGAAACCTGCTATCCCAGCAGATACAACGTCCTCTATCATCCATGAGAAAGCAGCCTTGCTTTTCCTTAGCCTATCCTAGGCAGATGACAGTTTTCCTACTGTCAGTGGTTCAAATCCAAGAACCTGAATTCGTCGCTTCTTGCGTCCCTCTCGCCTGTATTGCAATCCTTGCTGTCCATTTGCTTTGGCGATGAGTTAATTCTACGTGGTTCTCGTTATTTTTGTTTCGGTTAAAGAACACACACTAGCGCACTTTTCATACAATCAAGCTTTATTAAAACATAACACCATGATTTTAAATACACTTTAAAAGCTGTGATTACAAAACAGTCAGTAAGAAAACATTTTATCCTACAGCCTTTGTAAGCGATCTCTCACACGGGTGTCAGCTTCTCACTGGTAAGGGACATTTAGCACTTCAACTTACCGGTGAGAATTTGTGCAAACATCACCCAATCACCCATCAAACTGTACAAGGGATATTGGAATGTCGCGGGGCGATTATGCTCAAACACAAAGTGTCCCACCCAAGCAAAACCATATCCCACTAGGGGGATAAACAGTAAAAGCCAACCATTTGCGAAAAGCAGCGCAGCGACGAATAACAGGAGCACCAAAAAACTGCCAATAAAATGTAGCCGCCTACAGGTTAAATCTTGGTGCTGTGAGAGGTAAAAAGGGTAAAACTCAGCGAAGGAGCGGTAAGGTTCATTCATCTTGTTGGCCCGTGTAAAAAAGTAATTGTCCGGCCACATTGCCTATGCTCAATTCTCCGAGGGAGACAAAATCATGTTGCATAAATAACTGGCTATGGGCTTCTTGGGTGGTAAAAACTCCAATCCCCTCAAGCTCGGGCTGCTCATCGCACCAACTTACTACGGCTTGCACGAGTTGATGGCCTAATCCCTTTCCCTGCTCATTGGGCGCAAGGGCAATAAATTGTAGGATCCCGCAGTGCTCGCTCGGTAGCTGTTCGACGATGCTCGATTCTTTCTTCATCATCGCCTGAGTCGATTGCCAGCCCGTACCAAGCAACATCTTGAGTCGCCAGTGCCAATAGCGGCCCTCCCCGAGGGGCACTTCCTGAGTGACCACACAGGCAACACCAACTAAGCGTGTTTGGTCAAACAGCCCGATTAATGCTTGCTTCTCCTGCCAGAGCGCATTCAACTCTTCACGGATTGCGGCACGTAATTTTTGTTCGTAGGCGAATTTGTCTGAAGTGGATAAAGCATCCACAAAGAAAGGATCGTCATGATAGGCGTTGTAGAGAATCGAAGCGGCGAGGCGTAAATCTTCGGCGGTGAGATAAACTGCACGGCACTCATCCAAGGTATTATTGTCCATTATTAGAATTCCTTGATTTAGATCACACTCTTAGGAGTAATTATCACTGTATCAAGGAAACTAAAAAGTGCAAATTTTAATCATAGATTGCATTTTTCAGTGAGTTGCATACCCTAAATAAAGGCACACAGAGAGGATGCGAGCATGGATACAACGCCGGTCGATTTGAGTCATCTATTTGAACAGTTGGGATTAGCCAATCAAGCTCAAGCCATAGGGCAGTTTATTGCGACCCATCAACTTCCCCCTGAGACACACTTAACCGAAGCGCCATTTTGGACGCAGGCACAAAAGAGTTTTCTGACCGAGGCATTAGAGGCCGATGCCCAGTGGACCGAACTTATCGAGCAGCTCGATGTGCAATTAAGAAAGCCCTAATGGCTTAGGGCTGACACTGAATCACTTCATGGCGAGTTGCGTTGAGTCGTTAAATTTTGCTGTAGGCGGTGTCGCCCCAACCGACTAACACACTGTTACTTAAGACGATTGGCGTGCATTCATCCTTAGTGGTTTTACCGTCACTGTGGGTATGCTGGGTGCGATAAAAGAGTACCAACACTTCTTTATCGGCTTGGCCGTCTTTCTGCTGCAGATAAGATTCGCTAAAGTCCGAGGCGCCCATCAGGGTCATCACTTGGTCTTTGCTCATACCAAGGCTGAGCTTAGTCAGATTATTGCGGTTTTTGTCCTGTGTTTTTTCCCAAGATTCGTTGCTATCCCACTTAGATTCACTGTCACCGACATTGACCACACAACCGCTAAGACCTAAGCTTGCTAACCCTAAAAACGTGACCGCGATGAGTTTGCGATTAATATTTGCGTTCATATTATGACTTCCTGTGTACTTGTTATAAAAATGCTTAAAAAGCAAAATCAATGCCAAACGGCAATACATTGATTTATAAGAACTAAAATAACCACATCACAGTAAGTTAGTGAAAAACACGATATAGATTAAGGAATTTCACTTATTATGAGTCCGATTGACCAAGTGTTAGCAGCAGCGTGCGCACTCGAAGCCAGCGGTAAAACCCCAAGCCTTGCTCTGATAAAAAGCCGCGTCGGTAACAAAATCCCCATGCCGCTGTTAATCCAAGGATTACAGCAGTTTAAATCGATACCCAAAGCCGAGCGTGAGCGTTTAGCGGCCCAATCACAGCCCGTGGTTGAAGAGACTCATACCGCCGAAGCTTCGCCACCCACAGTCGCCACACTGGCGCAACAGTTAGCCCAGTTACAACAGGGCATTGAGCAAGCTCTCGCGTTAAAAAACAACGAGATCATGCAACTCAAAAATGAACTTATCGAGCTGAAACAACGTGTCACTCAACTCGAATCCCAAGGAAAATCCGCTTAATGTTTGTCACCGAATTGCGCTTTGAATGCTTTGCCGATACCACCATCAGTGCGGCAGAACGTGCCATCAATCAATTACTCGAAGCTTACCGCGCTAATGGCCAAATCCTCGGCCGCGAATTTGCCGTGGCCTTTAATGAGGGTGAATTTCGAGTACGTCTCCTCATGCCTGAAAAAAACAGTTTGAATCATCGTTATCACAGCCCTTGGGTGAAAAAAGCGCTGGCGGAATTAACCGAGGCTAAGCTACTGGCGCCACGCGAAAAATTTATCGGTCAGGATATTAATTCTGAGGTGAGTAACACTGAGCCACCCAGTTGGCAACTGCTCTACACTAGCTATGTGCATATGTGCTCGCCCCTGCGAAGTGGCGATAACTTATTGCCCATTCCGTTGTACCAAATCCCCGCTACCTTTAATGGCGATCATAAACGGGTTATCCGCTGGCAAACCGAGTGGCAAGCCTGTGATGAGTTACAAATGGCGGCTGCCACCAAGGCAGAATTTGCCGCGCTGGAAGAATTATCCAGCCCAAACAGTGATTTATTTAGGAGAGGTTGGGACTTACGCGGCCGAATAGAATACCTGACCAAAATCCCCACTTACTATTATTTGTATCGCGTTGGAGGACAGGATCTGCAATCCGAGTTAGCTCGCCCCTGCCCACGCTGTGGCAGTCACGACTGGAAACTCGATGAGCCGCTATTAGATATGTTCCACTTTCGATGCGAACCATGCCGCATAGTGTCTAATTTGTCTTGGGATCATCAATAACATCCCGTACTGAAGCGCAAACTCGGCAGGCAAAATAGCCGAGTTTGCGAAACAGGTTTGCAAGAGGATTTTTCAAGAGACCTTTGCAACATTTCCCCGCGCTTAACGCTTACCTATCAGGTTGTGCCACATACGTTTAAAGCTGGCAAAAATCCCCGGATGTTCGAGCGCTGGCATAGGCAATTCTTCATGTTTCACAGGTGGCGCGATACGTGGCGATAAAGCCTCAATAAATTCAGCTACACTCGGCGCCAATTGGGCAGAAGGTAGCTCGCCAGGGATTTCAACCCACACACTTCCATCGGCATTATCAACGGTTAGCATCTTATCGCCCTCATCGAGCAAACCAATAAACCAAGTTGCCGGTTGCTTGAGCTTTTGCTTCATCATTAAGTGGCCGATGATATTTTGTTGCAGGGCATCAAAATCCGCCTCGTTCCATACCTGCAACAATTCGCCCGTGCCCCATGGTGAATCAAACAACACGGGCGCTGCAAAATATTCACCATAAAAGTGATTGATATCCGGCCACAATGTTAGCTCAAGCGCATGTTCAACATTCGCAAAACTGCCTAGGTGTTCACGCTTAACGGGGAGCCAAGACACCGCCTCATCGGATGATTCATCAAACTCACCTTGAATACACAAAGATGGCTCGCCCTGCGGGTAATATCGCGGTAATTCGCCTAAAGTTGATAGGTAAGACTGATGATAGTTTTGCAAAAATTTATCGAGAGCAGGCAGACAAGACACTTAAGCACAATCCAATTTCGGGTATAATGTGCGCCTATTTTGACATGGAAACAGTATTGATGACACACAATCACGATCCCTATAGTGATGCAAAAGAGCTTGCCGGCCTAACCTTAGGTAAAGCCACGGATTACCAAGCCGAGTATGATGCGTCGCTGCTGCAAGGGGTTCCTCGCTCACTTAACCGTAACGCTATCAACCTCACGGCGGAAAGTTTGCCTTTCCACGGAGCCGATATCTGGACGGCCTATGAGTTGTCATGGCTAAACGCCAAGGGCAAACCTATGGTGGCTATTGCCGACATTCAGCTAAGCCATGAAAGCCAAAATCTGATCGAGTCAAAATCCTTCAAACTGTATTTAAACAGTTTTAACCAAACCAAGTTCGACAATATCGAAGCAGTGCAAAAAACCTTAGTGCAGGATCTCGCTGAATGCGCCCGAGGCCAAGTCACAGTGAAGATTATTGAGCCTAAGAGTTTTGGTATTCAACGCGTCGTCGAGCTGCCTGGCACTTGCATTGACGATCTGGATATCGAAGTCAGCGACTATGACTTTAACCCAGATTATCTTGAAAACAGCACAGATGACAAACAGATTGTTGCCGAAACACTCAATTCTAATCTGTTGAAATCAAACTGCTTAATCACCTCTCAGCCGGACTGGGGCAGTGTGATGATCCGTTATCAAGGGCCTAAAATCGATCGCGAAAAATTACTGCGCTATTTGATTTCGTTCCGCCAGCATAACGAGTTCCACGAGCAGTGTGTCGAGCGGATTTTTGTCGATTTAAAACATTACTGCCACTGCACTAAGTTAACCGTTTATGCCCGCTATACCCGTCGCGGCGGCCTAGACATTAACCCTTACCGCAGTGATTTTGAGCACCCAGGCGAGAGCCACCGCTTACCAAGACAGTAATCAACTTGCAGCAAAAAGCCTTGAGTAATCAGGGCTTTATATTATCTGTTGTAAGCTTTCAACCAAACTCACAACTTAAACTGTACCTGCACTTAACCCAAATTCGCCCTAAAAATCTCTTGCACTTGGCTCAAGGTGGCATTGTTTGGCAGGCTGAAATACAAGTAACCATCGCCACGGAATGCGCGGTCAAGCTCAAGCAATACATGGGTTTGCTCAGCATCGCACACCAGAGAAACCTCTATCTCTCGCAAACGATTAAAGCCCATATTGCGCGGCTTAAACTCTAGCTCTTGGTAACAACCCGAAGTGGAACGAAAGGCGCGCGTATTGAGGAAACCTTGCTCCACATCGGCTTTCACCAACACAAAACCAAGGCCGTCCATCGCCTTTAACACATGCTCGGCAATCGCCGTTGGCATAATAACCAGCGCATCGATATCGCTAGGGTCGAGCGCGGTATCTATGTCCACTCCCGTTTGTAACCATACCTGGGATTGATTATTGCGCACTGGGAGCTGAGTAAAAGGGGTTTCGGGGTGCAATTTACCTGAAAACGGGATCTCGCGAATTTCACCCGCTTGAATTTCAAAGGACTCAGTTAAGCACCAGCTCGCCAAGCGATGGTTCTTAAAATAGTCGCCGTTATCGCTACTCACTTTCACCTTAGTCATTAGGGCTAAGTCGAGGCCGGAGATCTGCTGCGGCACATTACCGCCTTTAACGACGATAGTGGCATTAAAGATTTGTCCTGGCTGCAGTCGATTATCAATTAATTGGGTATCGACCGTCGCACCACCGATTCCGACAGAGGCCAGCAATTTTTTAAACATGGGATTTCCTTATGTTGCTAAGGCTGCACGGATAAGCAGCCTTAATACAGCGGTTATTCAATTAATGAGCAGATTTGCACTCGAGCAATAATTGCTGGAAATGCGCGCCTAAATCCTGCTGAGCAAATTGTTCACTGGCGAGTGCCATTTGCTTAAGGCTTTGCATGGCTTGCTCGACGCCTTGCTGTTCGATCAAACTTTTGGCATAGGCCGCCGCATCCGCGCCCTTTTGTAACAGGCTTGCGACTTGATCAAAACTCACCTCTTGTTCCATCACCTTCTGTAAATCGCCAAGTAATTCCGCCACCTTGGCCGACTCTACTAAGGCGCCTTCGACACTCACTAATTTACCGAGGGGATCTTGGCTAAGTTTTTCGGCCACACAGGCAGACACAGTGCCCGCGGCCGCACTTTGGGCGACCACATCGAGCCCGCGGCTGCGGATTTGTTCAACCACTTGTTGTAGTTGGGGATCTTGAGCAAGCCATGCCTGCTCTAATTGCTGTTTTTCATCGCCACCAAAGTAGCCACAGCCACCGAGCAGTAGCAAAGTGGTGGTCGATAAAAAGCATTTGAATTTCATGATTAACAACCTTGTCAGTGAGTTCTCTGGCGTGACTATAGCGAGCTAGGTTTAATCCAAAATGAAATATGAGCGGAGGAATAACAAAGTCAGTTGGAGGGACAAGAAACTGAATTAAAAGCAGTAATTCAAAGCGATAATTCCAAGTACTCATTTAAAGCACTCGTTGAAAGTGTTTTGAAAGGTTTGCGTAAAGCAGCTATTCAAGAACGAAGGCGACCTAAGCCTTAGTGCGAAGGCCAAACTAGATGGCAGAGCACGCCGCCAGTAATGCAGTGATACTGGTCAGCTGCATCGAAATAGTCACCTTCGCCAACCTGTCATCCTGCACTAAGCTGTCACCATCAACCAAGCTGAGCCCAAAACGATATTCCTCATCAAGTCGGCCAAAATAACTCCGCCAATGCTGGGCATGGGAGCTTGTGGCATTGAGTGCAGTTTCAGGTTCGATCCGCAGCTTAATATTGGAATAAAGTGGAATACGCGATGGGAGTTGAAGATAAGAACAGGGCATAGCTTGGCTCGGTAAAGCAAAGTTCTCTTGTAGCTTGAGTTCAACCCAGTTCGGGGAGTCGACAGTTTGCAGCGCGCAATCATCAACTACCAGCAAACTGTTTGGTGCTAAGTCAAAACCAAAAGATTTCAGCGACTGCGCTAGGCCCAAACCCGTTGCCTTGATATAGGATTCCTTGAGTGCCCAAAGATCAAAAAAGCGCTGCCGCTGCGCATCCTCGCCCTCAAGGGCTAATAAGCCTTCGGCTTCAATCGGGGAAAAATAATGATTAAGGATCGGGTAAATATGAGTACTGGCGCGGGAGCGCTCTATATCCACACCCAAGCCTAAACGGGGTTGCGCTGTATTAGCAGTTTCTCCCTTGTCATCGTCTTGCGCTAAAGCAATCAATAACCAGTGGCCACTGTGGCTCAAATTAAACTCAATGCCAGTACTCAGAAACTGCTCATGGTTAAGACTGGGTTTACCCTTTGCCCCATACTCAAAACACCAATCTTGGGGGGCAATCTGTCGTTGGGAGGAGCAAGGTGAGGCGCCACCGCGAGATGACAATCCTCGAGATAAAACGCAGCGCAGCGCCGCTCGCACCAATAAGCCGTTCATTTGCGCCTTGGGCGCCCGGTAACGCGCCACTTTAGCGCGCTCGTCCTCACTCAAGAGCGCCATACACGCATTCGTACTGGCCGTATCCATTTCGGTTAATGGTATAAAAAAAAGCTCAATATTCATTAATTTATCCCAACAACCCTTGAGTTTAACGGCTGCCCTATTCTACTCAGTTCTACTCGCCTGACGAGCAGTATCTTAATTTTGTTTCTAATCTTATGAATTTAGATGATTATTTAAATGTATTCCCTGTGCTAAACAGGAGTTGGGCTCCTTTGAACAGAGTCATTTGAACATTAAAAAATCATTTCAAGTCCCATATGATTGTATCGAGCCGAAACCTCAGGTAATCTGCATCAGCATTGTGCGTAACAAAACACATAGCTCACGGGTTTTAAGCCTAGATTAAGCATGAGTCCACACTCCGCTTTGGCAGGCAAGTTTAAGCAGTCCCGATAGATTATGTTGGATGAAAATAATAAAGATGGGACAGCACTAACAACATGAGTTCTCGAAAAATGGGTACTCAAGCCGCGGACCATGCTCAGGCTGATAAGCCAAGCTCGGAGCACAAATCCGCCCCCAAAACGGCAAGGCACCGCAATGCCACGACCACGCCGGAGATGCGACACTTTATTCAGCAATCTGAATTGAGTGTGAGTCAGCTTGCCAAAATTTTAAATATTACCGAAGCGACCGTGCGTAAATGGCGTAAGCGCGAATCAGTGAACGACAGCCCGAATACCCCGCATCACCTCAATACCACCCTCACGCCGATGGAAGAATACGTGGTGGTGGGACTGAGATATCAACTTAAACTGCCGTTAGACAGACTGCTCAAGGCCACTCAAACCTTTATCAACCCCAATGTGTCCCGCTCGGGGTTAGCCCGCTGCCTTAAGCGTTATGGGGTTTCGCGGCTCGATGAGTTTGATCAAGAGCTAGTGCCTAAACAGTATTTTAATCAATTACCTATCAGCCAAGGCAGCGATGTACAAACCTATACGGTCAACTCCGAAACCTTGGCCAAGGCGCTTGCCCTGCCAAGCACAGATGGCGATACCGTAGTGCAAGTGGTGTCCCTCACCCTGCCGCCGCAATTGACCGAGGCCGAACCTAAATCGGTACTCCTTGGCATAGATAGCAAGGCGGATTGGATTTATATCGATATTTATCAAGACAGTAACACCCAAGCGGCCAATCGCTACATTGCCTATGTGCTGAAGGATGGGCCGTTTCATCTGCGTAAATTGCTAGTACGCAACTACCACACTTTTTTAGCCCGCTTTCCTGGCATGCACCCCCCTAAAGCCATCGCTAAATCCCTTAATAAGGCAACGGCCAAACGCTTTGCCAGTGGAGACTCGTTATGAGCCATACCCCATCACAGCCTCAATTATCAACCGATGAAAAAGCCGATAAGAGACTGAATAAACGCTTAAAAGATATGCCGATTGCCATCGTTGGCATGGCGAGTATCTTTGCTAACTCCCGCTATTTGAATAAGTTTTGGGATTTAATTTGCGACAAGATTGATGCCATCACCGACGTGCCCGAATCCCACTGGTCGATTGATGACTATTACGATGCGGATAAGTCCAAGGCCGATAAGAGCTACTGCAAACGCGGTGGTTTTATGCCAGAGGTCGACTTCAATCCGATGGAGTTTGGTCTGCCGCCCAATATTTTGGAACTCACCGACAGCTCGCAGTTACTCTCACTAGTCGTCGCCAAGGAAGTCCTGCAGGATGCCAATCTGCCAGACGATTACGACCGTGATCGCATCGGCATCACCCTCGGGATTGGCGGCGGTCAAAAACTAAGCCATAGCCTCAACGCGCGCCTGCAATACCCAGTGCTGAAAAAAGTATTTAAAAGCAGTGGCCTGAGTGATGAAGATAGCGAGCTGCTGATCAAAAAATTCCAAGATCAATATGTCCACTGGGAAGAAAACTCTTTCCCCGGCTCCCTTGGCAACGTGATTGCCGGACGTATCGCCAACCGTTTCGATTTAGGCGGGATGAACTGCGTCGTCGATGCTGCCTGCGCCGGTTCGCTTGCCGCCATGCGTATGGCGCTGACCGAGCTGACCGAAGGTCGCAGCGACATGATGATCACCGGCGGTGTCTGTACCGACAACTCGCCCTACATGTATATGAGTTTCTCAAAGACGCCGGCCTTTACCACCAACGAGCATATTCAACCCTTCGATATCGATTCTAAGGGCATGATGATTGGAGAAGGGATCGGCATGGTCGCCTTAAAACGCCTCGACGATGCCGAGCGCGATGGCGACCGTATTTATGCGGTAATCAAAGGCGTAGGCGCCTCATCGGACGGTAAATTTAAGAGCATTTATGCACCGCGCCCCGAAGGCCAAGCCAAGGCATTAGAACGCGCCTATGATGACGCAGGCTTTGCGCCGCACACTGTAGGCTTGATTGAGGCCCACGGCACAGGCACAGCTGCAGGCGATGTGGCCGAATTCAATGGCTTAACCTCAGTATTCTCTAAGGATAATGAGCAGTTACAGCATATAGCCTTAGGCTCAGTTAAATCTCAGGTGGGTCATACTAAGTCCACCGCGGGCACGGCGGGTGTGATTAAGGCTGCATTGGCGCTACACCATAAAGTCTTGCCACCAACGATTAACGTTAGTCAGCCTAACCCTAAATTAAACATTGCCCGTTCGCCCTTTTATCTCAATACCGAGGCGCGCCCTTGGATCCAACGCAATGACGATACGCCGCGCCGCGCCGGGATCAGCTCCTTCGGTTTTGGGGGCACTAACTTCCATTTAGTGCTCGAAGAATATCACCCCGAACACGCGCGCGATGACGCCTATCGCCAACGCAGCGTGGCACAAAGCTGGCTGTTTGCCGCCGCCGACAAAACCGCGCTGCTGGGCGAGTTAAAAACCGCGCTGCAGCAAGCAACTGCGACTAAGGCAGATCTGTCTCAGGCGCATTTTGTTGCCTTTGCAAAATCCTATGCCCTGCGTGAACTCCCCCCGCAATCAGCCCGTCTTGGTTTTATCGCCAAGGATTATGCCCAGTTACAGACTCTGTTAACCCAAGCAATAGCGCAGCTAGAATCCAATAGCGCCGAGAGCTGGCAACTACCCTCAGGGATAAGTTTTCGCGCCCAGGCGCTGGTCAAGGATAACAACAAGGTTGCGGCCTTATTTGCAGGCCAAGGCTCACAGTACCTGAATATGGGACTGGAAATTGCCAACAACTTCCCCGAGCTTCGACGCCATATCCACGCCAGTGATAAAGTGTTTAGTGACCGTGGTGAAGTTTCGCTTTCAAGCGTGCTGTACCCGATCCCCGCCTTCGATGACGAATCGAGAAAAGCGCAGGAAAGTGCGTTAACCAATACCCTTTACGCCCAAAGCGCCATCGGCGCGCTCTCTATGGCGCAGTACGCCCTGTTTACTCAGGCGGGATTCGCCCCGGATATGCTCGCAGGCCATAGTTTTGGTGAACTCTCGGCCCTGTGCGCCGCTGGCGTGATTTCAGTAGACGACTACATCAAGCTTGCCTTCGAACGTGGACAGGCGATGGCGCAGTCACCACAAGATGCCGGCTCCAGTCGTGATACTGGCGTCATGTATGCCGTTATTCTTAAGCAAAAACAGGATATTGAGGCTATCAACGATTGCCTTGCGCAGTATGACGACGTCAAGATTGCCAACTACAACTCACCCACTCAGTTGGTAATTGCAGGCGCTACCACAGCGACACAACAGGCCGCTAAGGCTATTAGCGAGTTAGGCTTTAAGGCGATAGCCCTGCCCGTTTCTGGCGCCTTCCACACGCCATTGGTTGCCCATGCGCAAAAGCCCTTTAGCGAAGCCATTGATAAGGCTCTGTTCAACACGCCAAAGATTGCCCTGTATGCCAATGGCACAGGCAAGTTACATCCCGCCGATGCAAATGCCATCAAAACCGCCTTTAAAGAGCATATGTTGCAATCGGTGCACTTTAGCGAGCAGCTAGAAGCCATGTATGCCGCTGGCGCACGGGTATTTGTCGAGTTCGGCCCGAAAAACATTCTGCAAAAGTTGGCAGAAAATACCCTCGCCGAGCAGTTAAACGAGCTTTGCCTTATCAGCATTAACCCGAATCCTAAAGCCGACTCCGATAGCCAACTGCGCAGCGCTGCGGTGCAACTGGCGGTTGCTGGGGTGAAGCTGGGTGAAATCGACCCTTATCAAGCCGAACTGATTACGCCCGCATCGCCTTCGGCGATGAATATCAAGCTCAATGCAACCAACTACATCAGCCCAGCGACCCGCAACAAAATGGTCGATTCGCTGCAATCGGGCAAAATTACCAGCCAAGTTCGGTATGTGGATCGCATCGTTGAAAAAGTGGTTGAGAAAGTCGTTGAAAAACCCGTGATTGTCGAAAAAATTCTAGAAAAGGTTGTCGAAGTGGAAAAGCCAGTGGCACAAAATAGCAATACTATTCAACAGCAAACGCCCACACAGCCAACCAGCTTTACTACTGGACAGGCGAATCAAGATGCCCTGAGCGCCTTTTTTGCCGCCCAAACCCAGGCCGCGCAATTACATCAACAATTTTTAGCGATCCCGCAGCAATACGGCGATACCGTCAGCGCCCTGATGGCAGAGCAAGCCAAAATGGCAAGCCTTGGCATCGCCATTCCAGAGAGTCTGCAACGCTCGATGGAGCTGTTCCACCAGCATCAGGCACAGACCCTAAAGAGCCATGCTGAATTTATGCAATTGCAGACCAGCAGCAGCCAAGCGGCATTAGCCCTGCTCGGCCAAATACCAGCGTCTCAGGTTCAAGCCCCCATTCAAGCGGCACCTGTGGCGGTTGCAGTGGCAACGCCAGTCGCTCCAACTCAGGCGCCCGTGCTTCAAGCGTTAGCCGCAGAGCCAAAAGCGACTATTGCGCCTATGAGTGAGCCCAAAGTTCAGCAACCTCAAGTAACACAACCACAAGTAACACAACCACAAATAACACAACCACAAGTGCAAACTGTGGCGGCAGCAACTAGCGCGCTTTCCGAGAAGTCAGTCGTGCAGCAAATCGAGACCGCCATGCTGGCAGTGGTCGCCGACAAAACAGGTTATCCCGTTGAAATGTTAGAACTTGGCATGGATATGGAGGCCGACCTTGGGATCGATTCCATCAAGCGCGTGGAAATTCTAGGCACAGTACAAGACCAATTACCCAACCTGCCAGAACTGAGCCCTGAGGATTTAGCCGAGTGTCGCACCCTAGGGGAAATTGTGGCTCTATTTAGCCAAGCGGTACCTGTAACAGCCGTTACAGCAAGCACGCAGTCAATTACACAAAGTGCAGTAGCCGCAGCAAGTGCGGCTGTTTCTAATGATGAAATTGAGCGCACTATGATGGCGGTCGTGGCCGATAAGACTGGCTATCCCGTTGAAATGCTGGAACTCAGTATGGATATGGAAGCCGACCTTGGTATCGATTCTATTAAGCGCGTGGAAATTCTAGGCACAGTGCAGGATGAATTACCCAAGCTGCCAGAACTGAGCCCAGAAGATCTCGCCGAGTGTCGCACCCTAGGGGAAATTGTGACGCTATTTAGCCAAGCGGTACCCGTAACAGCTGCGGCCACAGTTAGCTATGCGACACAAACTGCAGTACTCGCAAGTGCAGTAGCCGCAAACGCAGCGATTTCCAATGATGAAATTGAGCGCACTATGATGGCGGTCGTGGCCGATAAAACTGGTTATCCCGTGGAAATGCTCGAACTTGGCATGGATATGGAAGCCGACCTTGGGATCGATTCTATCAAGCGCGTAGAAATTCTAGGCACAGTACAGGACGAATTACCGAACCTGCCAGAACTGAGCCCAGAAGATCTTGCCGAGTGCCGCACCTTAGGGGAAATTGTGGCGCTATTTAGCCAAGCGACTTCTGTAACATCTGCGGCCACAGTTAGCCATGCGACACAAAATGCAGTACTCGCAAGTGCAGTAGCATCAAGCGCGGCGGTTTCTAATGGCGAGATCGAACACACTATGATGGCAGTTGTGGCCGACAAAACGGGCTATCCCGTTGAAATGCTGGAACTCAGTATGGATATGGAAGCCGACCTTGGTATCGATTCTATTAAGCGCGTAGAAATTCTAGGCACGGTACAGGACGAGTTACCGAACCTGCCAGAACTGAGCCCTGAAGATCTCGCCGAGTGTCGCACCCTAGGGGAAATTGTGGCGCTCTTTAGCCAAGCGACTCCTGTAACAGCTGCGGCCACAGTTAGCCATGCGACACAAAATGCAGTACTCGCAAGTGCAGTAGCAGCAAGTGCGGCGGTTTCTAATGGCGAGATTGAACGCACTATGATGGCGGTCGTGGCCGACAAGACCGGCTATCCCGTGGAAATGCTGGAACTCAGTATGGATATGGAAGCCGACCTTGGTATCGATTCCATTAAGCGCGTAGAAATTCTAGGCACGGTACAAGATGAATTACCGAACCTGCCAGAACTGAGCCCAGAGGATTTAGCCGAGTGTCGCACCTTGGGTGAAATTGTCGCCCTCTATGTCGGTTCGCAAGCATCAAGTGAGGCGCTACAGCAAAACCATGCTGCGACAATTCAAGAGATTCAAGAGGCAACAACAGAAACCGTCGAGGAAACCATCGACCTGCCGCCCCATAGTGAGGTGATGCTAAAAAAGTTGCCAGCGGCGGCTGAGTTAGCGCGCATCATAGCAACTAGCGATGTTCAACTGACGGCAAACAGTTACGTCGTTATCGGCGACGATGGCCACAACGCAGGGGTGATTGCCGAAAAGCTTCACGCCCAAGGGGTTAAGGTCGCGGTTGTACGCTCACCCAAAACAGTTGTGACTAGCGCATCGCCACTCGATAGCCATATTGCCAGCTTCACGCTGGAGGCGATTGATGATGAAAGCATCTGTGAGGTCATCAATCAGATTGAAGCGCTTGGCCAAATCGCCGGTTTTATTCATCTGCAGCCACAGCATAAGTCCGTTGCCGATAAAGGTGCTGGCTTAGTGCTGGCAGACGACGCCAAAGCTTCGGTCGAGCAAGCCTTCTTGTTTGCCAAGCACTTACAACCGCTTTTAACGGAGCGCGACCACTGCCGCTTTGTCACCGTCAGCCGTATCGATGGTGGCTTTGGCTATATCGGTATGGACGAGTCGGCAGGTATTCTTATTAGCCAGAGTGAACTCAACCAAGCGGCGCTCTCTGGACTCACTAAAACCTTAAATCACGAGTGGCCGGGAGTGGTCTGCCGCGCACTGGATATCGCTCCAAACTTAGATGCCAAAACGGTCGCCAATGCGGTAGTGCAGGAATACTACCTCCAAGATGCGCCGGTCGAAGTCGGTATTGATAGCGAGCTTGAGCGAGCAACCTTAGTCGCGGGCAATGCCGTACTTCGCCGCAGTGGCGCGTCTCTCTCGTCTGCGGACAAAATCCTCGTCACAGGCGGCGCTAAGGGCGTTACCTTCGAGTGCGCCTTAAGTTTAGCGAAACGCTGCAAGGCCCATTTTATCCTCGCGGGTCGCAGCGCCCATCAAGCAATTCCCGCTTGGGCTCAGGGTAAAAATCGCAACGAGCTGAAAGCCGCGGCCATTGCACATCTGCAAAGCCTGGGTGATAAACCCACACCAAAACAAGTGGATGCCTTAGTTTGGCCAGTACAAAGCAGCCTTGAAATCAGCCATGCCTTGCAGGCCTTTGAAGCAGTTGGCGCCAGCGCCGAATACTTAAGCTTGGATGTGAATGACCCGGCAGCTATTGCCAGCACTATTGCGCCAATCAGCGCCCTATCGCCCATCACGGGGATTATCCACGGCGCGGGTGTACTTGCCGATAAACATATTCAAGACAAAACCTTAAGCGAACTTGAACGTGTTTATGGCACTAAGGTGACCGGACTTAACAATCTGCTGTCGGCACTGGATCTTAGCCAGTTAACGCTCATCGCCCTGTTCTCTTCGGCGGCGGGTTTTTACGGCAATACTGGCCAGAGCGACTATGCCATGTCTAACGACATTCTCAATAAGGCTGCGCTACAACTTGCGCAGCAATTGCCACAGGCCAAGGTGATGAGCTTTGACTGGGGTCCTTGGGATGGCGGCATGGTCAATCCTGCGCTGAAAAAAATGTTTATCGACCGCGGGGTTTATGTCATTCCACTCAAAGCCGGTGCCGAGTTATTTGCCAGCCAATTATTGAGTGATACAGGGGCGCAGCTGTTGGTCGGAACCGATATGCAGGGCAATACCGCCAATGCTGTTGAAGCTGCATCAGCAAAAAAGCCTGAAGCGGATCTAACCACGGCGTTAGATCCGCAGCCTATGGCCCAAACTGTGCCACAGAGTATTCGCGTCATGCGCAGCCTCGACCCTAAACGCATGAGCTTTATTGAGGATCATTGCATCAATGGTCATGCGGTATTGCCGACGGTGTGCGCCATCGATTGGATGCGTGAGGCTGCCAAGGCCCATTTAGGTAAGGCGGTGAGTGTCAGCGATTATCGACTGCTCAAGGGGATCATCTTCGATGAGGCGCTGCTTGCACGCGATGCGCCTATTGAGCTCGAATTGATGCTCACGCCGCTTGCTGACGCTACACAACAATCGACTGAGGCGTTAGCCGCGCTGATCAGCTTTGAAGGTCGCCCGCAATACCAGGCGGTATTAGTGGCGCAGACGGATGATATGCCAGACGCGCAGCGTTTCGAGGTTGGCGAGTTGCATTCTCTGATGGAGGAGATAACGCAGCAACCCGCTATCGCGAATCGCGAGTCGCTCTACAGCGATGGCACGCTGTTCCATGGCCCAAGACTGCAAGGCATAAGCGAAGTGCTCGCCTTTGATGACCAGCAGCTTATCGCTAAGGTTGCACTGCCAGCGTTGGCCTTGGACGACTGCGGCGAGTTTGCGCCAGATCTTGAGGATAAAGGCACACAACCCTTTGCCGAAGATCTGTTATTGCAGGCCATGCTCGTGTGGGCGCGCCTTAAATATCAAGCGGCAAGCTTACCCAGTGCCATTGGCGAGTTCGTGTCCTATTCGCCCTTAGGTTTTGGCGAGAAGGCGGTATTAGTGCTGGATGTTATCAAGCATTCGTCCCGAACACTTGAAGCCAATATTGCCCTCTATCATCAAGATGGCCGACTAAGCTGCGAGATGAAACGGGCCAAGGTTACTGTCAGTAAGACGCTCAACCAAGCGTTTTTGGCCAATAAACCTCAGCAACCAATGCAAGTGCAGGCAGTCGCCCAAAGCACGGCCGAGGTAAGTGTTAAGTGACACTCGACCCAAGCGCACATGCCGCATTAAGCAATGCGACATTAAACAGTCCGCCTCCCAATGCCAAGCCACTGCGAATTGCCGTATGGCTTGGTGATGGGTGGATGCAGAGTGTGCTTAGCCATACTCAAACTGATGCCACTGCGCTGCAACGCTTGCTGGCCTCTCGGGTGCGACTTAATGTCGAAGATAAGCCATTAACCAATGAGTCGACAGATGATCCAACCTTAGTTGGCTTACTCAGCGAGCAGCTCGCCCATATTGCGCAAAAACAACTTGTTGAAATTCGCTTTGAATATCAGCAGCAAGTCCGTTGCCTGTATCTGCTCAATGGGCTGCTTGCCGCACAATTACATCTGCATGCCGAGGCTTATATTTCAGCATTAGCGCAAATCCAAGCTGAAACCGCCGAAGAAACAAATACAAATACTATCAATACAAATACAGTCGAGCGCTGCTTAAACAGCGCTTTTACCTTGGCGAAACGCGATTGTGCTCAGGCGGTTAATAGCTACGCGCAGGCAGGCAATCTTGCCAGTCAGTTGAATGTATTAGCTCAAGCGGTTGAGGCATTTAGTCATCGAACGCTAGCAGGTATGACACCAATGCTTGACGCGACTGATGCAGCACAACTTGCTGAACAATACGCTGAACTGGGCGCTGAAAAGCCCGTAAAAACCGCGCAGAACGGCTATTGGTTTACCAAGCCCCATCAGGCAAGGGTGTTAAGCCTAAATCTCTTGGGTAATATCTTGGGTAAGCCCCCTCAAGCGAGCACTGCCCAAAGCCTTATCTTGACCCAAGGCACTCGGCTTATCCCTCAGCCATTGCTCAATGCCAATAGGCTTTTTATTCCCATTAGCGGTAATACGCTTGAGTCGTTAACGGCAAAGCTATCGCAACTCATTGATTCATTAGATTTATCGGCAAGCCTTCCCGATACAGATTGGCTCAGCAGCCAAGGCAGTGATTGGTTTAAGCGCTATCAAGCAAAGGATACATTGGCATTAGTACTTATGGCAGGCTCCCTTGAGGAGTTAATGCAAGAAGCCAAGGCGATGCGCGCTTATATTGAAAAGACGCAACAGACTCCAGCGCCAATGACAACGCCATCGGCCAATCTAGCCTTTAAAACTCCTTCGGGCAGCTATTATACGCCAACGCCCCTCGGCGATACGGGCTTAACCTTTGTCTACCCCGGCGTCGGCACGGTTTACCCGAATATGTTCAGTGACTTACATGGCTATTTCCCTGAACTTTATCGCGAGCTTGAACGTGAAGGGGATTTAGCCGCCATGCTGCAGGCCGAGGCGATTTACCACAGCGCTGCTTATGCCAAAAGTACTGTTGATGCAAAAGACGCGGCAGAGATGAGCTTAAGCCAGCTTGCGATTAGCGGTGTTGGCGCCAGTTACCTATTTAGTCGGCTGTTAACTCGAATCTTTAATATCCAACCGCAACTCGCTCTGGGCTATTCCATGGGTGAAGCGGCCATGTGGGCAAGTTTGGATATCTGGCAAACGCCACATGCCCTGATTAACGCCACCCAAAACAGCGCCATCTTCAATCAGGAGATTTCAGGCCCACTGCTTGCGGTGCGCCGCGATTGGCAGTTGAGTGAAGATGCTCCGCTGGTGTGGAATAGCTTTTTAGTGCGCGCCTCTCGCGCCGAAATTAATGCCCTGCTCCCTGATTTTCCACGGGTTTATCTGGCGATTGAACAGGGTGATACCTGTATTATCGCGGGCTGCGAAACAAGCTGCTTACAACTCCTTAAAAGGCTGAATAAGCGTGGCATTGCCAGCAATAAAGTCACCGCCATGCATACCCCGCCCTCGCAGTCACAGCACAGTGCTATCCAAAGGTTTTATACCTTGGGCTTAAAGGCGAATGCCTGCGAGACTCAGGTGCGTTTTATTAGCGCGGCGCAGCAAAGCGCCGTCAGTATCGACAGCCAAAGCATTGCCAAGAGTATTGCCGATACCTTTTGTGCGCCGCTTAATTTTACCGCGCTGATTAACACCGCCTATAACCAAGGTGCGCGCTTATTTGTTGAGGTGGGCGCCGATCGGCAAACCAGCACACTTATCGATAAAATCGGCCGCCAACTTGAGTTGGGTGCCGATGGCACTCAAACACAGGGGCAACCGATATTAGCCATGGCATGTAATGCCAAGGGCAGCGATACGATCACTTGCTTACTCAAATGCTTAGCTCAACTTATCAGCCATAGAGTGCCACTCTCCCTTGCGCCGCTTATGCCTCAATCGGCAGATAAGGCTAGAGCGAAAACGATAGCGCCACATTCTGCCAGCGCCAGCGCATTAGGCCATTTTTCAAACGTATTCCAAGAAGGAGAACCCCTTTGAGTTCTCAAATGCATGCTCACCCGACTCAGCAAGACAGCACAGCTGTGCCAAACGACCAGCGCCAAAGCTCAAAGGCGATGCCAAAGATTGCCATCGTCGGCCTTGCCGTTCAGTATCCCGATGCCGACACACCTGAGCAGTTTTGGCAAAATCTGCTGGATAAAAAAGATTCCCGCAGCCAAATCGATGCGGCCAAACTCAATGCCAATCCAGCTGATTACCAAGGTGTTCAAGGCCAAGCCGACCGATTTTATTGCGACAAGGGCGGCTATATCCGCAACTTTCGTTTTGACCCACTGGGTTATCAGTTGCCGCCGACGGCCTTTGATGGGCTCGATGAAAGCTTTTTATGGGCATTAGATTGCAGTAAAAAAGCCCTGCTGGATGCGGGTGTGGATTTAACGGCGCCATTACTTGAACGTACAGGGATTGTAATGGGCACCCTGTCGTTCCCGACCGCAAGCTCCAATGAATTGTTTTTACCGATTTACCATCAAGCGGTTGAAAAGGCATTAAAAACTAAGCTTAATCAATCCGAATTTGCTCTAGCGCCCTTCGCCAATGCGTCGATGGTAGGCACGCAACAGGCCGCCAACGGCGCCATTGCCCACACGGCCTCTAAGTTGTTAAGCGATGCCCTCGGTCTTGGCGGCGCGCAGCTCAGTCTCGATGCAGCCTGCGCCAGCTCAGTCTATGCCCTTAAATTGGCCTGCGATTATTTAACCACGGGCAAGGCCGATATGATGCTCGCAGGCGCCGTATCGGGCGCCGATCCCTTCTTTATCAATATGGGATTTTCGATTTTCCACGCCTATCCAGACCATGGAATTTCGGCGCCTTTCGATAGCAATAGCAAAGGCTTATTCGCGGGCGAAGGCGCTGGTGTATTAGTGCTTAAGCGTTTAGAGGATGCCGAGCGCGATGGCGATAATATTTATGCCGTGGTCAGTGGTATTGGATTATCGAACGATGGCAAGGGCCAATTTGTCTTAAGCCCCAACAGTAAGGGCCAAGTGCAAGCCTTCGAGCGTGCCTATGCCGCCGCCAACACGCATCCGAGCAATATCGAAGTGATTGAATGCCACGCCACCGGTACGCCACTGGGGGATAAGGTTGAACTCACCTCGATGGAGCGTTTTTTCGAAGATAAACTCGGCGGCACTAAGGCGCCGTTGATAGGTTCGGCTAAATCCAACCTTGGACATTTGCTCACCGCTGCCGGCATGCCTGGGATCATGAAAATGATCTTCGCCATGCGCTCAGGGCAGCTACCGGCGAGTATCAACCTCAAGGCGCCGATTTCATCGCCTAAGGGATTGTTTAGCGGTAATAATATCCCCTCTCAGTTGCAGGCTTGGCCCGATAAAACAGGCAACGATCGTCGCCATGCGGGGGTGTCTGTGTTCGGTTTTGGCGGCTGTAATGCCCATCTGTTGTTGGAATCCTATCAGCCAACAATTCACAGTGCCGAAAAGCAAGCCAACAAACCTGTTTATCAGCAGCAAGCATTAACCGTTATCGGCATGGCGTCGCATTTTGGGCCTTTGGCCTCCATCAATGCGCTGGATAAGGCGCTATTAGCTCACACGGATGCCTTTATCCCGCTGCCACCTAACCGCTGGAAAGGCTTAGATAAACACCCCGATATCCTTAACCAATATGGCCTAAATCGCGCGCCCAAAGGCGCCTATATCGAGCAGTTTGATTTTGACTTTTTACGCTTTAAAGTACCGCCCAATGAGGATGACAGGCTGATATCCCAGCAATTGTTGCTGATCAAAGTCGCCGACGAAGCGATTCGCGATGCCAAGTTAACCGCGGGCAGCAAGGTCGCGGTGTTAGTGGCGATGGAAACCGAGCTTGAACTGCACCAATTCCGTGGCCGGGTGAATTTGCACACCCAACTTGCGGATAGCTTAAAGAAACAAGGCGTTCACCTCTCCAATGATGAATACCTTGCCCTCGAAGCTATCGCCATGGACAGCGTGCTCGATGCCGCCAAGCTCAATCAATACACCAGCTTTATTGGCAATATTATGGCGTCGCGCATCGCCTCGCTGTGGGACTTTAACGGCCCGGCCTTTACCATTTCAGCCGCCGAGCAATCGGTCGCTCGCTGTATCGATGTGGCGCAAAACCTACTGTCCCAAGAGGCACTCGATGGTGTAGTGATTGCCGCCGTGGATTTAAGCGGCAGTGTTGAACAGGTCATATTGAAAAACGCCGAAGTCGCCGTTGATCTCGATGCCAACAGCGCGAATCCACAGTGGAAGGTGGGTGAAGGTGCGGGCGCTATCGTGCTGACCAGCCAGCAAGCGAGCAACAGTCAACAAGCGAGTAACAGTTCTCAAAAGGGCTACGGCCAAATTCGTGGTCAAGCATTTGGCACACATCATCAGCTGCCCAAGCTGCTTGATTCGCTGATAACCGAAACGGCTATCGCCAATCCTTCAGTGCCCGCTGCCATCCATATGGTTGAGCAATGTATTGCCCCAGAAGAGCAACTGCCAGCGGAGCAGCTATTAGCGCAGCTTAATCTTATGGGGACGCCATGCAATCGAGTCGCCAATACCCTTGGGCATAACTTTGCCGCTGCGGGTATGGCCAGTCTTTTGAATACCCTGTTAAGCCTAAAGAACGGGTCTGCGGCTTCAAATAAAAACACCGATAAGCAGGCATTAGTCTCTACCCAAAGCCAAGGGGTGAGTTCGCTGCTGCTGTTAAGCCAAACGGCAACGCAGGCGGCGCAACTAGAACAGCGCCTTGCGCAGGACTTAACCTTGAGTGAGCAAAAACACTTAATCAAACCGGTGACGCTCGGTGGCCGCGATATCTATCAACATATTGTGGATACGCCGCTGCCCGCACTTGCCACTATCCAAGGCAAAATGCGCCAGTTGCAGCCTTTAGGCCAACAGGCAACACAAACTGTAGCCACAGTGCGCGCAGCACTTGATACCACGGCTGAAAACGCCACCCCATTTGCCACACCAATAGCAGTAGAGAGCGGTATGTCATCTAACGCACCACACCAATATTCGGCGGCGCCCTTGGCGCAGGATAGGGCGTCGCAGGATAGCGCGGCACTGTTACAAAACCAGCAATTGGCCCGCGAAGCTCACCTAGCCTTTTTACAGAGCCGTGAGCAAGGGCTCAAACTGGCCGATGCGCTGTTAAAAGCGCAATTGTCCCAGACGACACAAATGGGGTCTGTTGCACCCCATGTTGCCACCAGCGCCAATGTTGCTCCCATCGCAGCGCAGCAAGCTGTATCAGTCCCAGAACTAAAACCAGATCACGCAAATGTCGCTCCCTATACGCCACCCATTCCTGCGGCTAAGCCCTGCATTTGGAACTATCAGGATCTGGTGGAATACGCCGAGGGCGACATTGCCAAGGTCTTTGGTGCCGATTACGCCATTATCGACAGCTACGCACGCCGCGTGCGTCTGCCAACCTCGGATTATCTGCTAGTCTCGCGGGTGACTAAGCTCAACGCGCAAATGAACCGCTATCAGCCGAGCACTATGACCACAGAGTACGACATTCCCATGGATGCGCCCTTCTTGGTCGATGGCCAAATTCCGTGGGCGGTGGCAGTCGAATCGGGTCAGTGCGACTTAATGCTGATCAGCTACTTAGGTATCGATTTTGAAAACAAAGGCGAGCGCGTCTATCGCCTGCTCGACTGCACCCTCACCTTCCTTGGGGATCTGCCCCGCGGCGGTGACACCCTGCGCTACGATATCTCCATCAACCACTTTGCCCGTAATGGCGATACCCTGCTGTTTTTCTTCTCCTACGAATGTTTCGTGGGCGATAAGCTGATCCTAAAAATGGACGGCGGCTGCGCGGGATTCTTTACCGATAAAGAACTGGCCGATGGCAAAGGGGTGATCCGCACCGAGGCCGAAATTAAGCTGCGCGAGCAAGCACAAATTGCACTGGCCAATGAATATGCGCGAAACGGCAATCAGCCACGCTTCACACCGCGACTTAACTGCGCGCAACCGGTCTTCAGCTACGGCCAAATCCACCGTCTACTGAGCGCTGACATTGGCGGCTGTTTCGGCGGTGAACATGCGGCCCATCAGGCGAAGTTTGGCCTCCAACCTTCACTGTGCTTCGCCTCGGAAAAATTCCTGATGATCGAGCAAGTCAGCAAGCTCGAAGTGCATGGCGGCGCATGGGGCTTAGGCTTGATTGAAGGTCACAAGCAATTAGCCCCCGACCATTGGTATTTCCCCTGCCATTTCAAGGGCGACCAAGTGATGGCCGGCTCCCTCATGGCCGAAGGTTGTGGTCAGTTACTGCAATTCTTTATGCTGCATATTGGTATGCACCTTGGGGTGACTAACGGTCGTTTCCAACCCCTTGAAAACGCATCGCAAAAAGTGCGCTGCCGCGGTCAAGTATTGCCACAATCTGGCACGCTCACCTATCGCATGGAAGTCACCGAAATTGGCATGAGCCCTCGCCCCTATGCCAAAGCGAATATCGATATTCTGCTCAATGGCAAAGTGGTGGTGGATTTCCAAAACCTCGGGGTGATGATTAAAGAAGAAGCAGATTGCACCCGCTATTCGCAGAGCAGTTCTTCACAAGGCAATGATTCGCAAGCTGCAAATATCGACAATCAAGCGGAACAAGCGCCACTGATGGCGCAAATCCCAGATGTTTCAGCTCCCCTGAATAAAGGCGTTGTGCCGCTTAAGCATGTAAGTGCGCCGATTGCGCCAGCAGGCTCTAAGCACGCCAACCGCGTGCCCGACACCCTGCCGTTTACGCCTTACCATTTGTTTGAGTTTGCCACCGGCGATATTGAAAACTGCTTCGGCCCCGATTTTAGTATTTACCGTGGCTTAATCCCGCCACGTACGCCCTGCGGCGATCTGCAACTCACCACCCGAGTGGTGGCCATTGAGGGCAAACGTGGCAAACTGAAAAAGCCATCCTCCTGTATTGCCGAGTATGAAGTGCCCAGCAACGCGTGGTATTACGCTAAAAACAGCCACCCGAGTGTGATGCCCTACTCAGTGTTGATGGAAATCTCATTGCAGCCCAATGGCTTTATCTCGGGCTATATGGGCACGACCTTAGGCTTCCCGGGGCAGGAGTTATTCTTCCGCAACCTCGACGGCAGTGGCAAGTTACTGCGCGAAGTGGATTTACGCGGTAAAACCATAGTCAACGATTCGCGCCTGCTGTCCACCGTGATTGCTGGCAGCAATATCATTCAAAACTTTAGTTTCGAACTGAGCTGCGATGGCGAGCCCTTCTACCGAGGTAATGCGGTATTCGGTTACTTTAAGGCCGATGCGCTTAAAAACCAGTTGGGGATCGACAATGGTAAAATTACCCAAGCCTGGCACATTGAGCACGATATCAAAGCCGACAGCCAAATCAATCTGTTAGATAAAAACGGCCGCAGTTTTGTGGCGCCGCAGGGCAAGCCACACTACCGCCTAGCAGGTGGGCAGCTGAACTTTATCGACAAGGCCGAAATTGTAAAAACTGGCGGTAAGAAGGGAATGGGATACTTGTACGCCGAGCGCACTATTGACCCGAGCGATTGGTTCTTCCAGTTCCATTTCCATCAAGATCCAGTGATGCCAGGCTCACTCGGCGTCGAGGCGATTATCGAATTACTGCAAACCTATGCCATAGACCAAGACCTAGGCGCAGGCTTCAATAATCCGAAATTTGGCCAAATTCTGTCAGAAATTAAATGGAAGTATCGCGGTCAAATTAATCCATTAAACAAACAGATGTCGCTGGATGTGCATATCACCAGCATTGAAGATAAAAACGGAAAACGCATCATCAAAGGCGATGCCAACCTGAGTAAGGATGGCCTGCGCATTTATGAGGTAACCGATATCGCAATCTGTATCGAAGAGGCATAGCGCTAGCGCCTAACTTGCGGCATTAGCCAAAGTTAGCTTAAACAGTACACAACAGCCGCAGTGCAAGGGAATAACCCCACTGCGGCAAACAAATTCAGGCCCCAAACACCTAAAAGTGAATAGCCCAAATGACGAATACCACACTCGATAATAATAAGCTCAGTCCTTGGCCATGGCAGGTTGATGAAGCCG